>CALMGB010000366.1 GCA_937863535.1 uncultured Caulobacteraceae bacterium
GCCGGGAACGGGTGGGCGAGCGGCGCGACCGTCGGGGTGGACTGCGGGGCGGTCTGCACGCCGAGCAGGCTGGACGAGCGGCGGTTGGCGCCGCTGTCGGCGGCGGTCGGCGGCGCGGTGGGCCTGACGGCCGGCGCGGTGTGCACCTCAGGCCGAGGCGCCTCGAAGCTCGCGCCCGTAGATGGGTTCGCCGGCGTGGCTGCGCCCGGAGCCGGCGTCACCACGCCGATATTCGCCGCACTGCCGCCGGCCGCAGCGGCGGCTGGAGTGGTGGTCGAGGCCGGCGCGGTGGGCCGCATGGCGCGATTCAGGTCGTTGGGGTTCATGTTGTCGACCTTCAGCCGGTCGACCACCGAGCCGCCCGCGTGCATGCGCCCGGACAGTATGGTCAGCAGCAGGCAGAGCCCGAAGAAGACGGCCGCCAGGACGGCGGTGGTACGGGTCAGCAGATCGCCCGCGCCACGCGCTGTCATGAAGCCCGACGGGCCGCCGCCCATGCCCAGCGCCCCGCCCTCGGAACGCTGCAGCAGGATCACCGTGCCGAGCGCGACGCACACCAGCACCAATAATACGAGCAATGAGCCGAGCAGCATGGCGGGAATGCAGTCTTCGATGTTGGCGGGCGTGACCGGCGCGGGCGCGCGCCGGATCAAGCCGGCACTTAGCACCGCCCGGCCCCACGCGCCAGACCGGCCTCTGGCTGAAGCCTAAACTGTAACCCCGCCCGTTGCATATGGTATTGAGCGTGCTAGAAGCGCTGAGCCGACACCGTCTGCGCCAACGTCCTCCAGGATTTCTCGATCATGTCCTTCCGTCACGCCGCGCTGTCGGCCTGCCTCACCTTCGCCCTGGCCGGCCCGGCCCTGGCGCCCGCCGCCCTGGCCCAGGGTCCCGCCAACCCGGACCCAGCGGCGGTGAAGCCGGGCGCCTACGTGATCGAGCCCTCGCACACGCGGGTGGTGTTCAGCATCTCCCACATGGGCTTCACCACCTGGTACGGCGACTTCTCCGGCGCCTCGGGCCAGCTGCTGCTCGACCCCGCTCACCCAGACGCCAGCCGGCTGGACGTCGCCGTGCCGATCGCCGGCGTCTCAACCACCAACGCCAAGCTGGACGACGAACTGCGCAGCCCTGACTGGCTGGACGCGGGCCGCTTCCCCACCGCCATGTTCCACTCCACCCACATCACGATGACCGGCCCGAGCGATGCGGAAGTGGCGGGCGCCCTGACCCTGCACGGGGTGACCCGGCCGGTGGTGCTGCACGCCCACTTCAACGGCGCGGGCGTCAACCCGCTGGACCACAACTACACCACGGGCTTCGAGGTCAGCGGCGTGGTCAAGCGCAGCGAGTTCGGCGTGGTCAAGTACGTGCCCCTGGTGGGCGACGACACCCGCCTGATCATCAGCGCGGCCTTCGAGAAAGCGAAGGGGTGAAGTTCCTCCTCCCCTGCAAAGCCCGGGGGAGGAAGCTAACCTACGCCGCGCGGACGATCGGTAGGAAGTCGGCGGCCTTGAGGGAGGCGCCGCCGACCAGCGCCCCATCCACGCCCCTGGCGTGCAGCAACTCGGCGGCGTTGGAGGGCTTCACCGAGCCGCCGTAGAGCACAGGGATCGCCGCGCCGCTGGCGAAGCGGGCGGCGAGCAGCGCGTGGATGCGCCCGTGGACGACCTCCACCTGCTCCACCGTCGGCGTGCGACCCGTGCCGATCGCCCAGATCGGCTCGTAGGCGACGGCGAACGGGTGGCCGTCCAGGCTGTCCGGCAGCGAGCCCTGCAGCTGCACCGCCACCACATCCAGCGCCCGGCCGGCGTCGCGCTGCTCCAGGGTCTCGCCCACGCAGACCACCGGCTCCAGGCCGCCGCGGAGCGCCGCCTCCACCTTCGCCGTCACGTCGGCGTCGCTCTCGCGATAGCCGGTGCGGCGCTCCGAGTGGCCCAGGATCACCAGCCGCGCACCCGCCTCGTGCAGCATCTCGGCGCTGAGATCGCCGGTGTAGGCGCCGTCCGACTCGGCGTGACAGTCCTGCGCCCCCACCTGCACGCTCGATCCCGCCACCTGCTCCGCCATGCGGTGGATCAGCAGTGCTGGCGGGAACAGCGCCACCCGGCAGGCCGCAGGCGCCTGGCTCAGGGCCTCGGCCAGGGCGTGCGCCTCTCGCAGCGCGCCCGAGGCGCCGTTCATCTTCCAGTTGCCCGCGACCAGGCGCGCCGGTTGGCTCAAGTCGTCCGCTCCCCTCATGTCCGACACTGCGCCTAAGCCAAGGTGGTGAAGGTGTGAAGCCTTGAGGACGCGACGTCATCTCGACGCGGCCGGCCGCTCGCCCTTGCCCGCGCGGCGTGCTGGCCCCTATAGGGCGGGTTGGCCTCGCAGGCGTTCGCCTGCGAGCCGGCTTCGCACGTCTTGAGATCAAGCGCACGGAGCGGTTCTTCCAAAGGCTGCCCTCCTCGATGCTCACCCAGTTCCGCACCTTCGCCAAGACGCCCGTCGCCAAGCTGCTGCTGGCGGTGCTGGCGGGCAGCTTCCTGATCTGGGGCATCCGCGACGTGTTCCGGAACGGTGTGGCCAGCGATGCGGTGATCACCGCGGGCCCGCGCACCATCAGCTCCGCACGCTTCCGCCAGATGTTCCAGGACGAGCTGAAGCAGTACGCCCAGCAGTCCGGCCAGACCGTGACGGTGCAGGACGCCCTCTCCCACAACATCGACCATCAGGTGGCCGACGCCATCGCCGCCGACGAAGCGCTCGCCGCCTATATCGACCGGATCGGCATCCGCCCGGGCGACAAGCAGATCGTGGCGGAGATCGCCAAGGCGCCCCGCTTCTTCAACGCCGTCTCCGGCCGCTTCGACCGCCAAGCCTACGAGGCCTTCGTCCAGCAGATCGGCATGACCGATGCGGAGTTCGAAGGCGTGCTGCGCGACGAGCTGGCCCAGACCCAGTTCGTCTCCGGCGTGGCCGCAGGCTTGCGCGCACCGTTGCTGTTCTCGGCGCTCCAGGCCGCCTATGCCGGCGAGGGCCGCACCTTCGACTACTTTGTCCTGCCGGCCACCGCCGTGCCCGCGCCGGCCCAGCCAACGGACGCGGCCATGAACGGCTTCATCAAGCAGAACGCCGCCCAGCTGATGCGGCCGGAGAGTCGCATCTTCACCGTGGCCGCCTTCTCCAGCCAGGCGATGACAGCGAAGACCACAGCCGATCCGGCTCTGGTGCAGAAGCGCTTCGATTTCGAGAAGGACTCGCTGTCGCTGCCGGAGAAGCGCTCCCTGGTCGAGGTGCCCGTGCGCGACGCTGGCCAGGGCCAGGCGGTGGCCGCCCGGCTGAACAAGGGCGAGGACCCGCAGGCGGTGGCCGCCAGCCTCCACGTCCAGCCCATCGTCTATAACGACAGCCCGAAGACGGCCGTGGCCGACAGGAAGCTGTCGGACGCGGCCTTCGCCATGAGCGCCGGCCAGGTGCAGGGGCCGGTGCAGGGCGACTTCGGCCTGGCGGTCCTGAAGGTCTCCAAGGTCACCCCCGGCCACGTGGCGACGCTCGACGAGGCGCGCTCCCGCATCGAGCAGCAGGTGAAGACCGCGACCGCTCAGGCCGCCATAACCAAGCAGGTGCAGAAGTATGAAGACGCCCGCTCCGGCGGCTCCAACCTGATCGATGCCGCCAAGGCGGCCGGCGCCACGATGACCACCCTGCCCCCGGTCACCGCCCAGTCCACGACGCTGCAGCGCCAGAAGGTGGGCATCCCGCCCAAGCTGCTGCAGGCCGGCTTCGCGCTCCAGCCCGGCCAGGACAGCGACATCATCGACCTCGGCCAGGGCGAGTACGCGGCGCTCCGCCTGGAGAAGGTGATCGCCCCCTCCCCGCCGGCGCTGGACGAGGTCCGCCCGCTTCTGACCCGCTTCATGATGCAGCAGGACCTGCTGAAGCGCCTTCAGGCCAAGGCCGACGGAATCGCCTCCGCGGTCAGCAAGGGCCAGGCGCTCCAGGCCGCGGCCAGCGCCAACCAGGCCACCGTCGCCCAGGCCGACGACGTTCTGCGCGCCGCGGCCGGCAAGACCTACAGCAACGAGCTGCTCTCCCACGTCTTCCTGGCCAAGCCTGGCGATGTGGTCACCGGGCCCGACCTGAAGATCGGGGTTGTGATCGCCAAGCTGACGGCGGTGGTTCCGGCCACGGCGCGGACCGCGGCTCAGGCCGCCGCCGACCAGCGCCAGGCGGCCACCCAGGGCATGGTGCAGGACTTCGCCGCGGCTGTCCGCAACGGCGCGCGCGACATCATCAAGCCCAAGGTGGACTATGCCAAGGCCCGCCAGGCGCTCGGCGGCGATCAGGGCGCCGGCGCAGGCCAGTAGGCTGCCGGTCATGGAGTCCGGGCCCGCGCCTGCCGAGTTCGCCACCGCTTACGCCGCCGGGCGGCCTCAGGTGGTCTGGCGGCGCGTGGTCGACGACCTGGAAACCCCCGTCTCGGCCTATCTGAAGATCGGCCTCGGCCGGCCCTTCGCCTTTCTCTTCGAGTCGGTGGAGGGTGGCGCCTGGCGCGGCCGCTATTCGGTGATCACGCTCGATCCCGACCTGGTCTGGCGCTGCCATGGCGAGCGGGCGGAAGTCGCGCGGGGCGAAGCGGTGGCGCGCGGCGCCTATACACCTGAAGAAAAGCCGACCCTGGCGTCGCTCCGCGCCACTCTAGAGGCCGCCCGCATCGATCTTCCCGCGGAACTGCCGCCCATGGCCGCAGGCCTGTTCGGCGCGCTGGGCTACGACATGATCCGTCTGGCCGAGCCGATCGGGATCGCCAAGCCGGACCCCCTGGGCCTGCCGGACGCGGTGATGACCCGCCCCTCGATTGTCGCCGTGTTCGACGGCATCGCCCAGGAGATCATCCTGATCACGCCGGTGCGCCCCGATGGCCGAACGGCAGGGGCGGCCCACGCGGCGGCCGTGGAGCGCTTGGCGGCGGTGCAGGCGCGCCTCGCCGCGCCACTCCCGTCCCGTACGGCCGGCGATCTCGTTCAGGCCGCCGAGCCTCTCGTGTCCCCCGTGACCCGCGACGACTATATCCGGGTGGTGGAGCGGGCCCAGCGCTACATCGAGGCCGGAGACATCTTCCAGGTGGTGCCGAGCCACCGCTTCCGCGCCCCCTTCGAGCTGCCACCCTTCGCCTGCTATCGGGCGCTCCGTCGGCTGAACCCCTCGCCCTTCCTGTTCTTCCTCGACTTCGGCGACTTCCAGCTCGCAGGGTCCAGCCCCGAAATCCTGGTCCGCCTGCGCGACGGCAAGGCCGTGATCCGGCCCATAGCCGGCACCCGGCCCCGCGGCGCGACGCCCGAGCAGGACCAGGCGCTGGAGCGCGAGCTGCTGGCCGACCCCAAGGAGCGGTCCGAGCACCTGATGCTGCTCGACCTCGGCAGGAACGACGTCGGCCGGATCGTCAAGCTCGGCGACGAGGGCCGTAACGTCCCGCCCTCCGGCGCGCCGCGGGTGCGGGTGACGGAGAGCTTCAAGGTGGAGCGCTACAGCCACGTCATGCACATCGTCTCCAACGTGGAGGGCGACGTCTCCGGCTCGCCCGACCCGGTGGACGTGATCCTGACCGCGCTGCCGGCCGGCACGCTGTCCGGCGCGCCCAAGGTGCGGGCCATGCAGATCATCGACGAGCTGGAGACCGAGAAGCGCGGCATGGCCTATGCGGGCGCCGCCGGCTACGTCTCCGCCACAGGCCAGGTGGACACCTGCATCGTGCTGCGCACCGCGCTCTTCAAGGACGGCATGATGTATGTCCAGGCCGGCGGTGGCGTGGTCGCCGACAGCGATCCGGACGCCGAGTACGAAGAGACCCTGCACAAGTCCCGCGCGCTCCGCCGCGCCGCGGAGGAGGCGTGGCGGTTCGCCTGATGAAATCCTCCCCCGCTTCGCAGGGGGAGGGAAGAACGTGCTACATCCGGGCCTCGAGAGCTTGTAAGGGCCGACTGACGTGCTGGATACCGAGCGCCGGACTGGGACGCCCCCTTCCCTGTCGGAAGACCGGCTTCTCTC
>CALMGB010000367.1 GCA_937863535.1 uncultured Caulobacteraceae bacterium
CTCCTCGGGCCGCAGCCCTCAATGTGGGTGGATCACTTCGCGGGGGTCAGACCAGGCGGCCGTTAAAGCTCTCGTTGTAGCCGTTCTGCTGGGGCTTGCCGGGTGCGATGTAGTGCCAGCCGACCTTCGTCTGATCAGCCTAGGTCAGGATCGCGTTGGAGGTCAGCTCCGTTCCGTTGTCGCTGACCATGGTCTTGGGTCGCCCACGCCAGCGGATGATTGCATCGAGCTCGCGAGCGACCCGCAGGCCGGAGATCGAGGCAGCCACCCCCAGCGAGAGCGTTCGCGTGTGCAGTTGTCGACCACGGTCAGGATGCGGAACCGCCGGCCGTCGGTCATCTGATCAGAGACGAAGTCCAGGCTCCAGCACTGGTTCGCCGCCAGCGCCGCCTCCATGGGCCGCCGCGTTCCCATGGCCCGCTTGCGCCCGCCACGACGGCGCACGGTCAGTTTTTCCTCGCGATACAGGCGCTGGACCCGCTTCCGGTTCACCGCATGACCGTCGCGCCGGAGCAGCACGTGCAGCCGCCTGTAGCCGAACCGCCGCCGCTCGGCGGCCAGCGCCTTCAGCCGATCTCTCAGGGCGCCGTCGTCAGGCCTGGCGGCCTCATAGCGAACGCTGCTCCGGTCCACGCCGAGCACCCGGCACGCCCGCCGCTCGCTCATCTCGTAGGCGGACTGCAGATGCGCTGCAGCCTCCCGATGCACGGCGGGCGTCACCGCTTTTGATCTGCTCCTCACTAAACCTCGACTGCTTCATCCGTCCGTCCCTTCGTTGGGCCGGACCCTACGTTCGATTGGCTAAGTTTCAGGGCGTCACGTCAGGACCAGGGACCACGCAGGGCGACGGGCGGCGCCCTGTAGGCGTTCAATTGGTCCAGCGCATTGGGAAGGGACAATGGTGGACGGTCTGGCTCGCAGTCTGTCTCACAGCAAGAAAGTCACCTCAACCGCCGCGGGCGCCGCAAGACCCGTGGCGAAGCGGGCCTCCCCACAAGCGTTGTTTGCGTGAACTTGCACACTGACGTGGCTTTCCGTAAAGCGGCGAATAGCCGGCAGGAAGACACCATGCAGAAACATATTTTGTTCAAACGCCCGAGGTCTTGCAGCTCTTCAACTATAATTCAAAAATGCTTAAGCGTATTTGGCGAGGTTGCTAAATATATTCCTATACCTGGCGCGCCTTCGATGTCCATCTGCAGGATGAGGTCAGAACCGCCTGACACACTTCAAGGCATCCAATCGTCCAGGCGGATGGATTGATCGCCTCCCTGTATATCCAACCATTTCTTCCCGAGAAATTGCGCCCCATCGATCAATGGGTTTGAAAGTTTTCAACATTGCTGAATAAATCACACATAAACAACTTATGTTAAAGTAATATTATAGTTTACCCTTGAACCGTTTGAAGTTGTTTCTGCCTGGGGAGAAACATGAGCTCACGCCCTCAAGATCGTCGGCAATGAGATACCCGCCATCCATGGGCCCGCCCCGAGGCGGATCAGCGGTGCTCCGCAGGGACGGGGGGCGAGGGCCTCTATGGCGTCTGTGATCTCAGCATTGGTGGCCGACCCTCCGAGATCGCAGACGGCTAGCGTACGATCATCGAGCAGCAGCCTGGGTACGCCGTAAATCCAATACGCTCACGTAGTGCACTCCAGAGCGGTATGGGCGCACTGCAACAGCCTACTTTTCATATTCAAGGGGGTGGCGCAGCAAAGCTGCAGTCGTTCCAACCCAACCAAGCGCGGCACATCCTCTAAAAGAATCAAGTTCCGTCGCGCTAAACGGCTCCACTCGGCGAGTGTCACGGCGGTTGGGCGGCCTGAAGCTGTATCTGGTTTAAAGCTGCCTGGGCGACTTCCTCCGGGGAGATGGCGCTCATGCAGACATAGTCTTTTCCGCACTCGTCGGGATAGTCGCGCACCTGGCAGCCGGCGCATGGGAGCCGGCGGCTGATGATCACGCCTGTGTTGTCCTGTCCCCATTCGTTCCAGTTGTTGCGCGCGCAGTGCAGGCTGATAACTTCCGAACCGCGTAGCGCGGCAAGGTGCTTGGGTCCAGAGTCATTGCCGACGAAGGCGATGCAATAGGAGAGAAGAAGGTCGAGATCGTCGAATGGCAATGCGCGCTCGATCAGGTGACAGCGGTCGTGCCCGACCAGCCCGGGACCCAGCCGCGCCGCCGACAGGGGCTCGTCGCTGATGAAGACGATCTGGTAGTCCGTGCGCTCCAGCAGGAGCCGGGCGAGGGCGGGATAGTGCGGCCAACGGCTGAACTGCAGTCGCGCGCCGGTGTGCAGAACGACATAGTTTCGCTCGTCGAGGCCGAAGGCGCGCAATCGGGAGGGGTTGAGGTCGTCTCGCCGCAGGACGCCGCCCTGGCGTCCCATGGACAGGCCGAGCCACTCGACCATGGCCAGCATCTTCCTGGACGGGGACGCTGCCTCCGAGCCGTTGAAGGGATCCCGGGCGCGGGCCTCGAACTGGAAGTCTAGGAAACCGTAGGTTCCGCCTTGCATGCCGAAGAGCCGTTTGGCGCCGGAAAGCAGCAGCAAGTAGCGTGATGGAGAATAGTCCGCGAGGTCGATGGCGAGGTCGAAGCGGCGGGCCTGCAGCTCCGCCTGCAGCACCATCTGGTCCTTGACGGGCATGAGTCGCCGTCGTTCCACCGGGTCGGTGCGGAAATCGACCACGATCAGGTCGTCGAACAGCTTGAGGCTACGCGCCAGGGCGGCGTTCGCGGGGGTGACCAGGCCGGTGATCTCCGCCTCCGGCAGGAGTTGCCGCAGTCGCTGGAGCGCGGGGATGGAGCAGACGAGGTCCCCCAGCTGGTCGGCCCGGATCACCAAGACGCGCTGCGGAGCTTTGTCGAAGAGGCCGCTCCAGGCTGGCCGCACTTGGCTTGGGCGTGCGTTGATAGTTTCTTCCAGCGATGCGGCGGGGTCGGTCGGCGGGGGCGCCACAGCGTCAGAGGCGGCCGCCTCCTCCTCCGGTGGCGGCGCTTCAATCACGACGTGCTCACGGTGCGTTTGCACCAGGGAGGCGGCGTCTGACACATCAAGGGTCAGCTCGTAGCGTCCGGGCGCGAAGCCCGACAGGTCGATCCATAGATTGAAGACGCTCTTACACCGTGCACAATCGTCGCCTACCACCGGATGGACCAGGGGCGCGGAACGGGCCAGCAGACGGCCGCCAATCTGGACTCTCACCTCCCGCATGGGACGGTCGGCGACGTAGAAGCCGCGCACTGCGTCGACGCCGCGCAGGGTGGGAAGTTCGCCCCAGACGCTTCGCTTGCGCCGGGCCTCCAGACCACGAAGATGAAGGCCGTTGTCGGGGATCCAGCACCGGCGAGGCGACGGCCCAGGCGCGATTTCGGGCGCCACGACACATCCAAGGCGCGCGCGCTCAAGCGTTAGGGTCTCCTCCACGAAGGCTGTTGCAAGCGGGGTCGCAGCCCGCTGCGCTCGCAGCCGCCGACGATCCGACGAGCTGCCGAAGCCGCCCGGGTTGGCGAAGTGCAAGTGCTTGCGGGCCCGGAGCGCCTCCAGGCGCCCGCGGGCGTGCTCCAGCTCGGGATCGAGGCCGAGCGCCTTCTCGAACAGCTGTTCAGCCTCGGCGAAATCTCCGCGATAGCCAGCGATGTCGGCGAGCGCCTGCCATTCGTTTTTGTCCTCGCGCCAGCCCTCAGCGAGCAGGTGCTGGGCGTCCCAGCCGAGCTGCAGGTCGCCGAGGTCCAGGCCTGCATCACGCAGCCGCTGCAAGAACTCGCGGTCGCGACGGTGCTCGGGCGCGCGCAAGGCAACGTCCATTAGGGCGCGGAGCGGAGCCCGTAGGCCCAGGTCGGCGACCTCGTCGACCAGTTGCCGCCGCAGCCAAGGCGGCGCGCGTTGGGCCAAGAGCAGCACGCCCAGCGCCGTCCGTGCGTCGGGCACCGTCGCTAGTGGTCGGCCCAGCCCCATCTGCAGGAGCGCCAGCGCCTCGCGGCCGTTGCGGGCGAGATCCCCCGTCCTCAGCCCCAACGCTCCCACGCCAGCAGCAGAAGCGCGCGTGAGCGCGTGCACTAGGCTGGGCGAACCAAGCGGTGGAAGGACGAATGCGCAAACGTCCAGAGCATAGGCCCGAAGCGCGGCGTGTCCAAGGTCGTTGAGCGGAGGCGGTGCCGCAGCTTGCAGTTGCTGCAGCGCTTCACCCAACTCGGCGAAGGCGGCGCCGGAGCCGGGTAGGTGGATGGCCTGAAGCAGCCTGAGTGCTGCGGCTTCAAGGGAGTTTCCCGACAACTCCGCGGGTGCGCCTTGGACGCGTCCGCCCGCCGCGTCTTCAACGCCACCCGGGCGCAGGATCGACGCAATATCCAGAACGGCAATGTCGACGGCCGTACCGGCCCGACCTCGAGTCGATCTCTGCTCCTCCGCCAAGTCGGGCAGATAGGCACGCTTGCAAATATGCGATCGCCAGTCGGCTTCGTCCGGAGCCGCCCCGCTGCGAAGCAGAAGCGCAAGATAGATTAGCCGGGCTTCAGCGCGCTCCCCATCGTCGGCCAGCTGGTCCGCCGCGTCCAGGAGCGCGGCGCGATCGTCGAGATCAACATCTCGCACTAAAGCGACGCGATTCCTGCCAGAACTCATCGGTGCGCCAGCCGCGTCCGAGGCGTGCTGGGCATCTTTACAAACAGGCCGCTCGATGAAGGGTTGATCGTGTTTGGGAGATCGTTCAAGCTGTCTTTCGTAGCACTCGGCCAACCGCCCGAGCTGTAGACCGATTACGGATTCTGTCGTGGCCCGGGTGGTACCTTACTAATATCGACAAAAAAGATCAAACGCTGTGGCAGCTTACCTAGCGCGAGATCGGCGCATGGGAAGATGGCCCCTCGTCATGGCGGGTTGCGTTTCCAGGGGCCTTGCAACAAAAAAGCCATTAAACGCTGTTTCCTTAGTACTTACCGACGCGGGGCGCCAGCGCGACACGCCTTGGACGCGGCCGAAAGGTCGACTCAAGAGAGGATAGGATTATATGGCGCAGCTTTCGCAGCGGCTCGCGGCGCGTTTCGCCGCAGCAACCGGGGGGCGCCCCATGGCTGTCGCCGAGGCGCAGGACTTCCCTAGCCCCGCCACGCTGCTGATCGGCAGGGCCGACGCCGCGCGTGACGCAGGCAAGTTCGGGGTCGCCGCGCAACTTTACGACGAGGCGCTGCGCCTCCAGCCGGACGTCGGGCCGATCCATGTCCAGGCCGGGCACATGTTTAAGGAGACAGGCGACCCCGCAGCCGCCGAACGGCACTATGACAAAGCGCTCAAGTTGATGCCCGACGACGCCGATCTGGCTCTGCAGCTCGGGCATTTTTACAAGCTTCAGGGACGGCTTGAGGAGGCTCACGCAAGCTACGCCCGAGCAGTACGCATCCTCCCGGGTTGGGACATGGCCGAACACGAGCTGGAGACGCTGCATCACAACGGCTGGCGTTTAGCCGGCGAGCGGCGCGAGGCTGTGGCCTTCGACCGAGTGTTGCGCCTGGAGGATCTGGAACCGGACGGCCGGCCGGACGAGCTCAAGCTGTCGGCGCTCTATGGCCGCATGGCGCCCGAGCTGATGCCCCGACCTGACGAAGAGTTGCTTCGCTACAGCGAGGAGGCCATCAACCTCCGCCAGATCGGCGTGGGACAGATCACCTATTGGGGCCACAAGCCTGTGGTGCGTGGCATAGAGGCGATCCGCGGCGTCGTGATCTCCAAGGCGCCTGTCGTCGAGATTCAGGCTCACGTCAACGGCCTTCTGATTCATCGGGGGCCGCCCATGGGCCCCTATTATCTGGAATACGAGCCTGAGAAAGACCGTATCCATAAGTACAGCTTCAACATCTGGAACGATTTCTCCAGCTTTACCGAGGGTCACTATCGGCTGGACGTCACGGCTAAGATTGCTCATCAACCTGATCAGGCCTTGGCCCAGTGGTTTGTGGTGGAGCCGCCGCTCTCCGAGGCCGAACATCCCAATTCTGACGGCGTAATAAATTTACCGCCAGGCGGGAAGGGATCGCTGGAAGAGCAGATCGCGGCCTTGCCTAGCGCCATCCACGAAGCCCGGCGGCCCAACCAGCTCGGGGAGGTGCGGAACATCCTGGTCACACGAACGGACCAACTCGGTGATCTCGTCGCTTCCATTCCAGGCCTTCAACGACTGCGCGAGACCTTCCCGGAGGCCAGGATCGTGGGCGTGGTTGGCCTGGCGAATTATGATCTCGCACGCACGCTGAACGTTTTCGATGAGATCATACTGCTGGATCAAGCCGAGAGTTGGCACCAGCGCACCCGGATGCTGACCATGGCCCAGCAGATCGAGTTCCGTGACAGGTGCGCGCCCTACAAGTTTGACATCGCAATCGACCTTGCAACGAGCCAGATGAGCCGGCCGATGCTGCATCTGGCTGGGGCACGCTTTACCTACGGCTTCAAGGACGCCAGCCAGGACCGGCTGGACTCCAGCTACGAGGACCTGCTCTTCGACCCGAAGAACCGCCGCGAGACTGCGGCCCACTCCAAGCGTGTCCACAACCTGATTGAGCGGCTGCACACTGCCACCCACGAGACGAGCCGGGTTATCCGCCGTGACGCACTGACGCGTGAGCAGCTCGTCCCCTACGGCGTGGCGATGGAGGAGCACTACGCCGTGCTGCACGCCGGCGCCCGCATCGTCTGGAGCCGCTGGAAGCACTTTGTCGAACTCGCCGACAAGATGCTGGCGGAAACCGACCTGAAGATCGTCTATTTCGCTGCGGACGACAGGCAGGCGGAGGAGTGCGAGCGGCGGTTCAAGACGGACCGTTTCGTGCTGATCAAGGGCCAGCTTCCGTTCGACGACTTCGACGCCCTGCTGTCGTACGCTTCGGTGTTCGTCGGCAACGACTCCGGCCCCAAGCACCTCGCTTCGCTCCGCGGCGTTCCGGTGGTCAGCATCCATGCAGGGCGGATTAACTGGAGCGAATGGGGCCAGGAACTCACCGGTGTGGTGATCACCCGCCGGGTGCCTTGCGCCGGCTGTCATATCTACCATGACCCGGAGGAGTGCGGGAAGGACTACGCCTGTATGAGCAATATCCAGCTGGATGAGGTCTACGGCGCGGTACGCCGGTATGTCTGATGGGGACGGAAGTGTCGGAGCCGGCGGCGGGACCAGCCTGCGCGGACTAGAGCGGCGGCTCGCCCTGACGATGAGCGAAGGGCGCCTCAGCCTGCAGGACCAGCTGGACTGGGCCGAGGCGCTGCTGGGCGAAGGCGCAATGGGAGAAGGCCGACTGTTGCTGCAAAGCGCCGCCATCCAATGCGGCTTCTCCAGCCAGATGGTAGTCATCCTCAGCCGGCTCGACCCTACGTCGGTCCTCCATGTCGCGTCGCCGCCGGCGCCGAGCCGGCGCGGCAATACGGTCGAGCTCGCGATGTCGGAGCTGCGAGTGCTGGCCCAAGCGGTCGGCCCCTTGATCGCCGGACGGGTCGCGCGGGGAGCTGCCCGGACTACCTTCAGTGCTGGCCTCCACCCCGTCGTCGTCCTTGCTAGGCCGGCCCTAAGGCCGAGCAAGCGCCCGATTGACGCCCTGGTGGCGGAGCTGTCCGCTTGGCTGCAGGTGCCGGACCGGGGAGGCGATGATCTCGCAGGTGTCCTGGTGGATAGCCTTATAGGCGCATCCGGCCTGGCCGGGCCTGCGGTCTGCGGCTTCGCCGCCGCGCCCCGGAGCCTGTTAGCGGAGGTCATCGCCCTAACCTCGCTTCGCCGCTTCCTGTTGGACTCCTCCGACCTGCTGTACACCCCGCTTGGCTCGACCAGGCTGTTCCACGTTGCCTCTCGGCTGGACGGTGCAGGGCTCGGCCCCTACTTCTCCAACATCGGCCAGATCGTGCGCCGCAGCGCGGACATGTTCGAGCTTGCGGGCCTCGCGGTCGAGGCGTCCTCCCAAGGCGCCAACCAGCACCTGGAGGAAGCCTGGGTCGCGCTGATGTCGCGTGGGCTGACGGACGAACGGCTGGACGAGGTGATCGACGACCTTGGCGACCGC
This sequence comes from uncultured Caulobacteraceae bacterium, assembly GCA_937863535.1. GTDB lineage: Bacteria > Pseudomonadota > Alphaproteobacteria > Caulobacterales > Caulobacteraceae > CAHJWH01. The sequence goes on from CALMGB010000367.1 coordinate 8,050, forward strand.
AACGGGTGCTTCGCTCTGGAGATCATCCTGAAACGTCTGCTGCAGGCGCCCGTCGGCGAGCTGGACACCCGCCGCTTGGCGAGAATACGGGACGCAGCCCTGGACAACCTCAATTACGCGCTCGCCTCGTACGCTCAGCGGGCGTTGGTGGACTTTGCACCCACCGATCAGCTCGAGCGCGCCATCCTGGGCGTCATCGACGCCAGCGGCGGCCGCTACAGGGCGGCTGAGGACACCTTCGTCGCCTGCCTGGCCAAGACCCCCGAGGATCAGAGCCTGGTGGCGCAGCTGGACGCGGCGCGATCTCGCCGCTTTGAGCGCTTCGCCGTCACCAAAGGCTTCGGCAGCCCCGGCGACCGCCAGCTCTACCGACTCCGCCGCCGCTCCCAACGCCTCGCCCAATCTGGTGCGGTCGCGCCATGAGGACCGGCTGAGCCCGCCTCCCCTCTTCCTCAGCGTAATTTCATCTCAATGCGATGGAAGAGCGCTTCGACCGCTTTTTCGGAGCGTTCCATGTTTTCGTCTAGCTGGATGCGAAGGGCGGTCTGCACGGCACGCAGCTGCTTCAGCTCCTCATCGCGTTTGAGCATCTGTTCGCCAAGGGCATCACACTGGGACCTGAATTGATCAATTTGGCTCGTCAGCTCGCTCAACTGCCGCCGCATCGCCTTCCATCCAAACATTGCGCTCATCCTTCGAAGCCGCCCTCGCCATGACCCTGACGGCGGCGTCCGACACCGTCTCAGGGGCGATCTCGCGCAGGCAGGCCTTGCCGTAAGGGCTGCCGCTGACGTGATCAAGCTGGCAAGGGGAGCAGCCGATCACGCGAGACACCAGCATGACGCTGGCGCCTAGGGGCCGCCATTCGTGGCGCTGGTGCGATCCGCCGAAGACGCAGACGGTCGGCACCCCGAGGTGGCCGGATAGATGGCCGACGCCGCTGTTGTTGCTGATCACGCAGGCCGAGGCCTTGATGAGGTCCACGACTTCCGGCCAGCTCAGGCGACCGCAGTCGTTGGCGACCCGGGGCGCGGGGTGAGCCCGGACGATCTCGTGGGCGCGCAACTTCTGTGTCGACGTTCCGATTACGCTCACCCTGATCTCCGGGTCGCTAGCGAGCAGGAGGCCGACCAGGTCTGCATAGTGGTTGAGGGGCCAATCCCGGATGTCGCTGTTGGAGAAGGGCGAGATGACGACATCGGTCATGGCGCATCGATCTCGGCCAGGACACCCGTGCGCTGGAGGCGGATGGCGACGAGTTCCATGAGGAGCAGAGAAGACTCGGATTGGTGGAGCACGGCCGCGGCGCCCTGCCGGATCAAGCGGCCGCCGAAGAAGCTGAAGTCCAGCGCTGGAGCGCCGTCCACCGTCCAGATGCGGAACTCGAAGCTCGCACCCTCCGCCTCAACGGTGAACGGCAGACGCACGGGGCTCGCACCGTCAACGAGCCTCTCTAAGACCCGCTCGGCGTCGAGCGCAATATCGAGCCTTAAAAGGCCCCCCGCACCAGGCTCGACGTCGAGATGGGGTTCGAAGATGTAGCGGCCGGCGCGCAGCGTGCGGTATGGCCCCCAAACGATAGCGCAATCGCGTTCCACCGTCGCGGCGGATGAGACCAGGCGGTGCGCCGTAGGCTTCGCAGAGCCCTGGGCAGCGAAGGCGTGGTGATCGAACAGGAACTCCCGCGCGCCTTCCGCTTCGGAGTGGCTCGAGTCGACTGGCAGGAAGATGTCGAGGAAGGGGAAGCGCGAGCGTGAGCCCAGTCCGGCTCGCAGGCCGGCTTTAACCAGACGCAGAAGCGGTCGGGTGTCGGGATCCGTTCGCAGGTCGATTGCAATATCGTACTCCGCGCTCACCGTCGCCTGGAACAGCGCGCCCTTGCCCGGAACGTCCACCACCTCCTCGCTCGAATTGCGGGGGAAGACGTCGAAGGCGATGATGTGATCGGCGAGGCCCAGGCCCTGCGCCAGCTCCACGTTCCAGGAGCCGACGACCAAGGTGATCTCGGCGCCCTGGAACAGCGCCCGTACCCGTTCCAGCGCCGCCACGCCCATGATGAAGTCGCCAAGATGGTCGAGCTTCAGGATCAACACCTGTCGGCACTGCATGGCCATCTCGACCTCCACGCGGGTGCGGGGCGGCTCAAACTGGTAGTCCGGTCTGTCGGGTATAGGCTGCGCCGCCCTTTCATAGGGCGTGAGCGCCAGCTGCCAGCGGACCGGCGCGATCTTCTCCAGCACCAGGACGACGTCGCTACGGCCGATGGGCAGGTGGTCACTTTCCAGATCGTAGTCGTAGCCATCGTCGAGGTCGCTGAGCTGGCGCACCCGGTAGCTATTGGGCGCCAGCGCCTCTTCCACCTCCTCCATGAGCGAGCCTGGCGTATAGAGGCGCCGCTGCCTGGGGTTCCACCGGGAGGGGAGGGCGAGCTGGCGATCGTGCAGGAAGGCATGAGAGACCGCGATGATGAGATGGCCGCCGACGCGGACAAGCCGGAACCAAGTGCGCAGCGTGGTCCGATAATCCGCAGCCTCCTCAAGGCGGAAGGGCGCGCACACGACGCCGTAGGCTTCGTCTGGAGCGGACGCCTCTTCGGCGCCGACCTCCAGCCAGGGGAGGGGCCCCGAATAGAAGGCAAGCCGGCCGAGCCTCATGGCCGCGATCCAAGCCGCCCTGCGTCTGGCGGCCTCCCCAAGCTGGACAGGCGCGTGCGTCATTCACGGGTCTCCGCGTCACTTGGAAGACTGGCGATCACCGGCGTGCTTGGTAGCGAAAGCCTAGTGGAAGCTCAGCTCTCGAAAGGGCAGTCCTTTAATTGCTACGTCTGGCGCCAATCCACTCAAGGATTATTCACATTTTTTCAATGCCCTCCACCTCCAAGGGATTCATGACAAGCGGCAGATTAACTCCAAGTTCGTGTAGCGGACGCCCTTCGGCCGTTCTCTTCCAGACGATGTCCCAGTATGTACCCTCATAATTGGGGCCCATAGCAAAAGACCGTCGGGATAGTTCCTTGAATCCCTCTGACTCAAGTATCCGGTTTAAGTCAGTTGCGGTCGGGGTGCCTGTGCGAGCCGGGAAATCTGCAGCTTCACATTTTATATATCTAAAGTTTTTCAATATCGAGCGGCCGCCTTCGAGAATAAGATTTTCGGCTCCTTCCACGTCGAGAGTCAAAGCTTGATACCGGTCCAGCGGTATATCCTCGTTACTGATCAAATCGATCAAAGTCGTACTCGTCAGAACACGGAATTCGGAATATGTCACTTCGGGCCATAAAACTGCGTGATCCTCCAGCGGGAGGATGGATGAGGACGCGCCATTATTATTTGCGATGCCAAACTTCACTTGTTCACCGCTCTTATTCGTCAAAAGCGCATTGACAGCGCGCTGACGAGGATAAGCTGAAATGTTGTCGACAAGGAGACTGTAGATTTCGCGGATTGGCTCTACCCAAACGACATCCAATCCGATCAACCAGTAGTATCGTCGCTCCTGGCCAAGATTTGCACCTACGTGTATTAGACCTGTTACGTTACGTAAATAGCCATCGAGAAACTCGCGCTCGTTCCGCCACTCAATTTCATTAGGCGTGAGTGGTGGCGCCAATCGGGATAGATCACTGACTCGTTCGACATCTACCTCAGCGGAAACTCTCAAAGCGATCTGGGCGTTGCTCCAAACGCGGTATTCAACTTCCCGAGTTTCGTGCAAATCAAACGTGACGGTGAGACTTGAGATGTCATTCAACTGTGAGACAGTTACAAACTTCTCACTTATTACCGTCCGCCCTTGGTTTGTTACGACATCGAGATGTAGACAAACCGGATCGCCTATGGAACTCTCTGAGTCTACAGATCGGACGTTAAACCTAACTATATAGCGGCCAGGTGACTTCTCCTCATACGGCCCGAATACAACTATACCAAAGTCTTTCCTACTTGTGACGATCCAATGCTTGCCTTCGAGTGAGTCCTTTTCCCCAAGGATACCGGCTTCCAACCTGACGAGTGCCATTTCGTATCGTCCTTCGAATCTAAGTCAAAAGCGCCATCTCAAGAGCCTTCACTTGGTAGCACCAAAGGTTCGGCAATCAAGCCGCGCGGCGGCGTTTAGCCTGGAACTCGGCTTGGCCCTTATGGCAGGCGTTCGCCGCACCGGGCATAAACCGTCCGGGGAAGTGGATGACTTGGAACGAGGCCCCGACCTTTAGAGCTCAAGCCCCGCCCATTAGCTACGGACGAGATCCTGCAGCTGCTGGGCGCGCTCCGCCGTCCAGTGGGTTAGAAGCGCGTAACACACGCCTACGGTGTGGAAGCGGCCCAGGTCGTGGGTCAGCACACGCTCCAGCGAGCCGTCATGATGGATGATGAACACTCCGTCCCGTGACCCGATCAAGTCTTGCAGCAGGCGGGCGGGGTCGCCGGCTTGGCTCCACTGGGACCAGCTGACTTCGGTGACGATGCTGGCGTGCGCGCTCTTCCTCAACGTGTCCGACATCCCTTTGAAGACCTCGGGCTCCCACCCCTCCACGTCGATCTTGATCAGGTCGAAACCCGGCTCGTCTCGGACGAGGTCGTCGACCGCGACGACAGGCACCTCACGGGTGCGCGGAGAAAGGTGGGCGGGCATCCCGAAGAAGTTACCACCGCCCATGTTGATGTCGGCGTAGGTAAGGGCCAAGGTTCCGCTTCCCGCGCCTGCGGCAAGGTTCTCCGCCCGGATTCGTCCGCCGAAGCCGTTCAGCTCGACGCTGTCGCGCAAGAAGGGGAATAGCTCCGGGTTCGGCTCTAGCGAGAGAACGTGGCCGCTCTCGCCCACCAGGTTGGCGAGCTTGATCGTGTAGTAGCCGAGGTTGGCGCCCAGGTCGCATACGCGCAAGCCCGGCTTGCAAAGCCGGGTCAGCACCGTTTCGGCGAACGTCTCCCAGCCCCCCGTCAGGATGATCCAGGACGCGATGCCCCTGTCGTCGGTGTTGACGTAGAAGGGAAGCCCGTTGTTCAGCTGCGTCAGCGCCCGGTTGCCGCCCAGGTAATAGTACGGCCGGCCGGCCTGATGAGGCTGGCGCGAGATGAGGGCCTGCGTCGCGAGCGTGA
>CALMGB010000368.1 GCA_937863535.1 uncultured Caulobacteraceae bacterium
GAGCCGCCCCGGGGCGTCAGCTGCTCGAACAGGCGCAGCTTGCAGGCGCGGTAGGCGTCCATGCCGCCGTGGTAGTCCAGGTGGTCCTGGCTGAGGTTGGTGAAGCCCGCGGCCTTGATCGTCAGCCCGTCCAGCCGACGCTGGTCCAGACCGTGGGAGGAAGCCTCCAGAGCCAGGTGGCTGACGCCGCGCCGCGCCAGCTCGGCCGCCAGGCGCGCGACCTCTGCGGCGTCAGGGGTGGTGAGGCCGGGGGGCGTCAGGGCGACGGTGCGGCCGCCGTCCTCGGCCTGGACGCCCAGGGTGCCCATGCTGGCGGCGTGGCGGCCGAGCCGGGCGAAGATCTGGCGGCAGAAGGTGGCGACCGAGGTCTTGCCGTTGGTGCCGGTGACCGCGACCACGGTCTCCGGCTCGGCCGGCTGCAGCCTGCGGGCGGCCAGGGCGTAGAGGCGGCGCGCGTCGCAGGCGCGCACCAGAGGAGCGCCGGTATTGGGCGTGTCCTGGGGCGCGAGCACGGCTGCGGCGCCGGCGGCCAGCGCCTGCGGGATGAAGGCGCGCCCGTCGGCGGCGGCGCCCGGGAGGGCGGCGAACAGGAAGCCCGGCCGCACGGCGCGGCTGTCGGCGGTGACTCCCTCGATCAGCGGGTCGGCGTCCGAGGGCAGGCTGCGCGCGACGAGGGCGGAGAGACGCGCGCTCATTCCGCCATGTCCGAAGGCTTGGCGGTCTGCCCCGGCAGGGGCGCGTCGGCGGTGATGACGCGCTTGACGCCCAAGAAGGGCGCGATGCGGTCGATCACGGCGCCGGCGGTCGGCGCGGCGTTCCAGCCGGCGGTGATGAAGCCGAAGCTGTCCGGCGTCACGTGAGGAGCGTCAAGGGTGATCATCACCAGATACCGGTCCGCGTTGATCGGCCCGTCGGTGGGGAAGACGGCGACGAAGGAGGACACGTTGTCCTTGGAATAGTGGCCATGCTCCGGCTTCTGGGCTGATCCGGTCTTGCCGCCAACCCGCAAGCCCACCGCGTCCGCCTTGTGGCCCGAGCCCCTGGGATCGGTGTGCACGTTCATGCGCATCAGCTGCAGCATCTGGTAGGAGGTCTGCTCCGAGATCACCCGCTGGCCAACGCGGGGGTGTGCCGGATCGGCCTTCTTGATGGTCAGGGGCAGGTAGAGACCCCCGTTCATCAGCGCCGTGTAGCCGGTGGCCAACGCCAGCGGGCTGACCGAAATGCCCTGGCCGAAGGCGATCTGGGCCAACGTCTGGTCGGTGAACTGGCGAGGCAGGATGGGCCTGGCGGACTCTAGCAGCTCGCTCGGCGCGGTCTTGAACAGGCCGTAGCGGGTGAAATAGGACTTCATCCGGTCCTGGCCCGCCCGCATCGCGAGCGTGGCGGCGCCGATGTTCGAGGAGTGGGTGAAGACCTGCCAGAGCGCCAGCTGACTGTCGCCATGGTCGAAATCGTGGATCAGGTGGCCGCCGACCATGATCGGCGCGTGCACGTCGAAGGTGGAGTCCAGGGTCACCACGCCGGTGTCCAGGCCCATGGCGATGGTGAAGGCCTTGAACACCGAGCCCAGCTCGTAGACCGACGCCGCCTCGTGGTTGGTGAGGTTGGGGATGGGCGAGTGGCCGGGCGCGTTGGGGTCGAAGTCCGGGACGCTGGACATGGCCAGGATCTCGCCGGTGTGGATGTCCACCACCATCCCCTGCGCGGTCACCGCGCCGAACTTTGCCTGGGCCTTCTGCAGCTCGTCCTGCAGCGCGGCCTGGACGCGGATGTCCATGGCCAGCTGGACCGGCTCGCCGGTGGCGGCGTTGGCGTGAAGCTCGCTGTCCAAGGCCTTCTCGGCGCCGGCCAGGCCCCGGCCGCCGGCGTCGGAGAAGCCGATCAGGTGCTCCGCGGTCGGCCCTAGCGGATAGACCCGGCGGGGCTCCTCCTCGAAGCTGACGCCGGGGAGGCCCAGGTCGTGGACGCCGCGCATCTCCTGAGGCGTCAGGCCGCCGGCTAGGTATTCGCGCCGGCCGCTGCGTAGCGCCTTGTCGAGGCGCTCGGGCGACAGCTTGGGGAAGGCGGCGGGGAGTTTGCGGCGGATCTCGTCGGTGTCCCAGATCTCGCGCGGGTCGAGATACAGACCGTAATGGGTCAGGTCGACCGCCAGCAGGTTGCCGTTGCGGTCGGTAAGGTCGGCGCGGGCGCCGGCCAGGGGCGGGGCGCTGTGGCCGGCTTCCTCCTCGGGGACGAACAGGGCGGCGCGGGTGGCGCGCAGGCCCAGCGTCACGAAGGCCAGGGAGAAGATCGACAGCACGAAGAAGATGCGCAGCCGCGTGTCGTCCACCGCGCGGCCCGACGCCTTGGAGCGCTCGAAGGCGCGCTCCACGTTCCAGACCATCTCCACCAGCCAGCGCCACAGCTGGGCCGGCCCGACAGGCTCGCGGTAATGGGGGAAGTCCGCAGCTACCGGGTCGATGGGGCTCACAGCGGGGCTCCGGCGGGCTGGGCGGCGACGGTCGCGGTCGTGGCGACGGCGGTCAGGGCCTTGGCGGGCGCTGCGGCTGCAGGCTTGGTCGCATCCTTCGACGGGGGCTCGGCGGCCTGGCGCGCGATCTCCATCAGGCCGGTGTCCGGCGTCTCGTGCTTGGCGGGGATGGGGGCGAGGCCGAGGTACTGCTGGGACAGCTGCTCGATGCGTGCGGGGGCTTCCAGGTGGGCGAGTTCGGCGTCGAGCAGACGGACGCGGTGCTGGGTCTCGGTGATCTGCTGGTCCACATCGCCGATCTCGGCGGTCTCGTGGCCCGCGTGCGCCTTGGAGAAGTAGACCACCAGCACCAGCGCCGTCAGGCACAGGAAGGCGGCGATCTCCACCACGCGGAAGCCGCGGATGCGCTTCTCGAACAGGAAGGCGAAGGGCATCAGGCGCGCCTTCCATCGATGGGCCAGGCGGGCGCGGCGGTGCGCAGGGCGGCGCGCAGCTTGGCGGAGCGGGCGCGCGGATTTGCGGCGGTCTCCACGGGAGAGGGCGCCTGGGCGCCGTTGATCCGCAGCTCGAAGCTGGGCGCCGCAAGCTGGGGCGTCGGCGGCGCGTGGCGGGAGCCCGCTGGCGCGCTGCGTCAGGAAGGCCTTCACGATGCGATCCTCCAGGGAGTGGAAGCTGACCACCACCAGCCGGCCGCCGGGCGCCAGGGTGCGTTCCGCCGCCGCGAGGCCGGCCTCCAATTCGCCCAGCTCGTCGTTCACCGCGATCCGCAGGGCCTGGAAGGTGCGGGTGGCGGGGTGCACGGGTGCGCCGCGACGGCCGCCCAGCGCCTTTTCCACCGTCTCGGCGAGGTCGAGGGTGCGGGTGAAGGGCTGGGCTTCGCGCCGGCGCATCAGCGTGGCGACGATGCGGCGGGCCTGGTTCTCCTCGCCGTAGAGCCTGAGGATGCGGACCAGCTCGCCGGGCTCGGACGTGTTGACCAGGTCGGCGGCGGTGGGGCCCTCGGCGCCCATGCGCATGTCAAGAGGGCCATCGCGCATGAACGAGAAGCCGCGCTCCGCCTCGTCCAGCTGCATGGAGGAGACGCCGATGTCGAACACCACCGCGTCACAGCGCGCGTCCCCGCTTTGCGCCAGCGCCGCTTCGAGTTCGGAGAAGGGGAGGTGGATGAGGCGGAAGCGGTCGGCATCGGGCTCGCCCGCGGTGGGGGCGAACCGCGCCGAAGTGGGATCGCGGTCGAGCGCCAGGATCTCGGCGCCGGCGGCGAGGAAGGCGCGGGTGTAGCCGCCGGCGCCAAAGGTCGCGTCGACGATCCGAGCACCCGGCGCCGGCGTGACGGCGGCCATCACCTCGTCCAGCATGACGGAGCGGTGCGGACGGTCGGCTGCGGCGGCGTCCGTCACGCCGGTGCGATCCGCGCCCGCTGGGCTGAGCGGTAGGCGGCCAGGCCGTCGCGGGCCGTCCGGCGCTGCAGCTCCTTGTGCTCGCGATAGGCCGTCTGGGACCAGATCTGGAACCGGTCGCCCAGCCCCACCACGGCCACCCAGTCGCTCAGGCCGAACTGCTCGCAAAGCGCCTCGGGCAGCACGATGCGCCCGGCCGTGTCGAAGGCCAGCTGGCGCATCTGGCCCAGCACCGTGAACTCCAGCGCCGAGCGCAGGGGATCGCCGAAGGCCATCTCGTCCATCAACGCCTGGTAGCGCTGGAGCAGGGCGTGGCCGCCCCCCTCCAGGCAGTCCGCCTCGATGGACGGAAAGCAGAAGACGCCGTCGAAGCCCGCCGCCGATGGACCGGCCGCCGCGCGGAACTCCTGCGGCACGACGATGCGCCGCTTCGCATCGAGCTGCTTCTCGAAGGTTGAGAGGAACACCCGCCACCCGATCCCCCGGCGTCACGCCGACCCGCAGCCTCCGCACCGAAGCAGTGGGCTAAACTGGGTTAACACGGGATTATCTGGGCTGCAATGACACCAAGCGGCCATTTTGGCGCAGCGGAAGTCTAGGCGGAGGTCGCTCGAAGTTGTGAACAAGATATGAACAGAACATACATAGAACAAAGTGTGCGCTTGTGAGGGCGGCGGATCTCGCGGCGTGCAGCGAAAAGTGGGCCAGACGGCCTGTAAGCCGGGTTCTGTGCCGCTCCCCACGCAAGCGGGGAACGCGGCGGCCATTCATCTGGACCGGCCCTTGCGGGACGGTTCTCGCGACCAACCCGGACGACTCGGGCCTGCGACAGCCCTGCCCCCACCCGAAGGTGGAGGCGCATCGTCCCTATTCGGTCTTGCTCCAGGCGGGGCTTGCCATGCCGTCCCTGTCGCCAGGTCCGCGGTGGGCCCTTACCCCACCCTTTCACCCTTGCCCCTCGCTCTACTCACGCGCGAGAGGGGCGGTTTGCTTTCTGTGGCGCTGTCCCTGGGATCGCTCCCGGCGGGCGTTACCCGCCGCCTTGTCGCCGTGGAGCCCGGACTTTCCTCCCCCTCCGTCACCGAAGGGAGCGACCGCCCGGCCGTCTGGCCCACACTGGAAATGGGCTGGCATGACACCGGGGTCAACCGGTAACGGCGGCGGCTCAGCCCGCCTGCAGCTTCAGCAACGCCATCAGCCGCGCTCGGGTCTCCCCGTCCATTAGGCCGTCCACCCGCTCCGGCCGCCAGTGGCGCTGGAACGCCTCCACGATTGTGCGGGTGGTCCGATCGAACGCACCCGAGCGCGCGCAGTCGTAGCCGAGGCGCGTCAGCCCCGCCTGGACCAGAAAAACGCCGGGGCCGTCATCACCCTCGCAGAGCGGCGCTCCCGGCGCAGGCGTAGGCTCAGTCCACAGGCCATGGCCGGCCTCCGCCAGCCGCTTCCAGGGAAACAGATGTCCGGGATCAACCTTGCGCGACGGCGCCACGTCGGAGTGGCCCACGATGTCTTCGTCGCTGATCGACCAGCGCGTGCGCATCTGCTGGAGCAAGCTCAGCAGCGCCTCGACCTGGGCGTCGGGGAAGGGAAGATAGCCGTGCTCCTCGCCGGGATTGACCAGCTCCACCCCCAGTGAGCGGATGTTGACGTCGCGATTACCCCTCCAGTAGGAGACGCCCGCGTGCCAAGCCCGCCGCTCTTCGGGCACGAGGCGGAAGGTGCGGCCGTCGCGCTCGATGAGGTAGTGAGCGGAAACCTTGGCCTCAGGGTCGCGGAGCCTCGCTAGCGCCGCCTCGCCGCTTTCCATTCCGGTATAGTGGATCACCACCATGTCCGGCGGGGTCGTCCGCGCGTCGAAGTTGGGAGACGATGCTTCGATCAGGCTTCCGTCAAGACGGGCTTTCAGCGGTTCGGCCGGTCCCAACTATAGGCGATCCAGGCATGTCCTCCGCGACGGGACGCGATGACCGCCCGCCTGGCGACGGAGCGGGGCCGCATGCGCCAAGCCAGGATGGATAAGGCCAGTAACGCCGTGGCCAGAGCCATGATCACCGCGAGGGTGGCGGCGAACACCACGGCGATCGCGACGCCCGTGGCGAGCGCCAGGATCATGACCAGCCCCCCGATCGCGCCGGCCATGCCGGCCCGAAGGTCGCCAAAAGACTTCAGCTCAACGGGCCTCCTGCGAACGGCCACGCCTTGGGGCGTCCACCGCGCCATGTCGTTCATCATCCTAGCGTCTCCGGTGAGCGAACGCAGACGAGAAAACCTTATTGCAACCTTAATGTCGATTCGATGAAGGCCCGCGTCAACGACTTTGCTGCGGCTCGCCCTCAGGCGCGCCTGTCCTCCTAGGCAGTCAGCGAGGGCGATCCGGCCCTGCGCCGCCACTTCTCGCGCCGTCGCCGGGGCCGGCGAGCTGACCTGAGACGGCCTTGATCTTGCGCTAGGCCTTGTCTGGACGGCGCAGCGCAATACAAGGCGGCCGTCACGGGCGCCGTCCCGCCCACCGGATAGACCCATGCTCGCCTACGTTCTAGCCCTCGCGCTCGCCCAGACGGACCCTGCGCCCACCCAGGGGCCCGACGCGCCGGCGGCCACTTCCCCTCCCGCCAGCGGCGTGTCGGCTGGAGA
>CALMGB010000369.1 GCA_937863535.1 uncultured Caulobacteraceae bacterium
GCCGACGACTATCTCACCAAGCCTTTCCACAAGGACGAGCTGGTCGCACGCATCCACGCGGTGGTGCGCCGCTCCAAGGGCCACGCCCAGTCGGTGATCACCACCGGTGACATCCTGGTGAACCTCGACGCCAAGACCGTCGAGGTGAACGGCAGCCGCGTGCACCTGACCGGCAAGGAATATCAGATGCTGGAGCTCCTCTCCCTTCGGAAGGGCACGACCCTGACCAAGGAGATGTTCCTGAACCACCTCTATGGTGGCATGGACGAGCCGGAATTGAAGATCATCGACGTCTTCATCTGCAAGCTGCGCAAGAAGCTGTCGGCGGCCACCGGCGGGTTCAACCACATCGAGACGGTTTGGGGCCGCGGCTACGTGCTGCGCGATCCCAGCGAAGGTGCGGCGGCGGCCTCGGCCGCCTGAGGCTGCTGTCCCCTAGCTCCCTTAGAGGCCGGCAATCCTAGAGCCGCATCCGGCGACTGCTGAGATACAGGTCGTAAGCTAAGGGACGGGTAGGCTCGTCGAGCCTGCAGACGATCACGCCCTCCTCATCCGGGTCTCTGCCTTCGCAGGGATGAGCGGCGCAGGGGCAGACTCCAGACGGCGGCGCACGCGCCTTGAAGCCGCTCCGGTTGCCGCGCTATCTGCGCTCTACGCCCGCGGGCGGGAGCGACGTCACATGAGCGACACCCTGGACCGCGCGCCCAAGCTCGCGAGCCGCGTCACCGACGCGGGTCCGCGTCCCAAGCCAGGCATCCTGGACATCGCGCCCTATGTCGGCGGCAAGGCGAAGGCTGAGGGATTCGCCCATCCCCTGAAGCTGTCCTCCAACGAGAACATCCTGGGCTGCAGCCCGCAGGCCCGGGCCGCCTACACCGAGGCGGCGGACAAGCTCAACATCTATCCGGACGGCCGCTCGGACGGCTTGCGCGCCGCCATCGCACAGCGCTTCGCCCTTGAGCCGGAGCGGCTGATCTTCGGCTGCGGCTCGGACGAGATATTCACCCTGCTCGCCCAAGTCTACTGCGAGCCTGGCGACAACGTGGTGCAGGGCCAGTACGGCTTCCTCGCCTACCGCATCGCCGGCCGCGCCGCGCAGGCGGAGGTCCGCTTCGCCCCCGAGCCGCAGCTCAAGCTCGACGTGGACGAGGTGCTGCGCAGGGTGGACGACCGGACCCGGGTGGTGTTCGTCGCCAATCCCGCCAATCCGACGGGGACCTGGAACACCCGGGCGGAGATCGCCCGGCTGCATCGTAGCCTGCCGCCCGGCGTCATCCTGTGCCTGGACGGCGCCTATGCGGAATTCGTGGAAGCCCCGGACTGGTGCGATGGACTGGGGATGGCACGGGGCGCGCGCAATATCATCGCCACCCGCACCTTCTCCAAGGCCTACGGGCTGGCGGGGCTGAGGGTGGGGTGGGGTTATGCGCCGGCGGCGGTGATCGACGCGCTGGACCGCATCCGCGCCCCCTTCAACGTCAACCTGCCCGCCCAGCACGCAGCACTGGCGGCGCTCGACGACGACGCCTTCCTGGACCGCTCCCGCGCCCTGGTCGCGGAGGAGCGACCGCGCCTCGCCTCGGCGCTGGAGCGGCTGGGTCTGGCGGTCACGCCCTCCCAGGCCAACTTCGTGCTGGCCCGCTTTCCGCCTGAGCCCGGCCGCACCGCCGCCGCGGCCGAGGCGGCGCTGGCGGCGCAGGGCGTGCTGGTGCGCGGGCTGAAGGGCTATGGCATCGGCGACGGGCTGCGCATCACCATCGGGCTGGCTGAGCACAACACCCAGGTCATAGACATCTTGACCGCCTTGCTTGCCGCGACGGGTCGCGCCGCCTGATGTTCGACCGGCGCGAGCTGCTGATCGGAGCCACGGCCGGCATCGCCCAGCTCGGCCAGCGGGTGGTGCCGCGCATCACCCTGCCGGCGCTGTTGGACCAGAGCCGCACGCCGGCGCTCGGCGGCGCCGTGATCACCTCCAAGGGCGAGCCGGGCGTCCAGGTGGAGGGCAGGCGGCGCAGCGGCCAGCGCGCGGCCGTCCAGCGCGACGACGTCTGGCTGATCGGCTCCAACACGCAAGGCCTGACGGCGCTGCTCTACGGCCGGCTGGCGGAGTTCGGCAAGACGCGCTTCGGGGCCAAGGTCGCCGAGGTCTTCCCGGAGTTCACGATCGACGACGGCTGGCGCGGCGTCGCCATGGACGAGTTCATGGCCCACGTGTCGGGCGTCAGTGACGAGCCCTTCGCCACCCCCGAGGGCGTGCACAAGTGGCTGACCGACACCCGTCCGCTCAGCGTCCAGCGCCAGGCCTTCGCAAAGGCGGTGCTGGCGGCGCCGCCGCGGGGGCGGCGCGGCGACTACGCCTTTTCCAACGCCGGCTACGTGGTGGTGGGCGCGGCGATCGAGCGGGCCAGCAAGCTGACCTGGGAGGCCTGCATGTCGGCGGAGCTGTTCAGCCCGCTGGCGCTGGACAGCGCCGGCTTCGGCGCGCCTGAGGGGCCCGAGCCCTGGGGCCACGCCAGGCTCGACGCCACCCACACGATCCAGGTCAATCCCAGGGCGGAAGCCGACGACCCGCCGGTGTTCGGCCCGGCGAGCCGGGTGCACCTGTCGCTGTCGGACTACGCCAGGTTCGTGCGCCTGTTCCTGACCGGGGGCGGCGACTACGTCGATCCCAAGACCGTCGCCCACCTGGTCACGCCCATCAGCGGGGAAGCCGCTGGACCCGCCCTGGGTTGGCTGGTGTAGCCGCCCCGGGCCTGGTCCAGCGGGCCGGTGCTGCAGGCCCCCACCTCCAGCGGCTACTGGTCCACCGCCGTCCAGATCGGCCCCGCTCGGGATTTGGCCGTGATCGCGGTCAGCAACGCCGGAGGCGCCGACTTCGGCGGCTCCGCGGTGCAGCGGCTGGCGCTCAGCCTGATACAGAGCCACGTGCACCTGGGCGGTTGAGACTTAACCTAGGTTTAGGCGTTACGCCGGGCGGCGACACGAGCCGCTTATAGTCCTGGGGGTTTTAGTGGGCGTCGGTGCAGAAGGAGCGGCGACCCCTCAGGCCTTGAGGACATTGGATGGTCTGAGGGTGCTCGTGGTGGAAGACGAGATGCTCATCGCCTGCGAGATGGAGGCGACCCTGGAGGATCTCGGCTGCCGGGTCGTGGGGCCCTTCGCCCGCGTCAGTCATGCCCTGGACGCGCTGGACGCGACCACGGTGGACGCGGCGGTGCTCGACGTGAACGTGCGCGGCGAGATGATCTTCCCCGTCGCACAGAAGCTGAAGGCGTTGGGCGTGCCCATGGTGTTTTGCACCGGCTACGCGGACCTGCCCAACATCCCGGAGGCGCTGCAGGACCAGGTGCGGATCGGCAAGCCGTGCCCGGCCGGCAGCGTGGAGGGGGCGCTCCGCGCCCAGGTGGCCAAGTCCGGCGAGGGCTGATCAGACTGGTACCGGCAGTCCCGTGAGTGGATCGCGCGGGCGGCGGCGGTAATCTTCGCCTAGGAACATGAACACCTCGCGGAAGTGTCTGGCGTCGGTCCAGACCTTCCAGGCGCCGAGCGGGCGGACGCGGACGAAGTCACGCATGGCCTCCTGGCGATAGGCGCCGCCGATGTCCACGAACAGCACCCGGCGCCCGTCCTGCAGGGGGAAAACGGTCTCCGCCTCGTTGTTCGGCCGGCTCTCACGCACCCACATGGTCAGCGGGGGCGCGCCTGCAGCCCGGTTGCGAGGGCCGTAATAGGACAGGGCGTTGAAGGTGAAGCGGTCGTCCACCGTGATGGCCGACAGGCTGGACGGGCCGAGCCGCCGCGCCTCGGTGGTCGTCAGGGCGTCGACGGCCTCCCAGCCCCGTGCGCGCTTCAAGCTGTTGGCCATGCGCATCGCGTCGGCCATGCGCGGCGAAGTGGCGGCGATCAGGAAGACCGCCATGACCAGGGCCTCGCTCCCCACCGCCAGCCACAGCCAGACCCTGGCGCGCCAACGCAGCAGCCACGCGGCCACCAGCAGCGATGCGGGCACGTAGGCGACCGCCGCCCAGTTGGCGTTGGCGCGGGCGATCAGCGACTCCAGCAGGATGAGCAGGAGCGCCGGCGCGGCGAGGCAGCCCAGCGCGCCGTCTGGCGACCAGTCGGAAGCGGACGCCTCGCCCCGCCGGCCGCGCAGACCGAGCGCTGCGCCGACCAGCAGCACGACGAACGGAATGGGTCCGAACACTCCGAGTTGGGCGAGCAGAAATCCCGGAGCGGCGCGGGCGCTCACCAGCGAGGGGCGGGGCTTGGCATGGGCGCCAGACGTCCCCGCACCGGTCTTGCTCCAGGCGGCGCTGTGGGCTGTGTGCGCCAGCGTCTGGAACCCGTGAGCGGCGTTCCACAACAGGTTTGGCGACAGAGCCGCGAGCGCTAGACCCGCCACCAGCGCCACCTCCAGTCCCCGCCAACGCCGCCGGACGGCTGGCGAGAGCGCCGCGTGCAGACAAAGGCCCAGCGCGATGTAGACGATGGCGTACTTGGCCAGGCCGCCCAGGCCCAGCGAGAGGCCAAGCGCCGCCGCCCAGCCCAGTCGCCCGCGGGGGCTGCCGCTGGTCAGCCAGCCCGCATAGCTCCAGACTGCGAGCGCGCAGAAGGCCATGACCAGACAGTCTGTGGCGATCACCGCCGAGGAGAGCTGGACCCCGGGCGCGAGGCTGTAGAGCATCGCGCCCCAGAGCCC
>CALMGB010000370.1:0-671 GCA_937863535.1 uncultured Caulobacteraceae bacterium
GATTGTCGAGGGCGCGCGGAGCTGGCCTCCCGACGTGCGCCTTGCCCGAGAGTTGGAAACCGCGTTGCGACCCCTCACCCTTCGCACGCCGCAGAGCGGCGCGGTCCCCTTCCCTCTCCCCCTGCGGGAGAGGGAGGGGCCAGTCGCGAAGCGATGGGAGGGTGAGGGGTCGCGCCGGCGGTTGCGCCTCTTGACAGGGGCGATCGCCGGCAGCGAGGTCATGGTAGTGGATGCGGCGGCCAAGGCCGCGCTGCACTCAGCCACCGGTGCTCTGGCGGTGGACATGGAGAGCCATGTCGCGGCCGCCTTCGCCGCCGCGCACGGTATTCCTTTCGCCGCCCTGCGGGTCATCTCGGATGGCGCAGACCGGGCGCTGCCTAAGGCCGCCCAGGCCGGCATGAAAAAGGACGGCGGGATGGATGTTTTCGCCGTCCTCAAGGCCCTGGCGCGCGATCCCCGCCAGCTCCCGGCGCTGATCCGCACCGGGCTGGAGGCGGAGGTGGCGTTCCGTCAGCTCAAGCTACTGAACCGTTACGACCTTCTTGGACGCCTTGGGGTTGGCGATGCGGATCTCGGTTAGCTTCTTCTCCACGTGGTCTGAGAAGACGTAGTCGGCCTTGCGCTGGTTGGCGAGGCTGATGTCCGGCTTCATCGGGCCGTCGGTCTTGACC
>CALMGB010000370.1:681-1615 GCA_937863535.1 uncultured Caulobacteraceae bacterium
CCCCACGCATGGAGACCATGAACATCTTCAGCGGGTTCTTCACCGCATCCGTCGTCGCTGTGCCCTCGAACCCGCAGTGGACCATGCAGTCGGCGCATTTTTCATACTTTCCAACGCCGTAGTCATCCCACTTGGTGTCGTCCATCAGCTCGCGGAAGGTCTTGGTGTAGCCTTCGCCGAGCAGGTAGCAGGGCTTTTGCCAGCCGAACACCGTGCGCGCCGGCATGGACCAGGGCGTGCATTCATAGGTCTGGTTGCCGGCTAGGAAGTCCATGAACAGCGAGGAGTTTGTGAAGCTCCACGCCTTGCCGCCGCGGCCCCGCTTCAGCACGTCGCGGAAGAACTGCTTGGTCTTTTCCCGGTTCAGGAAGTGCGCCTGATCCGGCGCACGCTCATAGGCGTAGCCCGGCGAGATGGTGATGCCGTCGCAGCCGATGGCCTTCATGTCGTCGAAGAAGGCGGCCAGCCGCTCAGGGTCGGCGCCCTCGAACACGGTGCAGTTGATCTGGGTGCGGAAGCCCTTGGACTTGGCGAGCCGGATAGCCTCCACCGCCTTCTGGTAGACGCCGTCCTCGCACACCGATTTGTCGTGCATGGCTTGGTCGCCGTCCAGGTGGATGGACCAGGTGAAGAACTCGTTGGGCTCGTACTGGTCGATCTTCTTCTTCATCAACAGGGCATTGGTGCAGAGGATGACAAACTTCTTCTTGGCGATGAAGCCCTTGACGATGCGCGGCATGTCCCGGTGCAGCAGCGGCTCACCGCCGGCGATGGAGACGGCGGGGGCGCCGCACTCGTCGATCGCCTCCATGCACTGCTCGTAGGACAGGCGCTGGTTCAGGATTTCGTCCGGATAGTCGATCTTGCCGCAGCCGGCGCAGGCCAGGTTGCAGCGGAACAGCGGCTCCAGCATCAGCACCAGCGGGTAGCGCTT
>CALMGB010000371.1 GCA_937863535.1 uncultured Caulobacteraceae bacterium
GGGTCAGGATCTCCCCCTCGCCGGCCACCGCGCGCGCGAGGATGAAGCCGAGGGGCGGCGAGCCTGCCTGCAGGGCGAAGGCGAAGGGCGAGGCGAGGGCGCCGGCCAAGTCCTCGGCGCTCCAGGGCGTCTGGAAGGCTGCGGCGTGGAGCCGGGCGAGCTCGACGCTGGCCTCGGGCCCGACGGGGGCGATGGACAAGCCGGACCCGGCCATCCCGCGGCGTTAGCCGGCTGCGAGCCCGGCGCGCTCGGCGATGGTCTTGGCGTCCGGAAGGCGCAGATACAGCGGGTGCGGCCGCTGCGCGAGTGAGGGACGGGACGCGGCCAGGCGGGCGAGGGCGACGGGATCGATTACGGCCACGTCGACGGCGGGAGGCGCGTTCGAGGCGAGCAGGGCGGCGCCCGATCCCACCCGGAGCGTCGACGTCCCAGCTCCCAAGCGCGTGCCGAGCGCATCCGCTTCGGCGATGGACAGGTTGGACGGCTCGGTGAGCGGGCTCCCGCGGGCGAAGGCCTGCAGGTAGACGTGCGCCCGGCGGGCGTCGAGGACGGCGAGGAGCAACGGTTCCGCCGTCCACCCCGGAGTGCTCGCGGCCAGCGCTTCGAGCGTGCCGACGCCGACGCAGGGGATATTTAACGCCAGCGACATGGCCTTGGCGAAGGCCAGCCCCACCCGCAGGCCGGTGAACGAGCCGGGTCCGACCGTCACCGCGATCCTGTCCAGCGCCGCGAACGCCAGCCCAGCCTGCGTCATTACCTCGGCCACCACGGGCGCGAGCCGCTCCTGATGGCCGCGGGCCATGGCCTCGCTACGCACCGCCATCGGCTCGCCGTCGCGCACCACTGCGACCGAGCAGGCCTCCAGCGCCGTATCGAGCGCCAGGACGATCACACGATCTCGCAGGCTTCCTCGAAGCTCAGGCGCGGCAGGCGCGGGAAGGACTCGTCGGTCCCATGGCCCAGCGCGCAGATGAAGTTGGACTTCACCGACGTGCCGGCGAAGAACTCCGCATCCACGCCCGCATTGTCGAAGCCCGACATCGGGCCGACGTCCAGCCCCATCCCGCGCGCCGCCAGGATCAGGTAGCCGCCCTGCAGCGAGGCGTTGCGGAAGGCGGTTGTGTCGGCCAAGGCCCGGTTGCCGCTGAACATGGCCGAGGCCTGGGGCCTCGCCGGGAACAGCTCGGGCAGCTTCTCGTAGAAGTTCATGTCCTGGCCGATGATCACCACGCATGGGGCGGCCATCACCTTGGGCCGGTTGGTGTCCATCACCAGCGGCCCGAGCCGCGCCTTGGCCGCCTCGCTGGTCACGAAGACGAACCGGGCGGGCGAGGTGTTCATCGAGGTCGGGCCGTACTTCACCAGTTCGTAGAGCTGGCGCCAGGTATGCTCGGGCAGGGTCTCGGCCGCCCAGCCGTTGCGGCTGCGCGACTCGTGGAAGAGGCGGCCGAGGCTCACGGCGTCGAGGGAGGCGGTCATGGCGGGTCTCGCGGAACGACTTAATGCAACTGATATTGTGGCGGTTTGCCCCGCGGGTGGCAAGCCGGCTAGAGCGCTTGCTCCACTGCGGTCACCTCGGGCACGTAGTGCTTCAGCAGGTTCTCCACGCCGCTCTTCAGGGTGGCCGCCGAGGAGGGGCATCCCGAGCAGGCCCCCTTCATATGCAGGTAGACGATACCAGTGGCCGCATCGAAGCGGTTGAACAGGATGTCGCCGCCGTCCTGGGCGACCGCCGGTCGCACGCGGGTGTCCAGCAGATCCTTGATCTCGCTGACGATCTGGGCGGCGTCTCCTTCGTAGGTCTCGCCGTCGTGGCCGCCTTCGGCGGTCGAGCCTTCGGTGAACAGCGCCTCACCGGAGGTGTAGTGGTCCATGATCGCCGAGAGGATCGGCGCCTTTAACTGGCGCCATTCCAGGTCGCCCGCATCCCGACTGACGGTGATGAAGTCCGGGCCGAAGAAGACCCGCGAAACGCCGGCCACCTCGAACAAAGCCCAGGCGAGAGGAGAGGCCGCGGCCTCGTCCGACGAACGGAACTCCCGCGTGCCCTCCTCCGTGACCTCGCGGCCCGGCAGGAACTTCAGGGTGAGGGGGTTGGGCGTGGTCTCGGTCTGGATGAACACGGGCGCACCTGCGATCTTGTAGGCGACAGATGGCCCGGCGGAACGGGGCGCGCAAGCTCGCACCCGCCAAGCTTGCGGCTCACCCCCTTGAGGCGGTCAGCTCCACGCCGGCGGCGGCGGCGCCCTCGATGGCTTCGGGCTTGCGCACTCGCACCCTCACCCGCACGGCGCGGGGATGGTCCAGGCAGTCCGCCGCCAGCCGCTCGGCGAAGGTCTCCACCAGTTCGATATGGCCGGAGGCGGCGAGGGCGTGGGCCTTCGCGGCCAGGGTCTCGTAATTGACGGTGCCGTGGATGCCGTGGGCGGCGGCCGGCATCAGGGTGAGTTCCACGTCCACCGAGAGTGGCTGGGTGCGCCCGCGCTCGTGATCGTAGAGGCCGATCTCGGCGTCCACCGCCAGGCCTTCCACGAAGACTGAGAGGGCGTTGATCACCTTTCCCGCCCCGCCAGGCAGGCGCTTTGCATAATGATCCGTTGAGCCCCCTCTCTGTTAGCCCGGACTTGTTCCGGGCGTCCAGGGCGCCGCGGAGAGAGGCCTTGCTCAGCCGAAAGTGCTTTTTGCATCAGGCGTCTCGGTCTGGATGCCCGGAACGAGTCCGGGCAAGGAGGAGGACGGGTGGAATGCACGATCCCCTCGAGACGGGGTCGGCGGCGGACAGATGGAGCGTCATCTTTTACTCACCGACGATGTCAGGCGTACGCCAGGCGAGGTGCTGGCCGGAGTCCACCGCGATCATCTGGCCGGTTACCGCGCGCGCCTTGGCCAGGTAGAGCACCGCAGCGGCGATCTCCTCCGGCGAGGAGCTTCGCTGCAGAGGCGTGGCGGCGGCCTCGGCCTCGAAGGTCGCGCCGTCCTGGTGGATGGAGGCCAGGGTCGGTCCGGGACCGACGCCATTCACCCGGACCCGGGGCGCGAGCGCCTGGGCCATCATGCGGGTGGCGGTCCACAGCGCCGACTTGGACAGGGCGTAGCTGAAGAACTGCGGGTTGGGCTTCAGCACCCGTTGGTCGAGGATGTTGACCACGCAGGCCTCGCCGTCCGCAATCTCGGCCGGCAGGATCGCGGCGAAGGCTTCGGTGAGCACGATCGGGGCGCGCAGGTTCGTAGCCATGTGCACGCCCCACAGCTCGCGCCCGAGCGCGCCGAAGTGGTCGTCGTGGAACAGGGAGGCGTTGTTGACCAGCAGGGTCAGGGGGCCGAGCTGTTCCGCCGCCCGTCCGGGCAGGGCGGCGACAGCGGCGTCTTCGGTCAGGTCGGCGGCCAGGGCTGCGGCGCGCACGCCGAACCCGCGCAGGTCGGCGAGGGTGGCCTGCGCCTCGTCCGGCGCGCTGCGGTGGTGGACGGCGACGTCATAGCCCGCGTGGGCGAGCGCCAGGCAAATCGCCCGGCCGATCCGCTGGGCGCCGCCTGTGACGAGCGCGCCCGGCACGGGCTCAGTCCGGGCGGCCGAACTCGAACATGTTCACCGCGATCACGGCGGCGACGAAGATCAGGATCGGCAGGATGGCGCCCATGGACGTGTCCTTCGCGGGAGGTGAGGGGGCTTTAGAGTGCACGGGCCAGGAAGGAAAGCCGCTACTCCGCCGGTTCCAGCGTGCGCCTCGCGCTCGCCCGCAACTTCTCGCTCTCCGATTTCAGCTGGCCGCAGGCCGCCAGGATGTCGCGCCCCCGCGGCGTACGGATGGGCGAGGCGTAGCCCGCGCGGTTCAGGATGGCGGCGAAGGCCTCGATGGTCGCGCCATCGGAGCACTGGTAGGGCGAGCCGGGCCAGGGATTGAACGGGATCAGGTTGATCTTGGCCGGGATGCCGCCCATCAGCTTGACCAGCGCCCGCGCCTCCGCCGGGCTGTCGTTGACGCCCTTGAGCATGACGTACTCGAAGGTCACGCGACGCGCGTTGGACAGCCCCGGATAGGCGCGCACGCCGGCCATCAGCTGCTCCAGCGGGTACTTGCGGTTCAGCGGCACCAGCTCGTCGCGCAGGGCGTCGTTCGTCGCGTGCAGCGAGATGGCCAGCATGGCCTGGGTCCGGTCGCCCAGCGGGCCCAGTTCCGGCACGACGCCGGAGGTGGAGACGGTGATCCGCCGCCGCGAGATGGCGACGCCCTCGCCGTCCGAGACGATGTCGATCGCCGCCGCCACCCCGTCTAGGTTGTAGAGCGGCTCGCCCATGCCCATGAACACGATGTTGGACAGTCGCCGTTCCTCCTTTGGGGAGGGCCACTCCTCCAGGTCGTCCCGGGCCACCTGCACCTGGGCCACGATCTCGGCGGCGGTGAGGTTCCTCACCAGGGCCTGGGTGCCGGTGTGGCAGAAGGTGCAGTTCAGGGTGCAGCCGACCTGGCTTGAGACGCACAGCGCGCCTGAACGGCCCACGTCTGGGATATAAACGGTCTCGGCCTCGATCCCGGGCGCGAACCGAATCAGCCATTTGCGCGTGCCGTCGCGGCTGATCTGACGCTCCACGACCTGCGGCCTCGTCAGGGTGAAGCGCTCGGCCAAGGTGGCTTGCATCTCCCTGGACACGTTGCTCATGGCGGCGAAGTCGGTGACGCCGTGATGGTGGATCCAGCGCCACAGCTGGGCGGCGCGCATCTTCGCCTTGTCCGGCGCGACTGCGCTGGCCTCCACCAGGGCTGTGGCGAGCTCGGGACGGGTGAGGCCGGAGAGGTTGCGCCGCGGGGCCGTCGTCACGGCTCGGCGGCTCCGGTCCAGGCTGATGATGGGCGCGGGATCCATGGTGGCAAGATAGGCCCTCAGCGACGAAGCGCCAATCTGGCGCTGTCCCTTCCGGAAGAAGGAAGACTAGGGACCGCGCGAATAGGTGAGGCCGCCGCAGGTGGACAGGCACTGGGTCCAGCCCGGGTCGCAGCCGCTGGTGTCGCCTTCGCCGCTGGCGCATTGGGACCGCGACACCGCGCACTGCGCGCGGCACTGGCCGGTGGTGCTGCGCGCTAGGACGGCCGGCTGGCTGTAGCGCGAGTGCACAGCCGAGCGCAGGACCAGGGGCGGTGGCGGCGGGATCACGGGCCGCAGGATCGGCCCATTCGCCTTCGCGTCGCGGGGCGCCGGCGTCGCGGAGGCCGGCGCGCCGGGGTTTGGCGCGTCAGACAGGCTGTTGGCTGGGCTGGCCGGTGTGTCGGAGGGTTCCGGCAGCGGCTTCGCCCGGGGTCGGGGCTTGTCCTGGGCCGCCGCCCGGCAGGCGCAGGCGACGAGGCCGACCATGAGCCCGGCGCGCAGCAGGCAGGCGAAGCTGCGCGTCGGGCGCACGGCTCAGGCCTTGGCGTCGACCGAGGCGCCGGCGGCGGACGCTTCCGCCTGGGTGTAGGCGACCTCGTTCACGGGCTGCAGCGGGGCCGTGGCTTTGGGCGTCACCGCGACCATGGCGGGGCGGATGATGCGCCCGAACAGCTCGTAGCCCGGCTGCATGACCATGATCACGCTGCCGGGCGGCACGTCGTCGGCCGGCTGTTCCATCATCGCCTGATGGCGGTTGGGATCGAACTTCTCGCCGCGCTCCGGTATGACGCGCTTGAGGTTGTTGCGCTCGAAGGCGGTCTGCAGGGCCTTTTCGCTCATGGTCACGCCCATGACGAAGTTCTTCACCGCGGCGTCCTCGACGTCCCTGGGCGCGTGCTCCACGGCGCGGTGCAGGTTGTCCGACGCGTCCAGCAGGTCGCGGGCGAACTTCTGGATGGCGTAGGCGCGGGCGTCGTTGGCCTCCTTCTCGGTCCGCCGGCGCACGTTCTCCGCTTCGGCGGCATAGCGCATGGCCTGGTCCTTCAAGGCGGCGTTCTCGGTCATCAGCTTGGCCAGCGTACTGCCCGGGTCGATGGCGTCCTCGCCCAGCTCGGCTTCGGGATCGTCGAAATCGTGTTCGGCCATACGGCTCTCCAAATGTGTCGTGATGCGCGGGCGCATCCCCGCTCAACCGCCGTCGAGCAGGCGGCCGAGCACGCGGGCGGTGTAGTCCACCAGCGGGATCACCCGGGCGTAGTTCAGGCGGGCAGGACCGATCACCCCGATCGCCCCCACCACCTTCTGCTTGCCGGTCATATAGGGCGCCGCGATCACGGCGGAACCCGATAACGAGAACAGCCTGGTCTCCGCGCCGATGAAGATGCGCACGCCCTCGGCCTGGCGCACGTCGTCCAGCAGGCCGATCAGCTGTTCCTTCTGCTCCAGGTCGTCGAACAGCAGGCGCACGCGGTCGAGGTCTTCGCGGGCGGAGGGATCGGCCAGCAGGTTGGCGCGCCCGCGCACGATCAGCGCCCGCTCCGCCCCAGAGCCGCCGCCCCAGGCGGCCAGCCCGTCCTGCACCAGGCGGGTGGCGGCGGCGTCCAGCTCCTGGCGGGCGGCCTTGAGCTCGGCGGAAATGGCGGCTTCGGCCTCCGCCAGCGTTCGGCCATGCAGGCGGGTGCTGAGGAAGTTGGACGCCTCCTGCAGGGTGGAGGGGGTGAGGCCCGGCGGCGTCACCATCAGCCGGTTCTCGATGGAGCCGTCCTCGAACACCATGATCACCAGCGCCCGCGTCGGATCGAGCGGCACGAACTCGACGTGTTTGACGCCTGCGTCGCGCACCGGGGTCACCACCATGCCCGCGCCACCGACGAGGCCGGAGAGCAGCACGCTGGCCTCGTCCAGCGCCTCCTGGAAGCTGCGGCCCCGGCCGGCGAGGCGGCCCTCGATCAGACGGCGCTCGTCCTCGCCGATGTCGCCGATCTCCATCAGCCCGTCGACGAACAGGCGCAGCCCCGCATGGGTCGGCAGCCGGCCGGCGCTGGTGTGCGGCGCCGCGAGCAGGCCGAGCGCGGTCAGGTCCTGCATGGTGTTGCGGATGGACGCGGGGGAGAGCTGCAGACCCCCCTTGGACACGGTGCGCGACCCCACCGGCTCGCCGGTCTCCAGGTAGGTCTCCACGATCCGGCGGAAGATGTCGCGGGCGCGCTCGTCCAGGGCGCCCAGGCTCGCGGCGCGCTCCAGGGCGAAGATGCTGGTGGCGGTGAGCGGCGGGGTGGGCGTCACGGCCGTATAAGGTGGCCCGCGCCGCCTGCTTCGTCTAGGTGGGCGGCCGATCTCACGAAACGGAGCCTAACACATGCGCGCGCAAGACCGTGCTTCCGATGCGCTCCGTCCCGTCGCGCTCGAAACGGGCGTGAACCGCTATGCGGAGGGCTCGTGCCTGATCGTCTTCGGCCACACCCGTGTGCTGGTCACTGCGAGCCTGGAGGAGGGCGTGCCGGGATTCCTCAAGGGCAAGGGCCAGGGCTGGGTGACAGCGGAGTACGGCATGCTGCCCCGCGCGACCCATACCCGCGGACGTCGCGAGGCCGCGAGCGGAAAGCAGAGTGGGCGCACCCAGGAGATCCAGCGCTTGATCGGGCGGTCGCTCCGGGCCGTGGTGGACCTGAAGGCGCTGGGCGAACGCCAGTTCGCCATCGATTGCGACGTGCTTCAGGCGGACGGTGGCACCCGCACCGCCTCGATCACCGGCGCTTGGGTCGCGCTCAAGCAGGCGTTCGACTACCTGCTGGCCGAGGGCGTGCTGAAGCGGGACCCGATGCTGGGCCAGGTGGCGGCGATCTCCTGCGGGATCGTGGGCGGCGAGCCGCGGCTGGACCTCGACTACGAGGAGGATTCAGGGGCGGAGGCAGACGCCAACTTCGTGCTGACGGGCGCCGGCCAGATCGTGGAGGTTCAGGCGACTGGGGAGAAGCGCGGCTTCTCCCGGGCGGAGTTCGAGGCTCTGTTCGCGCTGGCGGAAGGCGGGATCAAGCAGCTCTGCGCCGAGCAACTGAAGGCGACCGGCTGAAAGCCGCCGACGTTCCGCGTCGCCCCGTCGTTCGACCGGTTCAGGATGAGGCGAATGTTAGCGTGGAGCTGGCCTGAAGCTAAGGTAATCAGGCGCGCCACGCGGTTGTGGAGGCCGCAAGCCATCGCCTCATCCTGAGCTTGTCGAAGAACGAAGCGAAGCAGAAGCCGGCGAAAGTCCTACGACCGGTCTTCGGTAATCAGCGAGACCTTGTAGAAACCGCTGCTCTGAAGCTTGTTCAGCACGGTCATGAAGGCGTTGTACTTAACTTCCTTGTCGGCTCGGATGTAGACAGTCTGGTCCTGGGCGTTGGAGCCCAACGCCCCGACCAGGTCCGACG
>CALMGB010000372.1 GCA_937863535.1 uncultured Caulobacteraceae bacterium
ATCCGGGGCAGACCACGCCCGGCATGCTCGACGACCTGCTCCGCCTGCCCTACGAGATGGTGCTGAGCGAGAGCTTCGGCTTTGTCGACCGCCAGGCGACGCTCGACCGCATGAACCTGGCGCTCCGCCGCATGAAGGCCGCCGACGACGAGGCCACGAGCCTGCGCCGCGACCTCTACACCGCCAAGGACGACGTGGCCGCGGGCCGCGCCGCCTTCGGCGAGCACCACATGACCGTGATGGTCAAGGCGCCCACCCCGGCGGCCCTGAACGCCGCCGCCGCCGCCGTGCAGTCCGCCTTTACCGAGCTCGGCGTCATCGCCCTGCGCGAGGAGGTGAACCTGGAGCCCGCCTTCTGGGCCCAGTTCCCCGGCAACTTCAAGGACATAGCTCGCCGCGCCCTGGTCTCCTCCAGCAATTTCGCAGCGCTCGCCAGCTGCCACAACTTCCCCGTGGGCCAGGCTTCCGCGAACCACTGGGGCCCGGCGATCACGGTGCTGGAGACCACCTCGGCCGGCCCCTACTACTTCAACTTCCACCACGGCGATCTCGGCAACTTTACCTGCGTAGGCCCCTCGGGATCGGGCAAGACCGTGGTGCTGGGCTTCCTGCTGGCCCAGGCCCAGAAGCTGAACCCCCGCACCGTCTATTTCGACAAGGACCGGGGGGCGGAGATTTTCCTGCGCGCCATCGGCGGCCGCTACGACGTCCTGCGCCCCGGCCAGCCCACCGGGCTGAACCCGCTGCTGCTGGAGGACACCGCCGCCAACCGCCGCTTCCTGAACGATTGGACCGCCAAGCTGATCACCGCCAACGGCCCGGTGTTGGACGCCGAGGACGTGGGCGCCATCGCCGACGCGGTGGACGCCAACTTCGCGCAAGCCCATCGCTACCGGCGCCTGCGCCACTTCGTGGAGCTGTTCCGGGGCTCGCGCCGCCCGTCCAGCACCGACCTGGCCGCACGGCTGGCCCCCTGGCACGGCGCGGGCGATTACGCCTGGCTGTTCGACAACGAGGCCGACGAACTGGATCTTGAGGCCCGCACCCTGGGCTTCGACCTGACCCAGATCCTGGACGATCCCGCCGCGCGCACGCCGGCCATGATGTACCTCTTCCACCGGGTGGAGCAGCGGCTGGACGGCGAGCCCACCATCATCGTCATCGACGAGGGCTGGAAGGCGCTCGATGACGAGGTCTTCATCCAGCGGATCAAGGACTGGGAGAAGACGATCCGCAAGAGGAACGGCATCGTCGGCTTCTGCACCCAGAGCGCCCAGGACGCGCTGGGCTCCCGCATCTCCAGCGCCATCATCGAGCAGGCCGCCACCCAGATCTTCATGATCAACCCCAAGGCGCAGGAGGCCGACTATGTCGGCGGCTTCGGCCTCACCCCGCACGAGTTCGAGCTGGTCCGCACCCTGCCGGACTCCACCCACTGCTTCCTGATCAAGCACGGCAACGACAGCGTGGTGGCGCGGCTGAACCTGGCCGGCATGCCCGACCTGCTCACCGTGCTCTCGGGGCGCGAGTCAAGCGTGCGCCGTCTGGACGAGCTGCGCGGCGTCCACGGCGACGCCCCAGCCGACTGGCTGCCCCAGCTGCTGAAGCGCGCCTGATATGGCCGGCGCCTGTCCCGTCCCCGGTCCCGACGACCCGCTGGTGCGCGGCCTGCTGGGCGTGGTGGACTGCAACGTGCAGACGGTGGTGCAGACCGGCTACGCCAGCCTGTTCCAGTCTGGCGGCGCATTCGTCGGCGTGTTGACCGTGCTGATGACGCTCTACGTGGCCCTGGTCGGCTACCGCCTGCTGCTCGGCCGCTCGCCGCTCAACGTCACCGAGCTGGCCCTGACGACGGTGAAACTGGGCGCGGTGCTGGCCTTCGCCACCCAGTGGGGGAGCTACCAGAGCGTGGTCTATCGCACCCTGTTCTTCGGGCCGGAGCAGATCGCCGACGTGATCCTGCACGGCCTGCGCGCCAACGGCTCGGTGGTCGGCGGCAACGTCTATGACGGGCTGCAGCGCGCCTTCACCGACATGAGCGCCTTCTCCCCCGCCACGCCCCCCGGTACGCCTGCGGTGGCGGCGCCCGTCGCGGCGGCGCTCGGCGCCAATGCGGCGGGGTCGGCTCCAATGGCCTCGCTGCTGAGCAAGGCCGGCTTCGACTCGCTGCTGCTGCTGGGGTCGGCGGTGATCCTGCTGCTGTCGAGCCTCGGCGTCCTGCTGGCCTCCAAGATCGTGCTTGCCCTCTTGCTCGCGTTCGGCCCGATCTTCATCGCGCTCCTGCTGTTCGAGAGCACCCAGGGCCTGTTCCAGGGGTGGCTGCGCGCCACCCTCGGCTTCGCCTTCGCCCCGCTGGCCACCACGCTGACGCTCGGGCTGGCGCTCACCCTACTCGACCCGTCGCTGCGCCAGCTGGAGACCATGCGCGCCGACAGCACCTACCTGCCCGGCGTCGCCTTCGCCGTGGCCGTGCTGGTGATGGTCTTTTCCGGCGTGTCGCTGGGGCTGGTGGTCGCCGGAGGCGCCATCGCCGGCGCGTTCAAGCTCCCCAGGTGGCGAGGCGCCCAGGCCGCCGGCGGCGCGGGCCAGACGCTCGTGGTGGGTCCCGCCGAGATGGCCGCCCAGCCCCGCGCCGTGCGCATCGCCTCCGCCGCCAGCGCCCAGACGCGCCGCGACCAGGCGATGTTCGCGCCGAGCGGCCTCGTGCTCGCCGGCGCCGGTGCTGCGAGCGGCGTGGACCGACGCACCACCGTCACCACGACGAGCGACCGCGCCGCGCCGCCGCTCATCCCGGTGGACAGTCGCCTCGGCCAGCAATCCCGGCGCAACAGCAGTCCGCGCCTGGGCCGCTCCGGTCCCCGTAGCGATGCAGGAGGCGGGCGTTGACCGATACCAAGGGCGACCGCAAGCGCTACTACCAGGAGGGCGCCAGTTGGGCCGCCGACGTGAACGGGTCGCTCCGAGCCTCCCGCCGGGTCGCCTGGACGATCGCCGGCGTCGCGGCCATCGTGGCGGCGCTGGAGGCCCTGGCGCTCGCGGCGCTTGCGCCTCTTAAGACGGTGGTGCCCTACACCATCACCGTGGACCGCCAGACCGGCTACGTGCAGATGGCGTCGGGGCTGAAGCCCGGCGGCGCCCTGACCCAGGACCAGGCGGTCACCCAGTCTTTCCTGGTCCAGTACGTGCAGGCGCGCGAGACCTTCGACGCCACCGACCTCCGCGACGACTACCGCAAGGTGATGCTGTGGTCGGCCGGCGACGCGCGCTCCCAGTACCAGCACCTGCTGCAGAAAACGACGCCGGACAGCCCGCTCAACCTCTACTCGCCCACCACGACGCTCAGCACCACCATCGAGAGCGTCTCGCTCCTCTCCCCCACCACCGCGCTGGTCCGCTTCGAGACCACCCGGCGCGAGGGCGGCTCCACCACCTCCGCCCCGCCCCAGGCCTGGGCCGCGGTGCTCGCCTTCCGCTACGCCAATGCACCGATGAGCATGGGCGACCGCTTCATCAACCCGTTGGGCTTCCAGGTGACGCGCTACCGGCGAGACGCGGAGACGCAGACAAGCGCCGCACCTCTGGGCGTTCCTTCGGTCATGAGCGCGACCACGCCATGAGGCGCCTTGCCTCCGCGCTGGCGCTCTGCGTCGCCTTGGCCACCGCCTCCGCGCGTCCGGCCCAGGCCTACTATCCCCACGACACCGATGCGCGCATCCGCACCCTGATGTACGACCCAGATCGGGTGGTGCGGCTGGACGCCTTCTTCGGCTACCAGATGATGGTGCAGTTCGGCCCCGACGAGCGGGTGGAGAACGTGGCCATCGGCGACGGCTCCGCCTGGCAGGTCACCCCGAACAAGGCGGCGAGCCTCTTGTTCGTCAAGCCGGTGGACCACGCCGTCCGCACCAACATGACCGTGGTGACCGACCGGCGCAGCTACCTGTTCGAACTGGACGCCCACCCCGCGAGCGCCGCCGGCGCCGTCGGCATGACCTACGTGGTGCGCTTCCAGTACCCGCCCGAACCCGTGGTGGCCGCCGTCACCGCGCCGCCGCCCGCCCCGATCGAGCGGCGCAACACCGCCTACACCTATACCGGCTCGCGCGAGCTGCTGCCGTCCGTAGTGTTCGACGACGGGCGCTTCACCTATTTCCGCTGGCCGGCGGACACCTCCACCCCCGCCGTGTTCAGCGTGGCCGCAGACGGGTCCGAGAGCCTGGTCAACTACAGCTGGCGCGACGGCTACGAGGCGGTCGAGCAGATCGCGCCGAAGTTCACCCTGCGCGACGGCAAGGCGGTCACCACGGTGATCAACGAAGGCTGGCGGCCGCCGCTGCGCCGCGCCGACGCCCCGCGCCCGCATGACGCCCAC
>CALMGB010000373.1 GCA_937863535.1 uncultured Caulobacteraceae bacterium
GGCCAACACACCGCCGGACTCCATCAGGCGGTACGCGACGCCCCGGGCCAGGCCACGCAAACCGCCCTGCGCAATGGCGTCCTCCAGGGCCTTGAGGGGGGCGAGACGGCGACTGGCTTCGCCGGCGACGAAGGCTTCCAGGCGGCGGCGGGCGCGTTCGCGGGCGGGCTCGGCGCCCATTTCGCCGTAGAGCGTGCACTTCGGCGCAAAGGGACGGCCGTTGCTGAGCCGGCCTGCGGCCTCGCCGTTCCAGCTGATTGCGCCTTCGGGAGAGAGGCTGAAGGCCTCGTCAGCGTCGGCGGCCAGGGCGCCGAGGCGGCGCGTCACCTCCGGCGTCACGGCGCGCTGAGCGGCGGCGCGGAGCGTCTTGTCTTCGAGCGCGCTGCCCCCCTGAGCGAGATCGAAGCGCAGGCCGCGCAGGCGGCCGACATAGTGGCCCTCCACCGTCACGGTCCCGTCGGCGCCGACGCCGGCCAGCACGTCGGCGCGCAGGTTCAGGCCGCGCATCAGGGCCGAGGTGCGGCGGTCGATGAACCGCGCCATCAGCTTCTCGTGAAGGGTGTCGGAGAGGCGGTCCTCCAGCTGGCGGCACTTAGCCTGCCAGTGGCCGGGATCGCGCAGCCAGTCCGAGCGGGCGGCGGCGTAGGCCAGGGTACGCACGCCCGCCAGCCGCTGGGCCAGCACGTCCATCTCGCCCTCGGCGTGGTCGAGGCTTGCGAACTGGCCGGCGATCCAGTCCTCCGGCAGGCGGGCGTTGCGGGAGGTCAGGTGGTCGAAGACGGTGCGGCAGAGGCGGACGTGCTCGTCCAGGGTGGTCTTGCGGAAGTCCGGGGTTTGGCAGACCTCCCACAATCTCCGTAACTTACCGCGATCGGAACCGATGCGGCGCTCCAGGTCGGGGTCCAAAGCGAGTTGGCGCAGGGTGGTCTCGTCCAGGCTCTCCTCGGCGAGCTTCAGCCCGTCGCGGGTGGGCGGGGCGGCGAGGGAGCGGAGCAGGCCTTTGAGCGAGGCGAACTCCAGGTCGGCGCTGCGCCATTCCGTGGCCCCCACCGGCTCGTAGAGGTGCTCTTCGACGGAGGTGACGAGGTCCTCGTCCATCTCCTCCGCCTCGCCCGTGACCCCGAACGTGCCGTCGGTGCGGTAGCGGCCGGCGCGGCCAGCGATCTGGCCGACCTCCTGGGGGTGGAGCCAACGGCTGCGCTTGCCGTCGAATTTGCGCAGCCCTGCGAAGGCCACATGGTCCACGTCCATGTTCAGGCCCATGCCGATGGCGTCTGTGGCCACCAGGAAGTCGACCTCGCCGGACTGGTAGAGCGCCACCTGGGCGTTGCGGGTGCGGGGCGACAGGCTGCCCATCACGACCGCCGCACCACCGCGCTGGCGACGGATCAGCTCGGCGATGGCGTAGACGTTCTCGGTGGAGAAGGCGACGACGGCGGACCGGCGGGGCAGGCGGGTCAGCTTCTTGGAGCCCGCATAGGTGAGCTGGGAAAAGCGCTCGCGGATGACGAACTCCACGCCGGGGAGCAGGCGGCGGATCAGGGGGGCCATGGTGGCTGACCCCAGGAACATGGTCTCGGCCGTGCCGCGGGCGTTCAGCAGGCGATGGGTGAAGACGTGGCCGCGGGCGGGGTCGGCGCAGAGCTGGATCTCGTCCACGCACAGGAACTCCACCTGGCGGGTGAGGGGCATGGCCTCCACCGTGCAGACGAAGTAGTTCGCGCGCGGCGGGACGATCTTCTCCTCGCCAGTGATTAGGGCGACCGAGCGGGCGCCGCGCTGCTTGACGATGCGGTCGTAGATCTCGCGGGCCAGCAGGCGGAGCGGCAGGCCGATCATGCCTGACGCGTGGGCGAGCATCCGCTCCACGGCGAGGTGGGTCTTGCCGGTATTGGTGGGTCCGAGCACCGCCACGAGCCGTGACGGCGCAGCGCCCGTGGGGCGATCCGCCATGACGCCTAGATCGTGCGGAAGGACGCGTCAGGCAAGCGCAAACCTCGGTAAACGCTCAGGGTTAACGCCGCAGAACAGCTCCGCAACGAATCGGGACCGAATCGCCGACCTGCCCGTCTTCGGGGTTCGTTCACCGCTAGGGCTTGGGGCGAGAGGGCCCGCGGGCACAAGCGCGTTCACACTTCGGGAACGCGCATGCCGCGCTGGACGGCGGGGCGGGCGGCGATCTCGGCCATCCAGCGTTCGATGTGGGGGGTAGGCGCAAGCACGCCCGGCGAGGCGTCGCGGAAGGGGTGCAGGACCGCGGCCGCCCAGGTATAGGTGGAGATGTCGGCGATGGAGAAGTCGTGGGCCAGGTAGGTGGCCTGGGAAAGCCGCGCTTCCAGCACGCTGAACAGGCGTGCGGCCTCGGTGGTGAAGCGGTTGATGGCGGCGGGCGTCTTCTCCTTGGCGCGGTTGGCGAAATAGTTCCACTGCCCGAGCATCGGCGCGTAGCCGCTGATCGACCAGGCGAGCCACTCCTGCACCTCGATCCGGCGCGGACCGTGGGCGGGCAGGAGCTGGCCGGTCTTCTCCGCCAGATAGGTGAGGATGGCGGAAGTCTCGAATACAGTCTGGCGGCGATCCACGCCATCCTCGTCCACGATGGCGGGGATCTTGTTGTTGGGGCTGATGGCCAGGAAGTCGGGGGCGAACTGCTCGTCGCGGCCGATGTTCACGGGCTTGGCCACGTAGGACAAGCCGGTCTCCTCCAGCATGATGGAGACCTTACGACCGTTTGGCGTGGTCCAGGTGTAGAGCGTAATCATGCGGGCGCGACTCTCAGGTCAGGAGGAAGACGGACGCCGCCCAGGTCAGGGCCGCTCGTAGGTCCCGATCAGCAGGCCCCTGGCGATAACGTGGCCCTTCATGGCGTGCGCGACCTGGGTCCGGACGGGAGCGCCATGCAGTTGCAGAACGGTATCTAGGGCGAAGATCTGGAAGCAGTAGCGGTGCGGGCCGTGGCCTGGTGGGGGGTCCGGCGGCAGGTACTCGGCGCCAAGGAAGCTGTTTCGGCCCAAAGAAATAGCCTCTCCGCCGGAGCCTGGGCTCTTCATCGCGCCCTCCGCAAGCTCGTCGTCGTGGCCCTGCAGCGCCCAGGCGAGAGTGTGGACCAGAGGTGTGGGCGCGGGCGCGTCCGGATCCTCGATCACCAGCACCACACCTCGCGCACCTTCAGGAACGCCGCTCCAGGCGAACGGTGGGGAGAGCTTATCGCCGTCGGCGGTGAAGCGGGCAGGGATGGCGCTCCCATTCTGGAAGGCCGGGCTAGTCAGGGTGAGGCTCTCTGGCGCGGACCCTGCCGCCGCCTGGTGGTAGAGGATGGCGTCCAGACCGTGGCGAGCGCCCTTAAGAGCCTCCCCGACACCGTGAGGCAATTTTTCGAGCATGGCGGTCTTCCGGACTCTAAGACGCTAACGCCTGCGGCCAACGCGGGTTTGCGGGACGCGGTTGCCTCAGGATCGCAGGAAAGGCCGGCTGAGGAAGGGTGAGCCTTCCGCGCCGAACCGCCAGGGCTGGTCCTGGGCGCGGCTGATGCCGATGCGCACGCCCGCCTGCACCGTCCATGGCCGGTCGGCAGGTGTTAGGCGAAAGGGCGGTGCGTTCAGGCTGGCGCCGTCCAGGACGGAGGTGACGGCGAGCGCCTGGCCGAGCTTGCCGGGGCCGGAGCAGAGCTGGCGTACCGGCTCGACGCCGCGGCGGGCGCGCATCCGGTCCACCCCCTCCTGCGGCTCCAGGGCGCGGATGAGCACCGCGCTTCCGGGCTCGACCCCACACACCAGGTTCAGGCACCAGTGGAGGCCGTAGGACCGGTAGACGTAGGCGTGGCCCGGCGGCCCGAACATCGCCGTGTTGCGGAGGGTTCGCCCGGCGTGGCTGTGGGAGGCGGGGTCTTCGTGATGGTAGGCTTCGGCCTCCACGATCGCGCCGCCGACCCCGTCGACCCGGAGCCGCACGCCGATCAGATCGCGGGCGACGGTCAGCACGTCGCGGGCGAAGAAGCCGGGCGGGAGCGCGGATGCGCTCGACATGGAGTTGGAGATGGGTCGCTCCATGGTGCGGGCTTCGAAACGCGGACCAGAGCCCGCTCCTCAGCATGACGAAGGTTCAGGGCCGTACGTCTTCGTCATCCTGAGGAGCCGTCGCAGAGGCGTCTCGAAGGACGTAGAGGCCTATGTGGGCCACTCAGACCAGCCAGCTCCGCGGCGCGCCGTAGGGGCGGTCGTCCAGGGCCGCGATCAGACCCAGCACGCAGCGCACGCCGTACCATATGGCGGCGACCACGAAGATCAGCTTGGCCAGGATGAGCAGCGGGATGCCGATGAGGATGATCGACAGCGGAAGGCCCACGATCAGCAGGGCGCAACCGATGGCCAGCCAGATCAGGCCCTTCCAGAAGGTATGCGCCAGGAAGACGTAGTGGCTCAGGGCCAGCTCGCTCGCCTCGCGCCGGAGCATGTACGCCATGACCAGGCCGATCAGGGTGGTGACACCTCCGGTGACGAAGCCGCCCAGGAAGAGGGCGTAGGTCACCACGACCATGGTCTTGTCAGAAGACTGGCCGACCATCAGGCCGGCGGGTTGGCGGTACAGGGGATCGGTCATCGTTCCACACCTTGTCTGGAGCGAGAGATGGGCCAAGCCCGTGCGGGCCGCCATAGCGGCCAAGGTTACGTTTGCGACATCTTTGGGGCGGCGCCCCAGAAGCCGACCTTTGCCTTGACTTCGGCCAGTATAGGCTCGGCCACCGCCGCAGCACGCTCGGCGCCGTCGCTGAGCACCCGGTCGATCTCGGCGGGATCGGAGAGGTAGCGGCGCATGGCCTCGCCCACCGGCGTCATGGCCGCGACCACCACCTCCGCCAGAGCAGGCTTGAAGGCACCGAAACCCTGGCCGGCGAAGCGCGCCAGCACCTGCGCCTTGGTCTCGCTGGAAAGGGCGGCGTAGACGCCCACCAGGTTGTTCGCCTCGGGCCGGCCGGTGAGCGCGTCCGGGTCGTCCGGCAGGGGCTCGGCGTCCGTCTTGGCGCGCCTGATCTTGCTGGCGATCTCGTCGGCTGTGTCGGTCAGATTAATGCGGCTCTGGTCCGAGGGGTCGGACTTGCTCATCTTGGCCGACCCGTCGCGGAGCGACATCACCCGGGCGCCGGGCCCCTGGATCAGCGGCTCGGGCAGGGGGAAGAAGTCCGGGGCGCCGAAGTCGGTGTTGAACTTCTGCGCGATGTCGCGGCTGAGCTCCAGGTGCTGCTTCTGGTCCTCGCCGACGGGTACGTGGGTGGCGCGGTAGGCCAGGATGTCGGCGGCCTGCAGCACGGGGTAGGTATAGAGGCCGACCGAGCTACGCTCCTTGTGTTTGCCGGACTTCTCCTTGAACTGGGTCATGCGGTCGAGCCAGCCCAGGCGCGCCACGCAGTTGAGCACCCAGGCCAGCTCGGCGTGGGCGCGCACCGCCGACTGAGGGAACAGGGTGGCGCGGGCCGGGTCCAGGCCTGCGGCCAAGTAGGCGGCGGCGATCTCGCGGGTCTGGCCGGCCAGGCGCGCCGGCTCCTGCCAGACGGTGATGGCGTGCAGGTCGGCCACGAACAGAAAGCAGTCGTGGGTGGCCTGCAGGTCCACGAACTTCTTCAGCGCGCCAAGATAGTTGCCGAGGTGAAGCTCGCCGGAGGGCTGAACGCCGGAGAGCACGCGGGAGGGATGGGTCATGGTCTTCCTCTCTCTCGTTTAGCAGAGGGCGAGCGGAGATGGCGGCTAGTCTCCTCCCCGGGGCAGCGGGGGAGCTGGCGCAACGCGACACGCGTCGCCTCGCCCCCTCCCCCCGCTTCCCAGGGGGACCGAAGATGCCGGGACGCAAGCGAGATCATGCGGCGATCTTCTTCGGCGAGCGCCTGAAGGCGCCCCGGACCTCGGCCGAGGTCAGCGCCCGGAAGGCGAACAGCAGGGCGACGTAGGCGGCCGCGCCCGCCACCACCACCACCACCACGGCGGCCTCCTTGCGGAACAGCAGGTGCTGGTAGTGGGGGCGCAGCCAGGACAGCGCACCCATAAAGAGGCCCATGACCACGCTTGCGGCGATCAGCTTGCGGATGCGTACGATCACCTCGAAGCCCGGCACGTAGTCGCCGCTCCGCTGCAGGGTCGCCGCCATCAGGGTGACGTTCAACCAGGCGGCCAGCGCCGTGGCCGCGGCGATCCCTGCGAACCCGATGAGCAGGTATAGCAGCAGCCCCGCCACCACGTTCACCACCACCGCGGTGATGGCGTAGCGCATGGGCGTCTTGGTGTCGCCGCGGGCGAAGAAGGCGCGGGTGAACAGCTGGTTCAGCACGAAGGCCGGCGTGCCGATGCCATAGTAGAACAGGGCGTGCGCCGTCTGCAGCGCGTCGAAGGTCCTGAACTCGCCCCGGGTGAATAGTCCGTCGATGAGGAAGAAGGGCATGGCCACCAGAGCCGCCGCCGCCGGCAGCGTCAGGGCGAGTGAGAATCCCACCGCCTCGTCCATGGCCTGGTCGGCGCCCACTTGGTCATGCGCCTGCACCGCTTGGGACAGGCGCGGCAGCAAGGCCACGCCCATGGCCACGCCCACCAGGCCCAATGGCAACTGGTACAACCGGTCGGCCACGGCCAGCCAGGACCTCGCGCCGTTCACCTGGCTGGCCAGGATGCCGGAGATGAAAATGTTGATCTGGGTCGCGCTGGCCGCCGCCGCCCCCGGGATCGCCTTCCCGATCAAGGCCTTGATCTCGGGCGTCAGGCGGGGGAGCGTCCAGTGCACCGCCGCGCCCGACTTCTTCACCCCCCAGGTCAGCAGCGCTACCTGGGCGACGCCTGCCCCCAGCACGCCCCAGGAG
>CALMGB010000374.1:0-5492 GCA_937863535.1 uncultured Caulobacteraceae bacterium
GGCTGGCGGTCCGGTGTGGCGAGCCGGGGGGGTCGGGAACCCGCAAAGCGCTGGGCTGCCGACGACCGGGTTCGAGGAAATTTCAGCCCTGGCGCGCCAGCATGGTGCGGTGAACCTCGGCCAGGGCTTTCCGGACGGGGACGGACCGGAGGACGTCCGCGCCCAGGCGGCCGAGGCGTTGATGCACGGCTCGAACCAGTATCCGCCCATGCTCGGCACGCCTGAGCTTCGGGGCGCGGTGGTGGAGCACTACCGCCGCTTCCAGGGGCTCGACCTTTCCGTCGACGAGGTGCTGGTCACCTTCGGCGCGACGGAGGCGCTGGCCTGCGCCCTGTTCGCCCTCATCGCGCCGGGCGACGAGGTGGTGCTCATCCAGCCCATGTACGACGTCTACCTGCCCATCGTGCGCCAGGCGGGGGGCGTCCCGAAGTTCGTGCGCCTGGAGCCGCCGCACTGGCGTCTGGAGGAGGCCGCGCTGGAAGCCGTGATCACGCCGGCCACCCGGGTGCTGGTGCTGAACAATCCGCTGAACCCGGCGGCCCGGGTCTTCGACGCCGAGGAGTTGGCGGCGGTGGCCCGGGTCTGCGTACGCCACGACCTCATCGCCGTCTGCGACGAGGTGTGGGAGCACATCGTCTTCGACGGCCGCCGACACCGTCCGCTGATGGCGTTCGAGGGCATGCGCGACAGGTTGATCAAGATCGGGTCCGCCGGGAAGATCTTCTCCATGACGGGATGGAAGGTGGGCTTTGCGTGCGCCGCGCCCCCGCTCCAGCACGTCCTCGCCAAGGCCCACCAAGTGCTGGCCTTTACCGTACCGCCCAATCTGCAAGCCGGAGTGGCCTATGGCTTGGCCAAGGAAGAGGGCTATTTCGCCGGCGTTCGTAGCGGCTTCGAGCGATCCAGGAACTACCTCGCCAAGGCCTTGGAGGCCGAGGGCTACGTCGTCCTTCCGAGCGAAGGCGCCTATTTCCTCTGTGTCGACCTGAATCGCTCGGGCATAGAGGTAGATGATGTGACCTTCTGCCGGACAGCCGTCACCGAAGCTGGCGTCGCCGCCATTCCAGTCTCCGCGTTCTACGCTGAGGCTGCCGTACGACACGTCGTACGGCTGTGCTTCGCCGAGAAAGACGCCACACTTGAAGAGGCCGCCCGCCGACTGGGTGCGGCGCGCAGCCTCCTTGTTTCCAGTTCTGGACGGGATGACGGCGGCTGAAGACGCCGCCGTCTTCAGCCGCTCGTGCGGATGTTGCCGTTCATGCCCGAGGGGAAGAACCCGCCGGAGCTGACGGCCGCAGCGTTCAGGTACACGATGTTGAGCACCTGGGCGGCCGTGCGGGAATATGCGACGGCGTTGCTCGGGTTGGCGTCGACGACCGTCGGGCTGCCCGCGCTGCCGATGCCGTTATCGTCGGTGTTCGTCCCATCGAGCTTGGCTCGGGCCGCCGAAATGGCGCTGGTGGCGGCGAATGGATCCACCGCCACGGCGCTTGAGCCCAGCGGCGTTGGGCCGTTGACGCCAAGGTTGTACAATGTCTGGCGCACGATGGAGGCGTGGTATGCCTCCACCGCCAGGATTCCCGCCGCCGCCTGTAGATAGGCCTTGCTGGTGATC
Organism: uncultured Caulobacteraceae bacterium; assembly: GCA_937863535.1. Lineage (GTDB taxonomy): Bacteria > Pseudomonadota > Alphaproteobacteria > Caulobacterales > Caulobacteraceae > CAHJWH01. The sequence continues at coordinate 1,616 of CALMGB010000374.1, forward strand.
AGGGTCGAGCCGCCGATGTAGGCGGTGACGCCCGTGTCCTCGAAGATGTAGGCCCCAAGGAGGAAGCTCTCGTCATTGGCGTACGGGTTGAAGATGGCCCCGGCGGGGACGACGCCCGCGGACTGAGCCGCCATCGAGAACGCGCTCGTGGCGGTCGCAGACAGGTCGACCGCCGGTTGGGCGACCGCGGCAGTGCCGAGCTGTTGGCGCAGATAGGTGACATGATTCAGCTCGTCCTTGGCTATCTCCGTCGCCAAGCGCTGCACCACTGGGCTGGTGAACGGCACCTGCTGTCCGCCCTGGATGGTCCCCAAGGTCCCGGTTCCGCTCTGCAGGCTGGTGTCGATCGGCGTGCCGAAGACGGCGAAGTGGTAGAAGTTGGCCTCCAGATATTCGAGATTTAGGGCGAAGTTCAGCACGTCGGCGTCGGTCGGCGCGGAACTCGGCGTCGTCGAGGCCGCCGTCGTATTGGACGAATTGCCGCCGCACGCCGACAGGGCCAGCGCGCCCGCACCCGCCGCCACACCGCCCGCCAAGCGGAACAGGTCGCGCCTTTCCACTCGCCGCGCAGCCCGGCGGTCCATGGTGTCGCGGAGTAGGGTCTCGTCCATCAGAACAGCTCCCGTGATGACGTCATCGTGTCGTTAGGCTCGCAGGTTGCAGTCCGGGGATCAGCCACTCGTGTTCACCGTGCCGTTCACGCCCGCGGGGAAGAAGCCGCCTGCAGTGACCGCCGCGGGGTTCAGGTAGACGATGTTCAACACCTCTGCGGGCGTGCGGCCGTAAGCAATCGAAGTCGTCTGGTCGGCGTCTATGATGGTGGGCGTCTGCGCAGAGCCGATGCCGTTGTCATCGCTGTTGGTGCCGTCGAGCTTGGCGCGCGCGGCGGCTATGGCCGCGGTCGTGGCGAAGGGGTCCATCGTGACCGCCGCCGTGCCGCCAAGAGCCCCGCCTCCCATCGTTCCGAGAGCGTAAAGAGAGGTCCGCAGGATGGAGGCGTGATAGGCTTCAACCGCAAGTATGCCCGCCGCCGCCTGGAGGTAGGTCTTGTTGCTGATCAGCGTGGAGGAACCGATGTAGGCGCTAAGGCCCACGTCCGTGAGCAGCGTCGCACCGAGCAGGAAGGTTTCGTCGCTCGCATAGGGGTTGAACGTCGCCCCGGCCGGGATGACGCCCGCGCCTTGGGCGGCCTTTGAGAAGGCGCTGTTGGGGCCGACGGAGAGGTCGATGGTGGGCTGGGCCACCGCCGAGGACGTGAGCTGGGAGCGCAGGAACTCCACATGCAGCCGCTCGTCCTGGGCGATCTCGGCTGCGAGCTTGGCGACCAGAGGGCTCGCGAAAGGAACAGCCGGGCCACCCGTCGCCACGCCCTGCGTGCCCGTCCCGGTCACGTCGCCGGACGAGATGCCCGTGCCATTGACCGCGAAGGAGTAGTAGTTTGACTCCAAGTATTCGAGGTTGAGGGCGAAGTTCAGCACGTCCGCATCAGTGGGCGTAGAGGTCTGGGCGAGCGCTACGGTCGCCTTGTCCATCCCCGCCATGTTCAGCGCCACCGCGCCCGCAGCAAAGCCTCCGGCGACCCGGAAGAACCCGCGGCGCCCTTTGCGGCGCCTGGACCTCCGCTCTAGAAGGGCCTCCAGTGCGGCCGCACCAGCCGTATCGTTCGCCGTGGCGCTATCGCCCATGACCACACCCTCAATTGATGGAAGTCTTCGCGCCTGTCGCCAAGCAGATGACGTTCCAAGAGAGTCGGAGCATGGCTTGTTCCACGCCTGAACGCTTCATCACGGCATTATCTTTAGCAACCCGTGTCGCGTTGTTGACATATGTTGTCTCGAGATCGGCGCGACGAAGACGGGATCGAGCAAACGTCGCGGCGTCCTATGCTCGCGGCGTCTGCTCCCGCCACGCCCGAACTGTCGAACGACGGGCGACCCGTGTTCAGAGAAGCCCGGCCGATCTGGCGCTGAGCCCTGCCCCGAGGCGCCGGGCTACGGCGTCATGCCCTGGACGTGCAGCCGTACGCCCACCACCGACACCGGGCCCCTCGCACGGTCATAGGCGGGGTTTTGCACGTACTGGTAGTCGAGGCTCACATGGGCGAAGCTGGTGGCCTTGAGGCTGTAGTAGGTCTCGAGGATCCGCTCGGTCTGATAGTGCGGCAGCTGGCCGTCGCCGATCAGGATGCCCAGACCGCCCGCCGCCAGGTAGGCCCGGAAATCCTGGCTGATGTCGTTGACCACGCCCGCGACGCCAACGGTATCGTCCGGGCGGCCCCAGCGCTTGCCCTGCAGCGACAGGCCGAAAGCCGCCGTGCGGTCGATGTCGGTGAACTCGTACGCCTGCTGGTGGCCGTCGGCGTAGCCGGCGCGGACGAAGACGCCCGCGTCGTCCGTCACCGGCTGCTCCCAGTCCAGGCTCGCGCCGGCATGGCCGCGATAGCGCCGCACCAGGGCGAGGTCAGGGGTGCTGTCTGTGGCCTCGCCCTCCCGCAGGGCGGCGGCGAAGTCGCCGTAGCGGGCGCGGTTCTCGAAGGCGGTCAGGTGCAGCTTGCCCTCGCGCCCGAACAGGCGGTAGCGGCGTTCCAGCTCGCCCACCAGCTCGTACTGGCTGAAGTTGCTCTCCAGGTTCTCGCCGTTGGGCACCTTGGACATGCTGAAGCCGCCGCCCCGCAACGTCCAGTCGCCCACATACCATTCCAGCGTCGCGCCATAGCTGTAGCCCCAGGCGTCGGCGGCGTAGTCGAAGGTGCCGGTGTCGATGATCGACCAGTTGAGAAAGTCGCCCCGCGGATCGTGGGCGTAGGCGTTGGTGTCGAACACGTCGCCCACCCCCATCTTGCCGGCGGTGAAGACCAGCCTGTCATGGGTGTGGGCGCCCGCGAAGGTGAAGAGGTCCGCCTCGCCCTCCTCGCCCGCGCCGCCGAGGTCGAGGGTCTGGCGGAAGAACAGGCGCTGCAAGCGGATGTAGGGGGTGGCCTGGCCGACCTTGTAGGCCTCCCCGCTCAGAAAGCCGGCGGTCCCCAGGGTGTCGCTGAGGCCGAAGCCCTGGTCGATCTCGGGGCTGATCCAGATCTCCGCCCCCTTCCAGGGATTGAGGCCGCCGTAGAGGGTCAGGTCCACCGTCTCCCGGCTCTGCTTGGCCGGGGAGAGGGAGTTGGCGCCGCGGAAACCGCCCGGCACGCCGAAGTCGGACTGGTCGACGACCGTGGCCTGTCCGTTCAGCGCCCAGATGGCCTCCGGCTTGGCCGATCCGGGCGTGACGTCCGCCACGGGCGCCGGCGCCTGAGCGCGCGCGACGAGCGGGACCGACCCGGCCAACACGGCGGCCACGACGAGGGCGGGCGATCGCCGCAGATGCCCCATGCGTCCCCCCGTAAGCCCGCGCTGGTGTTGGCCGCGCCTTAGCAGGTGCAAGACTGGCTGTCTTGGGCGGCAGGATGAACAGGCCTGGCGACGTCGGTTCGGCTAAGGTTCATGTCCGGACTGCAACAGGTCGTTATAGGGGCGGAACACGACGGCCCGTGCAGGATTTCGACACCATGAAAAGATCCAAGCTTGGCGGTTGCTCCCATCTTGCGCTGGCCTGCGCCGCCACCACCCTGCTCGCCGCAGGATGCAACCGCGCGAGCCAGACCGCGGCGACGACGGCCCCGCCGCTCGACGCCCTGCCCCTGACCTCCAACTCGACGGGTGCGGCCGACCCTGCGCCCGCCGCCTCCGCCCTGCCCTCAGCCGCGCCGGCCCGCATCGCCCGGTTGGCCCGGCCGCAGGAGAGTTACGCCTATCTCGACCGGGCCTACGCAGCCAGCGACGGCTATGCCGACGCGCCCCCGGACTATGCGGTGGACTATAACGGCGAGCGGCCCTGGATCTGG
>CALMGB010000374.1:5502-7293 GCA_937863535.1 uncultured Caulobacteraceae bacterium
CCCGAGGGCCTGCGCTACTACTATTACGAACCAGGCGCCTCCGAGCCCTACCTGATCCAGGACCCGGACTACGGCTACGCCTACAGTGGCGGTCAGCTCGTCGCCGTCTACGGCCAGGACGGACAGCTAGAACCCTACGAGTTCGAGCAGCGGCGGGCTCCGCAGGCGGGGCGCTACCTGGCCTGGGCGGCCGGGCTGTACGCGGCCTCCCTGCACCAGCAGCGCGTGGCGGTGGAGCAGGACCATTGGCGCCAGCAGCAGACCTATATCGCCGGCCAGCGGTCGGCCTGGGCCCAGCAGCAGGCCCGATACCCAGCCTGGAACGACTACCACCAGGCCCATGCCCAGGAGGAGCAGGCCCACTGGGCGCCGGAGCAGCAGCGGCGCCAGGCCGAGATCATCAACTACAGCCAGAACAACACCACCCAGACCTACCGCAGCCAGACATACGTGACCCAGAACTCAGGGAACCAGAACTACGGCGGCCAGAACTACGGTGGCCAAAGCTATGGCGGCCAGAACAATGGGCCGCGCTACGGCGCCGATCCAGGCTATGGAGCGCAGGGCGCCTCCGGCGGCGGCTATGCCAACCGGGGCCAGGTCGCGGCCCAACCGGGCGCCTACGGGTCGGACCCCAACGCCGCACATGCACCGGCTCAGGCCGAGGCCGGTCGCGGGCAGGTCTTCAACCAGCCCCGCCCCGACGTCCAGGCCCAGCGCCAGGCGGCCGAACAGGCGCATGTCGCTCAGACCCAGGCGATGCAGGCTCAGCAGGCGCAAGCCCGGGCTGCCGAAGCCCAGCGCCAAGCCAGCCTGCAGCAGGGCCGCGCGGCCGAACTGGCCCAGCGCCAGGCCGCCGAGCAGTCGCACGCCGCCCAGCAGCAGGCGATGAGAAGCCAACAGCTGCAGGCCCAGGCGGCGGCCGGGCAACGTCAGGCCGCCCTGCAGCAGGCTCGCGCCCAGGCCGACGCCCAGCACCAGGCCGCCCAGCAGGCCCATGCCGCGCAGGAGGATCAGCAGCGCGCCCAGGCCGAAGCCCAGCGCCAGGCCGCCCAGCAGGCCCACGTCGCACAGGAGGGTCAGCAGCGCGCCCAGGCCGCAGCCGAGCATCAGGCCGCGATGCAGCAGGCGCAGGCCGCTAGCGCTCAACGTCAGGCGGCGATGCAGCAGGCGGCGCAAGCCCGGGTGCAGGCGGCGCACGCCGCTCAGCCTCATTCCGGCGGCCCGCCGCCCCACGAGGAGCCGCATGGCGATCGCGAGCATCACGAACCCGGCGAGCAGCGCTGAGCCTTCTGGCGGCCGGCCGGCGGAGCGCACGGCCCAGCCGCGCGTTGCGGCTGGGCATTTCCTGAGGAGACCGACCAGCCATGGCGCAGCACTTCAAGCTCACCGAGGAGGATGACGGCTTCCTGAACCTGCCGCAGGGCGCGGTCCTGGTGGCCTCCGGCACCGACGGCGCGCACACCTGGCTCGAGCGCGACAGGGACACCACCGTGCGGATAGTGGTCGCCAGCGTGGGTGTCGCCACCTCAGATGGCGCCAGTCTGGAGGCGGTGATCGAGGTGGACGGCGCGATGGCCAGCGGCCATGCGGGCCCTGTTCAGGCAGACACGCACCTGCAGGCCCTGCAGAGCGTGCAGGTCGTGTTGAAGCCCGACCAGCGGCTGGTCTTCAAGGCCTATCCGAACGCCGCCAGCGTTCGCGTCATGAAGACGGTGGTGTATACCTCGGACCTGAAGTAGCGGCGGACCTTCGCGCCTAGCCCCACGGTCCGGCGGCCGCCCCGGGGGC
>CALMGB010000374.1:7303-9567 GCA_937863535.1 uncultured Caulobacteraceae bacterium
GCCCTTCGCGCAGCAGGAAGGCGTGGGCCACGACGCTGGCCTGCTGCTCCAGGTTCAGCGCCGCGAACGCCCCGAGAGGGAGGGCGTAGCGGTAGCCCGGCAGGCCTTGGCCATAGCCGCCCGACGCCACGACGCCGGCCCAACTCGCCAGCGTTCGCAGCGGGCGTGTCTGAAACTGCCAGACGTGCACCAGTTCATGCACCAGCAGGGCCTGGGCAAGCAGGTCCGCCGCCGCGAAGTCGCCGCTCAACAGATGCGGCGGCAAGAATATGTGCGAGCCCAGGGTGAACGCGAAGCCGCCGAAGCCGCCCGCATGCAGCCGCACGGCGTCCCATCGCACGGACTCTGCGAAGACGCGCTGGGCCAAGGCACGCTCGCCGGATGTAAGTCCACGACCCAAGGCTCAGCCCCGGGCGAGCAGCTGCTCGGGCACGCCCAGAGCGTCCGCCACCCGCATCTTCGCAGACCCGGGCATCAGCGCCTTGGGCTGGCTGGCGTGGGGCGCCCAGCCTGTCAGGGTTATCAGCTCGAAGGTCGCAGGGATGCGGCCATCCTCCAGCCGGAAACGCTCGGCGTAGATGTCCGACATGCGGGCCAGGACGCGCCGGCTCAACGGCCGGCGCGGGCGGTCCGCCAGGGCGCTCGCCTCGCCCATGGCGCGCAGGTCGGCCATGAGCTTGAGCGGGTGGTCGTAGCGGACGGTGATCCGGTCCACATCGCTCACCGGCAGGGCGAAGCCGGCGCGCTGCAGCAGCCCGGCCGCGTCCAGGGCGTCCGCAAAGGGCGAGACGCGCGGACCAGCCCCGTCCGACACCTCGGCCTCGGCCTGCAGCAGGCTCTGGCGAAGCTCGGTGAGCGTGGCGCCCCCGAAGATCGTGGCGATGAGCAGGCCGTCCGGCTTCAGCGCCCGACGGATCTGGACCAGGGCGCCCACCAGGTCGTTGGTCCAGTGCAGCGAGAGCAACGACACCGCCAGGTCGAAGCTCTGGGCTGCGAAGGGCAGTCGCTCCTCGTCCGCCACCACGCGCAGGCGCCCGCCACCCTCGGCGCGGCCGAGCATGGCGGGGGAGAGATCGGCCTCGACCAGCTCGTCGACCTGGGCGGCCGCGGCGCTCTCCCACAGCTTCTGCGAGAAGACGCCCGAACGCGCGCTGAGGTCGACGGCGCGAGGGAAGCGGCGCAGGATGGCCGACAGGCGCCAGGCCACGTCCTCAGCCGCGCGCGCCTTCAGGAAGTCGGCGGCTGGGAAGCTCGCGGCGGCGCGCTCCAACCGGGCGCGGTGCAGGGTCCGGTCGAATAGTCGGGGGGGAGGGTCGGCCATGAGCCTGCAAGATGGGGGCGCCCGCAGCCGCTTCAAAGCGCCTTCCCGACCTTCAGCGCCACTGCGGGGCTGGGGCGCCGTCGCGCTGGACCTGCTGCTGCCGCCCGAGGCGTTCGACGGTGCGGCCGGCTCTCCGCAGACGCCCGGCTTCTCCGCCGGCGCCTGGAGCCGCATCGCCTTCCTGGACGATCCGGTGTGTGACGGGTGCGGTCTGCCCTTCCCGTATGACCAGGGCGAAGGCGTGCGCTGTCCCGCCTGCACGGCGCGACCCAGGGCGTTCGCGCGGGCGCGGGCGGCGTGCCTCTATGACGAGCACTCGCGCGAGCTGATCCTGAAGCTGAAGCATGCGGACCGGCCCGAGATCGGCGCCCTGTTCGCCCGCTGGCTGTCGCGGGCGGCCGCGCCGCTGCTGGCCGACGCCGACGCTGTCGTCCCGGTGCCGCTGCACCCCTCGCGCCTGTTCGCCCGCCGCTACAACCAGGCGGCCGAGATCGCGCGCCCCCTCTGCCGTCTGGCGGGCAAGCGCTACCTGGCCGACGCCCTTGTGCGCCGCCGCGCCACCGCCACCCAGGGGAGCAAGTCCGGGCGGGGCCGCCGGATGAACGTCAAGGGCGCATTCGAATCGCCAGGAGGACGGCGCAGGCAGGTGGAGGGTCGGCGCGTGCTTCTGGTGGACGACGTGCTGACCACCGGGGCGACGGCGGAGGCCTGCGCCAGGGCCCTGCTGGCGGCGGGTGCGAGCGCGGTGGACCTTGCGGTGGTGGCGCGGGTGCGCGAAGCCGCCGACTTGCCTATATAGCGGCGCTCCATCATCACAGGCACGTCCAGGGGAGCCCGATGTCGCCCGTCACCATATACACCAAGCCGTTCTGCCCCTACTGCTCCCGGGCGCTCAAGCTGCTGCCTGAAAAGTCGATCCAGTTCGAGGAGAACGATGATCCGG
>CALMGB010000375.1 GCA_937863535.1 uncultured Caulobacteraceae bacterium
ATGCTCTCCCCCACCACCGCGACGATCGCCGCCGGATGGCGGGCGCGCACCAGGGCGGTCGCGGTGCGCAGGTCCTCGTCCATCAGCGCCTCGCCGCCCCACACGCCCCGGCGCGCCGCCCGGCCGAAGCCGCGCTGGTCGTAGGCGTAGGTCGTCACCCCGCGCGACGCCCAGTAAGGCCCCGCCAGGCCGAAGGCGGCGGCGTAGTCGTTCATGCCGTGCAGACCAACGATCACGGCCCAGGGCTCGACCGGTGCGCCCTCCCCGCCCCGCGCGTCCCAGACCACCATCGGCAGACGTGCGCCGTCGGCGGACACCAGGCTTTCCGGCTCCAGCCGCGGGCCGGCGAAGCTGCGCGGAGGGCTGTCCGGCCCCTGCACCAGCGGAGCGCAGGCCGACAGGCCGGCCGCCCCGAGCAGACCCATCAACGCCCGGCGGTCAGGCTCGGCGTCAGGGTTGCGCATCAGCCGATCCGAGCCGATAGACGCCCTTGAAACTGTCCGGGTCCGCCGGCTTGCCGTGCCGCAGGATGACCAGCCGCCCCTGGCGCGCCAGCCCCACGGCCTCGACCCGCACCTGCGGCAGGGCCCGCCGCCAATCCTCGCCGGCCGCCGCGCGGGCCACCGCCTCAGGCGAGACGCTCTTCCCAGGCGCGGCTGAAGCCAGCAGGTCGAAGATGACCGACACGATGGGTGGAGTCATGCGGCTCGCCCGAACCGCTCCGCGTCGTCCGGCGTCGCCTGGAAAGGCTTGCGGAAGACCTTGCCTAACTGTAACCGTCCCTGTTCCATAAAGCGCGTATTCCTCCCGCAGGCCTAGCAAGAGAGTGTCCCGATGACCAAGGTCCTAGTGCTCTATCATTCCGCCTACGGCCACGTCGAAACCATGGCGCAAGCCGTCGCCGCCGGCGCCCGCGAGGTCGAAGGCGTGCAGGTGGACGTTCGCCGTGTCCCCGAATTGGTGTCGGACGAGGTGGCCCGCGCCGCCCACTACAAGCTCGACCAGGCCGCTCCGATCGCCAAGGTGGAGGAGTTGGCGGACTATGACGCCATCATCCTGGGCTGCGGCACGCGCTATGGCCGCATCAACGCCCAGCTGGCAAACTTCCTGGACCAGACCGGCGGCTTGTGGGCGCGCGGCGCGCTGAACGGCAAGGTGGGTTCGGCCTTCGCCTCCACCGCCAGCCAGCACGGCGGCCAGGAGACGACCCTGCTCAGCCTGATTACCAACATGCTGCACCTGGGAATGGTGATCGTCGGCCTGCCCTACAGCTACCCGGGCCTGGCGGAGCTGAACGAGGTGACGGGCGGCACGCCCTACGGGGCCACTACGATCGCGGGCGCCGACGGCTCCCGCCAGCCCAGCGCCAACGAACTCGGGGCTGCCCGTTTCCAGGGCCGCCACGTGGCCGAGATCGCCGCCAAGCTGCACGGCTAAGCGGGTCCGTCTAACCAGCGGCCGCCCACCCTTCGTTGGCGGCCGTCGTCCCACCTTGGCCGAGCCGCTGCTCGTCGGCGAACATGTAGTCGCGGGTTATGGGCACCGCGTCGACGTGCTTGGTGAGTTGGATCTGGAAGTTCATCATGCCGAACCAGCGGAACCCCGCCTCGCTGGAGGTCAGGTAGAACTCCCACATCCGGCAGAACCGCTCGTCGTAGAGCGCAGCGATCTCCGCCCGCTGCGCCTGGAAGCGGCGGCGCCACTCGCGCAGCGTCTGCGCATAGTGCAGGCGCAGGATTTCCATGTCGGTGATCCACAGCCCCGCCTCCTCGATCATCGGCAGCACCTCCGACAGCGAAGGGATGTAGCCGCCGGGGAAGATGTACTTGGCGATGAAGGGCTGGGTGCGCCCTGGCGGCGTGTGCCGCCCGATGGCGTGCAGCAGCATCACACCGTCATCCGCCAGCAGGCGTGCGCAGATGTCGAAGAACTCCTGAAAGCGGGGCTGGCCGACATGCTCGAACATGCCCACCGACACGATGCGGTCGAAGGGGCCGCGCACGTCGCGGTAGTCGCGCAGCTGGAAGTCCACCCGCCCGGACAGCCCTTGCGCCTGCGCCCGCCGCTCCGCCACCGCGTGCTGCTCGCGGCTGAGCGTCACGCCGGTGACCTCCAGCTCCGGCGCCATGTGGGCCAGGCTCAGGCCCAGCCCACCCCAGCCGCAGCCGATGTCCAGCAGGCGGCCGCCTTGGGGCAGGTTGAGCTTGGCGGCGATGTGGGCCTTCTTGGCCGCCTGGGCCTGCTCCAGGGTAGCCTCGGGAGAGGTGAAGTAGGCACAGGAATACTGCATGTCCGCATCCAGGAAGCGGGCGTAGAGCTCGTAGGAGAGGTCGTAGTGGTGGGCCACGTTGCGGCGGGCGGCGACGCGGTCGTTCATCTGCTGCAGCCGCCGCAGCGCCGCCTCCTGCAGCCGCCGCGCCGCGGTGCGGGGTTTCTTCCAGAAGCGGGGGTTCCTAGCCACCAACTCCAGAAGGTCGAACATGTCGCCCTGCTCGAACACCAGTTCGCCGTCCATGAAGCACTCGCCGAGCTTCAGCTCGGGATCCATGGCCAGCTTCATCGCCGCACCCGGCTTCATGCGGATGACGATGGGACGACCACATCCGTCGCCGTAGCGCCGGGGCCGGCCGCCGCCCACGGCCACCGTCAGGTCGCCGACATCCACCGTACGCTGTAGATACCCCTCGAGCACGTCGACGCCCCGCCGCCCTCCACGCCGGCCCACATAATGGCCAAGCCGACAGGAGGACGCCAGACCTTAAGCTGAGGTCGAGGTCTTGCTTCAGGCCTCCACGGCCACGCCGATCGGGCAGGTGACGCCGGTGCCGCCGATCCCGCAGTAGCCGCCCGGGTTCTTGGCCAGGTATTGCTGGTGATAGCCCTCGGCGAAGTAGAACTCGCCCGCCGGCTTGATCTCGGTGGTGACCGGCCCGAAGCCCCGTCCCTTCAGCGCCGCCTCGTAGGCCGCCCTGGAGGCCTCGGCCGCGCGCGCCTGGCCCTCGCCATAGGTGTAGATGGCCGAACGGTACTGGGTGCCGGCGTCGTTGCCCTGGCGCATGCCCTGGGTCGGGTTGTGGCCCTCCCAGAAGGTCTTCAGCAAGGCGTCGTAGCTGACGAGCTTCGGATCGAAGACCACCAGCACCGCCTCGGTATGGCCGGTGCGCCCGCTGCAGGCCTCCTCGTAAGTGGGATTTGGCGTCAAGCCGCCCGCATAGCCGACGGCGGTGACCCATACGCCCGGCAGCTTCCAGAAGATGCGCTCCACGCCCCAGAAACAGCCCATGCCGAACTGCGCCAGCTCCAGCCCCTCGGGGTGCGGGCTCTTCAGCGCGCGGCCGTTCACAAAATGATGGGCGGAGGTGGAGATGGCGTCGGGTCGGCCCTTCAGGGCCTCCTGCGCGGACGGCAGATCGGCGGGCTTGCGGCTGAACAGCATGGCGCGGCTCTCGAGGAATGGACAGGGACGACGTTTAAGATAGGCGCCCGCGCGTGCGCCCGCAGCGGTCAGGGCCGATCCATCAAGACCTTGCGGCAGGGTGGCGCCCCAGTATATGT
>CALMGB010000376.1 GCA_937863535.1 uncultured Caulobacteraceae bacterium
CCGCCGACCCGCCGCGCGACCAGCGCGTGCTGGCCGCCCGCTCGCCGCTCCAGGGCGCGACGGTGGTGAACCTCTCGCCCGCGACCGCAGGCGAGCTCGGGCTCGACCCGTTCCTACGCGGCGTGCTGGTCACCTCCAGCGGGCAGGGGATCGCCGCCCGGGCGGGCTTCCAGCCCGGCGACATCATCCGCGCCGTGAACGGACGGGTGGTGAACACGACCGCCGAGCTGGCCGCAGCGCTCAGCGGCGACCCCGGCAGCTGGCGCGTCGCCATCCAGCGCGGCGACCAGCAGATCACCGCCCAGTTCTGACGGGCCTCAGGCGCCCTTCGAGGGTCCCGTCAGTCCCCAGACGTGGCCGAAAGGGTCACGCAGCTTCCCCTGGCGGCCGTAGAACTCGTCCTTGGGCGGTCGTAGCGAGGTCGCGCCCGCAGCGATCGCGCGCTCATACCAGCTATCGACGTCGTCCAGCGAGAGGTTGACCGTCATTGTGGTGCCGCCAAGCGTCTTGGGCGACACGGTGCCGATGAGATTGGCGTGATCCGGGTACTCGTCCGACAGCATCACGTCACAGCCATTGATGGTCAGGCCCACGTGGCCGATCTTGCCCTCATATTCGTAGCGGTCCCGCTCCGTCGCGCCGAACGCCCGCTTGTAGAACTCGATCGCGGCGGCTCCGTCATCGACCATCAGATACGGTGATAAGCCCGCATATTTCGTCACCTCGTCAGCCATGTTCCGGCCCCCGCCGCGCCTTGGGCCTGTTCCCAAAGGCGCCACGCCGCTAGCTTGCGCCCATGGCCGATCTTTTTGAAGCCGCGGGATTGACGCCGCAGGCGCCGCGCCCGCTCGCCGACCGGCTGCGCCCCTCCAGCCTGGCCGAGGTCGTGGGCCAGGACCACCTGCTGGGCCCCGACGGGCCGATCGGGCGGATGACGGCGGCGCGGCGGCTGTCCTCCATGATCCTGTGGGGACCGCCGGGCGTCGGCAAGACCACCCTGGCGCGCCTGCTGGCCGACACCGCGGGCTACCAGTTCCAGCAACTGTCGGCGGTCTTCTCCGGCGTCGCCGACCTGAAGAAGGCGTTCGAGACCGCGCGCACCCGCCGCGCCGCCGGCCAGTCCACGCTGCTGTTCGTGGACGAGATCCACCGCTTCAACCGCGCCCAGCAGGACGGCTTCCTGCCGTACGTGGAGGAGGGGATCGTCACCCTGGTGGGCGCCACCACGGAGAACCCGTCGTTCGAGCTGAACGGCGCGCTGCTGTCCCGCTGCCAGGTCTATGTGCTCAAGCGCCTGGACGATGCGGCGCTGGAGACCCTGCTGGCCCGCGCGGAGGCGTTCGAAGGCCGGTCGCTGCCGGTCATCCCGGCCGCCCGTGAAGCGCTGCTGGCCATGGCCGACGGCGACGGTCGCTATGTGCTGACCCTGGCGGAGGCGCTGTTCGCCATCGCCGGGTCCGAGCCCCTCGACCCGGCCGGTCTGGCCGTCGTGCTGCAGCGGCGCAGCCCCGCCTACGACAAGGACCGAGAAGAGCACTACAACATCATATCCGCCCTGCATAAATCCATCCGGGGTTCAGACCCGGATGCAGCCCTCTACTGGCTGGCGCGCATGCTGGAGGGGGGGGAGGAGCCGCTATTCATCGCGCGGCGCCTGATCCGCGCGGCGATGGAGGACGTGGGCGAGGCCGATCCCCTCTCGCTGCTCATCGCCACCGCCGCCAAGGAGGCCTACGACTTCCTGGGCTCGCCGGAGGGCGAGATCGGGCTGGCCCAGACCGTGGTGCACCTGGCCACGGCCCCCAAGTCCAACGCCGTGTACAAGGCGCTCGGCGCCGCGCGGAAGGCGGCCAGGGAGACCGGCTCGCTGATGCCGCCGCCGCACATCCGCAACGCGCCGACCCAGCTGATGCGCAGCCTCGGCTACGGCCAGGGCTACGCCTACGACCACGACGCCCCGGAGGGCTTCTCCGGCCAGGACTACTTCCCCGAAGGCATGGCGCGTCCGCGTTTCTATACGCCGAAAGGCGAGGGGGCTGAGGCCAAGATCAAGGCGCGGCTCGAGCGCTGGGCGGAGCTTCGGCGCGACCGCGGCGGCGAGAACAGGGCGTCCTTCGAGACACCTCCTGCGGAGGCTCCTCAGGATGACGAAGGGTAGGGATCACAAAATCCATCGTCATGCCGAGGAGACCCCTCGCAGAGCGGCCGTCTCGAAGCCCGCACCCCCCATTCAGCTGACCCCGCAGGAGGTCGCCTTCGTACGCGCCCTGGTGATCCACGAAGACCCGGCGATCCTGGTGCTGAACAAGCCGCCTGGGCTGTCCAGCCAGGGCGGCCGGGCGCAGGTGAACACCCTGGACGAGCTGCTGTGGGCCTTCGCCCGCCCCGGCGGCGCGCGGCCCCGGCTGATCCACCGACTGGACCGCGACACCTCCGGGGTGATCCTGACCGCACGCACCAAGCCGGCGGCGGGCTTTCTCGGCAAGGCCATGATGGCGCGCCGCTTTGTGAAGACCTACGTCGCCCTGGTCGGTGGCCGCCTGGCGGACGACGAGGGCGTAATCGACGCAGCCCTGCGTCGGGAGGAGATCGGGCGCGAGGCCTACATGCGGGTGTGCCCGTCCGAGCACCCCGACGCCGAAACCGCGCTGACCCACTTCCGCGTGCTGGCCCGGGCCGACGGCGCCTCGCTGGTGGAGCTGAAGCCGCAGACCGGGCGCATGCACCAGCTCAGGGTGCACATGGCGCATCTAGGCTGCCCGATCCTGGGCGACGCCCGCTACGGCGGTGCGCTGGCGCTCGGCGGCGCGCCCGTGGGTCGGCTCATGCTGCACGCCGCGGCCCTGCAGTTCCCGCATCCGGAGGGCGGCGAGACGCGCATCGAGGCGCCTTGGCCCGCGGACTTCCAGGCGCTGGCCGGGCTGATCGCCAACCATGGCCGGCGGTTCGCGCAGGGCAGTTCAGCGGATCCCTTTCCCTTTGAGGGGAAAGGGTTTGGCTAAGCCCCGCATGGGCTGGCTACGGGAGCGGATCGGCCGTCCCCGTCCAGCGCTTCAGCCAGGCCTCCACCGTGGCGTGCCATTGCAGTGAATTCGCCGGCTTGAGCACCCAGTGGTTCTCGTCGGGGAAGGTGAGGAACTCGCTCGGCAGGTCACGGCTCTGGGCGGCGGTGAAGGCGGCGATCCCCTGGTCCAGTGGGATGCGAAAGTCCTTGGCGCTGTGGATCACCAGGATTGGCTTGGTCCACTGCGCCACGTGATCGACGGGGTTGAAGCGCTCGAACCCCTGGGGATTCCGCCACGGCATACCGCTTCCGCCGTTCTCCCACTCGCTGAACCACTGCTCCTCGGTCTCGTAGCCCATCATGCGGTTGTCGAAGACGCCGTCGTGCACCACCAGGCACTTCCACGGCGTGTTCCAGACTCCGGCCATCCAGTCGATCATGAAGCCGCCATAGCTGGCGCCGAGCGCGCACGCCCGGCCGCCGTCCAAGTAAGGCGCCTTGGCCAGCGCCGCGGCCCAGCCCTTCTGCAGGTCCTCCAGCGGGCGGTCGCCCCAATGGCCGGAGATGGCGTCAGTGAAGGCCTGGCCGTAGCCGGTGGAACCGTGGAAATCTACGACGACGACCCCGTACCCCAGGCCTGTGTAGGTCTGCGGGTTCCAGCGATAGCTCCAGTCGTCGTTCCAGGAGCCCTGCGGACCGCCGTGGATCAGGAAGGCGGTCGGGTACCTGCGCCCGGGCTGATAGCCCTGCGGCTTGAAGGTGTAGCCGTGCACCGTCTCCCCGTTCCACCCCTGGAAGGCGAAGGGCTCGCCGGGGCTGAGTTCAACGCCCGCCAGCGCGTCGGCGTTGGCGTTGGTGAGCTGGCGCGGCGCCTGGCCGGGCGCCATCGCCCACAGGTCCGCCGGTCGATCGAAGGCGTCCTGGACGTAGACGACGCTATTCGGGCGCACGTCGTATTCGGTGACGTGGCCTGCGCCGGTCAGGGGCCGCGCCGCGCCGCTGGCCACGTCCAGCTGGAACAGCTTGCCGGTCCCCTCGTCGTCGGCGGTGACGATCAGGGCGGCGCCATCCGGCGTCCAGGCGAGATGATCGGCGGAGCGGTCCCAGTGCGGCGCCACCTCGCGGGTGCGTCCCGTCGCCAGGTCCATGACCCACACGCCGAAGCGGTCGGACTCGAATCCTGGCCGGGTCTGGGCGCGGTAGGCCAGGGTGCGGCCGTTCGGCGAGACTACCGGCTCCGCGTCCCAGGCCGGGTTGGCGGCGGTCAGGTCCACGGGCGCGGCGGACCCATCCACCGGCGTTCGCCAGATGTCGAAGTTGGTGCTCCACGGCTCGGTCCGGCCTGCCGTCCGGGCGGAAAAGTAGACGGTGCGGCCATCGGGCGAGAGGGCGAAGTCCTCGTCGCCGCCGAAGGGCTTGGAGGGGGTGTCGCCGTCGAAGTGCGCCATCAGGGGAATGGCGGCCTCGCCCGGGCCATCCAGCGGCACGGCGAACAGGTGGTTGCGTGTGCCGTCGGCCCAGGCGTCCCAGTGGCGCACGAACAGGTGGTCGAACAGCTGGCCGGAAGCCTTGTCGGCCTTGCGCGCCGCCATGCGCTGGGCGGTGCAGGCCGGCGTCTCGCAGTCCGGGAACACCGCCATGGCGACCACCAGCGTGCGCCCGTCCGGCGAGACGCGGAAGGCGCCCACGTCGAGCGGCAGGTGCGTCACCTGCACGGGCGCAGTTCCGTCCAGCCCCACCCGCCAGACCTGGTCTGAGCCTGAGCGCCCGGAGATGGCGTAGATAGCCCGCCCGTCCGCCGCCCAGCGCGGGCTATTGGCGTCGTCGGCCAGCTTGCGGGGCGTGCCGCTCTGCAGCAGCCAGATGGCGTGCACGCCCTTGTTCGCGGCGAGGTTAGTGGAGCGCACGTCGTAGACGGTGGCCCGGCCGTCCGGCGAGACGTGCGGGTCGCTCACCCGGTCCAGGCCGACCAGGTCGCGCGCGGTGAAGGGGCGCGCCTGCGCCACTCCCGTCCAGCACGCGAGGGCGGCGACAAGGGCGAGGGCGAATCGGGGTGACTTCATAAACCTATGATACCGATATCGAGGACTGCCGGTACCGCCTGAGGCTACTCTCCGGGCGCGCTCGCCTGGACCGACAGGGCGTGTACCGGCCCGGCCAATTCCTCCTTGAGGACGGTGTAGACCTGCCGCTGCCGCTGCAGCCGGCCCACGCCGCGAAAACCTTCCGCCCGGATCTTGATGGTGAAGTGGCTCTCGCCGCCGCCGTGCGAGCCCGCATGCCCCGCGTGCTTGTCGCTGTCGTCCACCACGTCCAGCCGCTCGGGGGAGAAGGCCGCCTCCAGCTTTTGCCGCATCGCTTCGGCCACGTGCGCCATATCCGCTCCGTCAATGCTTGAACGTGAAAACTTCCGCCGCATAATCAGCTCATGAGTGGCGACTTTCAATACCGCCCCAAGTTCGTGGACATGCGTGTCCGCCCTCCGAAAAAGGACGGCGAAGCCTCGCCTGAGGAGGACGTGCATGCCTTGAAGCCTGGCGAGCGCCGCTGCGAGTGGCCCGGCTGCCACACGGCGGCCAGCGCCCGGGCGCCCAAGTCCCGCGAGATGATGGACCAGCACTACTGGTTCTGTCAGCCGCATGCGGCCGAGTACAACCGGAATTGGGACTTCTTCGCCGGCATGAGCGAGGGCGAGGTGGCCAAGGCCCAGGCCGCGCGCCTCACGGGCGAGCGCCCCACCTGGGAGTTCAAGGCGTCCCGCATGTCGCGCGAAGCCGCCTCCTTCGCCGCCAAGATAGGCGGGGGCGCAAGCGGTAAGGGCGCGGGGGCCTATGCCGATCCGCTCGGCGTGTTCGGCAGCGTGGAGGCCCAGCGCGCCGCCAAACCCGCCACCCGCCAGCTCGGCAAGCTGGAGCGGCGGGCGCTCGAGGAGATGGATCTCGACGAGATGGCCGACAAGGCGGCGGTGCGGGTGCGCTACCTGGAGCTGGTGAAGCGCTTCCACCCGGACTCCAACGGCGGCGATCGCTCTACGGAGCAGAAACTCGGACGGGTCCTGCGCGCTTACAAGACCCTGAAGGCGGCCAAACTGGTATGACGCGCCGGCCGCACCACTTGCGCCGCCAGGCTTTCCTAAGCCGGCCGCCTCCCTTAGACAGACGGCGACATGGCCCTAGACATAGCCCTCGACGATAAGCTGCTCAGCTCGGCCCCTGACCGGATGGTCTCGGTGCGCGAGGCCTTCGGGGTGGACAGCGACATGAAGGTCCCGGCCTTCGGCGCGGGCGACCCGCACGTTCCCGAACTCGACCAGAGCTACTGCTTCGATCCGCAGACCACCATCGCGATCTGCGCCGGCTTCGCCCATGACCGGCGGGTGATGGTCCAGGGCTATCACGGGACCGGCAAATCGACCCACATCGAGCAGGTGGCCGCGCGGCTGAACTGGCCGCTGGTGCGGGTTAACCTCGATGCCCACGTCAGCAGGATCGACCTGGTCGGCAAGGACGCCATCGTCCTGAAGGAGGGCCAGCAGGTCACAGAGTTCCGCGAGGGCATGCTGCCCTGGGCCATCCAGAGGCCCATCGCGCTCGTGTTCGACGAGTACGACGCCGGCCGCCCGGACGTCATGTTCGTGATCCAGCGGGTGCTGGAGGCGCAGGGACGACTTACCCTCCTGGACCAGAACCGGGTGATCCGGCCGAACCCCTACTTCCGCCTGTTCGCCACTACGAACACCATCGGCCTCGGCGACACCACAGGGTTGTACCACGGCACCCAGCAGATCAATCAGGGCCAGATGGACCGCTGGTCGATCGTGACCACCCTGAACTACCTCGCCCAAGACGTGGAGGTGGGCATCGTGCTGGCCAAGTCGTCCGGCTACGACAGCGCGGAGGGCAAGCGTACCATCAACGCAATGGTACGGGTCGCCGACATGACCCGCAATGCCTTCATGAATGGTGATATCTCAACCGTAATGAGCCCGCGTACGGTGATTACCTGGGCTCAGAACGCCACAATCTTCGGCGACGTCGGGCTAGGTTTTCGCCTCACCTTCCTGAACAAGTGCGACGAACTGGAGCGCCCGACGGTGGCGGAGTTCTACCAGAGGGCGTTCGGAACCGACCTGCCGGAATCGGCGCTCCGGGTGAAGGTGGCCTGATCTTCGCCTATTGGGCGACCATGCCGGCGGTGACGGCCTTGCTAGGGCTAAGGCCGCTGCGCTGGAGCGCATCGTTCAGCTGCAGCACCAGCGCCTGAGCCGCCTGGATCGGCATCACCATGCGGTTCACCACGACCCGCTGCATCGCGCAGTTGGGGTCCGAGTGGTCGCAGCGGGCGGACTCGAAGGTCACCGTGACCGTGCCCGAGCCAATCGACAGGCCACAGCAGCCCGTTGTGAAGACCTCCGGCGCGTGAGGGTCGTTGATCAACGGGACCTGCGGCTGGGCCGCCAAGCGAGGCTCGGCGCCCCGGTGGGCGGTCATGTCGGGGTTGGGAATTGCGTAGGGCATCACGGGTCCGCCTGAACGATACGACCCTACCTAGACGCTTGATTTGCGGCGGCAGTTCCGCCGCTTTATGGCTTTTAACGCTCCGTTTTGTGCGTCGTGCTTCAGGCGGCTACGTTCTTGTCCATGCCGCAATCCGCCGCGCGGGCTCAAGCCGCCTGTTGGCTGTAACCGAGCCGCGCGTTCAGCTGCTCCAGCAGCTTTATCGCCGCCTCTGCGATCACCGTGCCCGGCGGGAAGATCGCCGCCGCGCCTGCGTCGAGCAGGGCCTGGAAGTCCGAGGGCGGGATCACGCCGCCCACCACCACCATGATGTCACCTCGGCCCGCCGCCGCTAGCTCCGCGATCAGCTCGGGCGCTAGCGTCAGGTGACCGGCGGCCAGCGAGGAGGCGCCCACCGCATGGACTCCAGCCGCGATGGCGTCGCGCGCCGTTTCCGCCGGAGTCTGGAACAGCGGCCCGATCTCCACCTGGAAGCCCAGGTCGGAGAAGGCGGACGCCACCACCTTCTGGCCGCGATCGTGGCCGTCCTGGCCCATCTTGGCGATCATGATGCGCGGCGCCCCGCCATCGGCATGGCGGAAGGCCTCCACCATGGAGCGCGCCTGATTGATGGTGAAGTCGCCCGCGCCCGCTTCGCGCAGGTAGACGCCCTTGATAGCGCGCACCTCGGCCTTGTGGCGGCCGAACACCTTCTCCAGAGCGTCGCTGATCTCGCCGACGGTGGCCTTCGCGCGCGCCGCCTCCACCGATAATTGGAGCAGGTTGGCGCCACCGGCTGCGCCGTTGGTCAGCGCTTCCAGCGTGCGGCGGACCTCCATATCGTCGCGCTCGTCGCGCAGGCGCTGCAGCTTCTCGATCTGTCGGCGACGGACCGAGGAGTTATCCACCTTCAGCATCGGGATGACCTCCTCGGTCTCCGGCTTGTAGCGGTTGACCCCCACCACGGTCTGGCGGCCGGAGTCGATCCTGGCCTGGGTACGGGCGGCCACCTCCTCGATGCGGAGCTTCGGCACTCCAGCCTCGATGGCCTTGGCCATGCCGCCCAACGTTTCCACCTCAGCTATGTGCTGTAGGGCGCGCGTGGCCAACTCATAGGTCAGCCGCTCCACGTAGAAGGAGCCGCCCCAGGGGTCGATGGTGCGGGTGAGCCCGCTTTCGCTCTGCAGGAACAGCTGGGTGTTGCGCGCGATTCGGGCGGAGAAGTCGGTGGGCAGGGCCAAGGCCTCGTCAAGGCTGTTGGTGTGCAGCGATTGGGTCTGGCCGTTGGCGGCCGCCATGGCCTCCACGCAGGTTCGGGTGACGTTGTTGAACACGTCCTGCGCCGCGAGCGACCAGCCGGAGGTTTGGGTGTGGGTGCGCAACGATAGCGAGCGCTCGTCCTGGGGATCGAACTGGCGCATCAGCTTGGCCCAGAGCAGGCGGGCGGCCCGCATCTTGGCCACCTCCATGAAGTAGTTCATGCCCACCGCCCAGAAGAAGGACAGGCGCGGCGCGAACGCGTCCACCTTCATGCCGGCGGCGACGCCGGCGCGCACGTACTCGACACCATCGGCTAAGGTATAGGCCAACTCCAGGTCGGCGGAGGCTCCAGCCTCCTGCATGTGGTAGCCGCTGATCGAGATGGAGTTGAACTTAGGCGTCTCCTTGGCGGTGTAGGCGAAGATGTCGGCGATGATCCGCATGCTGGGTGTAGGTGGGTAGATGTAGGTGTTGCGGACCATGAACTCCTTCAGCACGTCGTTCTGAATCGTGCCGGTGAGCTTGGCGTGGGGCACGCCCTGTTCCTCGGCCGCGGCGATGTAGAGCGCCAGGACCGGCAGCACCGCCCCATTCATGGTCATGGATACGCTCATTTGATCGAGCGGGATGGCGTCGAACAGGGTGCGCATGTCGTAGATGCTGTCCACCGCAACGCCCGCCATGCCGACGTCACCGGTCACACGGGGGTTGTCGCTGTCGTAGCCGCGGTGGGTGGCCAGGTCGAAGGCGATGGACAGGCCCTTCTGCCCCGCGGCCAGGTTACGCCTGTAGAAGGCGTTGGACTCCTCCGCCGTGGAGAAGCCGGCGTACTGGCGGATGGTCCAAGGATTGGTGACGTACATGGTGGGGTAGGGGCCGCGCACGAACGGCGCGACTCCCGGATAGCCGCCGAGGAAGTCCAGGCCTTCGGTGTCCGCGGAGCTG
Source organism: uncultured Caulobacteraceae bacterium (assembly GCA_937863535.1). Lineage (GTDB taxonomy): Bacteria > Pseudomonadota > Alphaproteobacteria > Caulobacterales > Caulobacteraceae > CAHJWH01. Next base: position 9,706 of record CALMGB010000376.1, read on the forward strand.
TAGGAGGGCTTGACCCGTATGCCTTCGGGGGTATCCCAGCCCGCGCCCACGGTGTCGTTCCGGGCGGAGCAGGGCGGAGAGCCGGGGCCCAGGGCCGTAGGCGTGTCGCTCTCCCTAGCTTTCGGCTCCGCGGCGCCGTGCGGGATGACGGATGCGGGTGCATCGTACGGGACCTGGGTAAAGTCGGGAAAGTGCGCCATCAGGCCTCCTCCTCCTGGTCGTCTTGGGGCGCGAGATCGGCGGCCAGTAGGTCCAGCCAGCCCGGGTCGTCGCCGGACACCTCCTCCACGTCCTCGGTGAAGGCCACAGCGGTGCGGCCGTCGGCCAGCAGCAGGCCCAGCACCTGCAGCTCCTGGCCGTCATCGGCCTCGTGGCTCTCGGCCTGGACGATCAGGGCGGCGAACTCCTCGTCCGCCTCGTCGTCGTACCAGACGACGGGCTGGGGCAGCGGCTCCTCGAACACCACGGCGTTGACTGTGTCGACAAGGGCGAACACCGCGCCATGGGCGTTCACGTCCGCCTGAAGCGCGATCCGGCCAGAAAAGGTCGCGACCGTCGTCCAGGTGGTGGCCGTGAAACCCGAGACGGGCTCGTCGGTCTTCACCCCGTCGCTCCCCGCTCGAAGGCCTCGGCCGCACGCCAGGGCGGCAGGGGAGGGCAACGGCTGGCTTCACCCGCAAGCGGCGGCTGCGGGAGCGGCTTGGGGACGTCCGAAAGGTCATACGCTTCCACGGCCACAGGCGCTTCGTCCGGATTTCGGAACACTGTGACCCCGACCAGCTTGCGCGTTCCAGAGGCGAGATCAGCGGTGAGTGCGGCGCGGCCGGTCTGCACCCAGCCGGCGACCAGTCCAGAGCATAGGGCCTGCGCCAGGCCACCTGCGGCCTCGATCTGCTGGAACAGGCTCCAGGCGGCGCGGGCGAGCTGGTCGGTCTGCGCCTCCAGGAACCAGGCGCCCCCGGCCGGGTCGGCCACCCGGGCCAGTCCGCTCTCCTCCATCAGCACCAGCTGGGCGTTGCGGGCCTGACGTCGGGCGAAGGGCGTGGGGCGGCCGAGCGGCTGGGTGAACGGCTCCAGCACGATGGCGTGCGCCCCACCGACGGCCGCCCCGAACCCCGCCGACGTCAGCCGCAGAAGGTTCACCCACGGATCGAGCCTGGACATCATGCGCCTGGAGCTGCGCGCCTCGATCCGCGCCGGGCTCGTGATCTCCAACGCCGCACAGAGCCGGCGCCAGAGCGCCCGCGCTGCACGCAGTTTGGCCAGGGTGTCGAAGTATTCGCCGTCCACCGTCAGGCCGAGCACGATCAGCGCAGCGGCTTCGCAGGCCGGCGCCTGGGCCTCGTCGAGCGCCCGCAGATAGGCCGTCGCGGCGGCGAGCATCACGGCCAGCTCCTGCGCCTCGGTCCCGCCGGCCTCGTGGGCCACTGCGCCGCTGGCCAGGAAGGCGGTCGCGTCCGGATAGGTCTCCCGCAACTGAGCGGCCAGGGCGGCGGCCTCCGCGACGTGGTAGGCGATGGGCCCTGGACTGGCGCCCGACCGAGCGAAGGCGCTAAGGGGATCCAGGTGCAGGCCGAGCTTCGCCCGAGGCGCGGACTTTGCTGCTTGGTCCAGCCATCGCGCCGCCTGCACGCCGAGGAACCCGGCGTCCAGCGCCACGGGCGCGAGCTCGGTCTCCACCCCGGCCAAGACGCGGCCCATGTCGTCCGCCGAGGCGACGGCCACGCCGTCCCGGCCGGTCGGATCGATGCGCAGCAGCAAAGAATTGGCGCCGTTCTCAAGGTCATGGAGCGCATGCGCGTTCGCCGTCGCCGGATCGGGCGGGTCGAGGATCGTACGAACGTCCCACCGCCCCTCGCCCTGGCTGCGAACCAAGTCGAAGCGGACGGTGTCCGGCTGGAGCGGCGAGGCGGTGTAGAGCGCCTCGGTGGGCGATCCGTCGTAGCTCCGACGGGTCAGGCTCTCGAGCGAGCCGCCCTTCAGCGTCTTCTCCACCAGGGCGATCCAGGCCTCGCGGCTGGGCGCAGGGAAGTCGGCGGCGAGCGGCGTAAGATCCAAGGCGACGATCCGGCTGGTAGACTTCGGTGCGATCACATACCCGCTCAGGCTCAAGGTCAAGCAAGAGCGCCATCCCATCGGCTTTGCAGTTTCGCAAACTCTGCAGCGCCGCAGCCGCCACGTTCAGTCCAGCCGCCAAGCGCTGAGCGCCCGCCGGCAGTTGGTTACCGTCGCAACTTCGCACCGAGTCCGGGTTGAAGGCACGACTTTGCCGGCGACCGGTATCGCCTCAGCCGCGGCGAGCGCCTACCTTCAGGCCATGACGCCGCCTGATTCCGCTCCGGCCGAGGTCGGCAACGCTCCGGCCTATTCCGTCTCTGAGCTGGCTTTCGCCCTGAAGCGCACATTGGAGGACGCCTACGGCTTCGTGCGCCTGCGGGGCGAAATCTCCAAGGTCACCCGCCATGCCTCCGGCCACGTCTATCTGACCCTGAAGGACGACAAGGCCTGCATCGATGGCGTGGTGTGGAAGGGCTCGGTGCGAGGGCTGAAGGCCGCGCCAGAGCAGGGATTGGAGGTGATCGCCACCGGTCGCATCACCACCTATCCGGCGCGATCCGCCTACCAGATGGTGATCGAGACGCTGGAGCCCGCGGGCGTCGGCGCCCTGCTGGCCCAGCTGGAGCGACTGAAGGCCAGGCTCAAGGCGGAAGGCCTGTTCGAGGCGACACGCAAGCGCGCGCTGCCGTCGCATCCAACTGTCATCGGGGTGGTGACCAGCCCCACCGGCGCGGTGATCCGCGACATCCTGCACCGTCTCGCCGACCGTTGGCCGTCGCACGTGGTGGTCTGGCCGGTTGTGGTGCAGGGCGATCAGGCGGCGGCCCAGGTCGCAGCCGCCATCGCCGGCTTCAACGCCCTGGCGCCGGGCGGCTTGGTCGCACGGCCGGACGTGCTGATCGTGGCGCGGGGCGGTGGCTCGATCGAGGACCTCTGGCCGTTCAACGACGAGGCTCTGGCCCGAGCGGCGGCGGCCAGCGCCATCCCGCTGATCTCCGCGGTGGGCCACGAGACTGACACCACCCTGATCGACTTCGTCTCTGACCGGCGCGCGCCCACGCCCACCGCGGCCGCCGAGATCGCAACGCCGGTGCTCAGCGAGCTGCGCGCCCAGGTGCTCGACTACGGGCGGCGCACCTACCGCTGCACCTTTCACGGCCTGGACACCCGGCGGACGCGGCTGGCGGCGGCGGCGAGAGGACTGCCGAGGACGGCGGATCTGCTGGCGCTCGCCAGCCAGCGCTACGATCTGGCGGCCGGACGGCTCACCGCGGCTCTGGAGCGCAACGCCTCGGCGCACGAGCGCGACCTCACCCGCGCGTCGGCGCGGCTCACCCCGGCCCTGCTGCACGGCCCCACCCGAGCCAAGGCGGAGCGGCTGACGGGTCTCGCCATTCGGCTGGACGCCGTTGGACAGCGCCTGCCGGAGAGCGCGGCTCGGGGCGCACGCCTGCCTGAACTCGGCCAGCGCCGTGATGCGGCGATCCTGCGACGCGTTTCCCGCGCCGCCGAGCGCCTGGGCCACCTGGACCAGATGCGCGCCTCCCTCGATCCGGACCGGCCCTTGGCGCTGGGCTTCGCCCGCGTACACCGCGGCGACGGTCGGCTGGCCCGCTCGGGCGCGGAGCTGGCGCCCGGCGAGGCCCTGTCTCTGGTGTTCGCCGATAAGGCTCCGGTCGCCGCCCACGTGGATGGCGCCCCCGCACTCCCGGGTCGCGTCTCGCGCCGGCCCGGGAGTGCATTAGCTCAGGGCGATCTGTTCTGAGGCGATCGGCCGCCCATGCGCTTTCGCCGAGGCTGCATCGGGAGTAGACCAAGCGCATGAACGCCTTTGACCGCGAGATGGAGGGTCCGGCGCTGCTGCACTACGGCGACGGCGACTACGTGGTTCTCCAGCCCGGCGGCTATGTGGTCTGCGCGGTGTCGCGCCAACGCGTGCCGCTCGAGGCGCTTCGCTACTGGAGCGTCCAGCGGCAGGAGCCTTATGCTGGCGCGCGGGAAGCCCTGCAGGGCTTTGCGCCGCCACGATCATGATGACGCACGTGCACGCCGCGCGACTGTCGTAAACCATTCCTAAACGCTGGTGCGGGATTGTCGTGCAGTAGCCGAACCGAGTTCTTCGCCACGTCCTAGAAGGTGGGCCTTTCCGTATGGGGACAGGTCTCGAAGCCGTAAGCGTTCTACTCGCCGACGATAACCCGCATATGCGGGAGATCGTCAGCGTGCTGCTCAGCAATTACGGAATCAAGCAGATTCGTGCTGTCCACGACGGCGCGCAGGCGCTCAGTATGCTGCGGGCTTGGCAGCCTGATCTGGCCATTGTTGACTTCAAGATGGACCCTGTGGATGGAGTGGAGTTCACACGCCAAGTCCGCAACGCGCCTGAGAGCCGCAATCCCTACCTGCCCATCATCATGATGACGGGTCACTCCGGCCGGTCCCGGGTGTATGAGGCCCGCGACGCGGGCGTGACGGAATTCGTGGTGAAGCCGGTGAACGCCCGCACCCTGCTCGACCGGATCATGGCGGTTATCTATCGGCCGCGGCCTTTCGTGCGGACCAACACCTACTTCGGGCCGGATCGCCGCCGCAGGGCGGACCCGAACTTTTCAGGCCCCTTCCGCCGCATCTCCGACGAGGGGGACGGTCATGGGCTGGCGCTGGGCCTGGACGACTCACTTAGCGACGCGGGTCGCGACATCCTGATCTGAGAGCTGGCCTGCCTGGTGACGCTACACACCGCGAAGGATCAAGGAGGCTGATGGGGCATGCGGGGTTGGCGCAGGCCGACCATATGACGGCTATGGGACGCATCGCCACCATCGGTTACGAGCAGGCGACGCAGGCCAGCGTCATCGAACGCCTTAGGTCACCGACTCATTATGGCGTAGCCAGATGCGGGTTGAAGCGAGTTTGACGC
>CALMGB010000377.1 GCA_937863535.1 uncultured Caulobacteraceae bacterium
GCCGAGCACCGGGGAGGACGGCAGGCAGCGGCCGCCAGTCGACGCCCACCTCCACGCCCCGGTGCTGGGAATGGGGCGCATTGAAGGTGTAGCTCTGCAGGTTCACCCCGGCGGACTGGGTCACCAGCTCGTCGGTGAACCACTCGTAGAAACCGGCGACGAACAGGCGTGTCGTCGGCGTCGGCCGCCACTCCGCCCCGAGGTCCACGCCCACGTTGGTCTGGGGCTGGAGCTGGGTGTTGTTGCCGAACCCTCCCTGGGGCGTGGTGAAGAGGTTGGTGGCCTGAGGCGTGCCGTAGCCGGTGGCCACGCGAGCATGCAGCGTCCACGCATCGTCGGGGCGGTACTGCAACGAGGCCTCCGGCGCGACGTTCACGAAGGTGCGGTCGGCGAAGATCTTCGCTTGGCTGGGCGCGGCGGCGACGGAATAGGTGTAGTTCGCCTCGTTCGCGCCGAGCTGGGTGTACTCGACGCCGAGCCCCAGCACACCGGCCAGCTGCGGCGTGATCGCCAGTTCCTCGCGACCGCGTGCGCCGACGTTGAACTGATGGCCGAATACGGTCTGGCTCAGGCCGCCCAGGCTCGCGCCGCCGCCCGGCATGACGTTGTAGACGAAGGAGTTGATGTCCTCGTAGTTGGCATACACGCCGATCAGGCTGGTCGACCCCATGCCGAACAGCGCGCCGCGGTGCGTGAGGTCGCTGATCACGTTGAACGACGGATAGGGTCCGCGATAGCTCGACGAGCTGGTCGGCTGGTCGATGTCGCGGTTGTCGAAGTCGAAGGTGGTGCGCCAGGTGGTCGCCCCGTCGAGGTCATGCTCGTAGCGCGCGCCCACGATCGTGCGCCGGTCATGACGGCCGAGCCCCGCGGCCTGCGCGCTCTCGTTCACCCTAGCGCCGGTGAAGCCGTTGACGAGCAGGCTGACCGGCGCGCAGCCGATCGCCTGCAGCACCGAACATCCCTGCTGGTAGGGGTTCTGCTTGAACTGGTTCAGCGACAGTCGGATCGACAGGTTGGTGTCGAGGTCGTTGTTGATGAACTTGAAGGTGACCCGGTCGGTGGGCGTCAGGGCGTAGGTGGCCAGGATGTTCTCGGTCACCGTGTCGTATTGGGAATTTGAGGTGGAGCCCTGCGCCCGCACGTTGCTGATGAACCCAGCATACTCATAGCGGTCGCCCTTGGCGCCCAGGGTGGCGTAGTCGTTGTAGTAGCCGTAGGCGCCGAAGTCGGCCCCGACCTCCAGCCCGTCGACGTCGCCGCCCGGGCGGGTGTGGAAGTTGATCGCGCCGCCGGTGGCGTAATTGCCATACAGGGCGGAGGAGGGGCCCTCCACCACGTCGATCGAGCCGTAGGCGTGCGGATCGGTCAGGTCCATGCGCCCGGTCCCGTCGGGCTGGGTGACCGGAAAGCCGTCCTCGAACAGCTGGATGTTGCGTACGCCATAGGCCTGGCGGTCGTTGGAGCCGCGGATGGAGACCGACACGTCGCGGGGGCCGTTGCCCTGGATGACGCTGACGCCGGGCACCAGATCGAGCACGTCGGCGATGGTGACGTTCGGCTGGTCCTTGAAGAGCTCGCGGCTCACCGTCGCCACTGCTTGGCCGGTCGGGCGCACGGTGAGCGGCGGAGCCGCTGCGGTGACCACCACAGTGCCGACAATAGAGCCGCCTTGGGCCGCTTCAGGCGCGGTGGAGAGTGTGCCGGAGGCCGTGGCCGGTACGCCGCCGGACGTTAGATCGAGCGCGTCGAGCTGGCTCTGTATCGCCGCCCTCTCGCGCAGGAGTTCGTCCCTGCGGGCGGCGACCACCTCCGGCGTCAAGCTGGAGGCGGTGGTCTGCGCGTGCGCGGCCGGCGCACAAGCGAAAATGGCCAGCGCGCCCGCGCTGGCGAAGAATGAGCAACGCATGTCAGATCCCCAGGGGATCGGCTGCGCCGTCCCCTTAAAGCAAGTACGTACGCCCCGGCGCACGCATGCTCGGGACGCGGTTCAGGCGATCAGGGGATCGGCAGGCGGCCCTCGGGCTCGCGGCTGGCAGGCCGGCGGCCCACGCGGCCCGTGGCTGGAAACGACGCGGAACGCCGCAAATACGAAGGCGGTAGAGGCGCGGAGCGGTGTGACCGTTGTGATCACCGGCGCGTGGGCGGCCGCCGCACAGTAGGGACAGGCCGCCTTGCCAGGCTCAGGCCTGTGAGAACGGACTTGACGCGAGGCTGTGGGAGGACTCGCCATGGCCATGCCAAGCATGGGTGTGGCGGCCCCTGCGGCAGCCGACGCTCCGCAAACCGGCGACGTGTCGCCGCCAAACGCCATAGCCGTCTGCATGACGATGGATTGGACGGAGGCGTAGGACAGCATCACGAGCGCGATCAGCGCTGCGGCGAGCCCCTGGAGATAGCGGTTATGTGCGGTCACGGATGCAAGGCTGTCCTCGCCGATGCCCATAACTCATCGCGCCTGCCCGCGAAACTATCCTGAGGAAACACTCTTCGAGGCCTGCGGAGCTGCGGTCCCGTATCCTGGCGAGCCGACCTGCTCGGCGGAAGACGTAGCGCTCATCCTCCTCCAAATAACTTCAGCGTGCCGCTCAGAGCGCCTGGTAGGCCGTAAAGAGGTCTTTGATGCGGGACGACAGCCGCGATTCAGGTCACGCCAATTTGGTCCGGACAGCCAGGCGCACGAGGTCGGCTGTGCGAGACATACTCAACTTGGTCTTCATCGTGCTGAAGGTGTTGGATACGGTCTTGTAGCTGTGGCCCAGCAATCGGCGGTTCCGAAATGCTGCGGCCAGCGCCAAGCAGGCGCGCAGCTCGATGTCTCGCGAGGAAAGCTGCGTCAAGGTCGCCTCGGCCGCCTCGATCTGGGCGATCAAGGCCTGGGCATGCTCAGCCTCTACATAGCGGCCGGCTGGCGGCCAGCCACCGGATGGCGGTCAGCAGCTTCTCAAGCCGCGCGCCCTTGCTGATGCAGCCGTGAGCGCCCGCTTCCAGCGCGCGTGACACTTAGAGCAGCTCGGCGCGTATGTGAGAACCAGCACAGCGGCACCCTGTGGACCTGTCCCGCTTTAGTGGAGAGCCGCCGGCTCACTGGGCGGCCTGTCTCGAACATGGCGTTGATGCTCCTATATTGGTCAAACAGTTTTCAGGAGTTCCGGCGAGGGCCTCGGGGCGCAGAGATAATGATAGATCTCGCGAGCCAGGTGGTAGCGCTTCAGGCAACGGATGATTTCCGGTTGCTCTTGCCCTGCTCGGTTTGTCTTTTCACGTAGTCCTGCGTCGGCTGACGACCCGCATGCGCTCGGTGACGACACGGTACAGCGCGGCGTTCGCCTGCCGGTCTCCGCCACGATTGAGCCTGTGTCGGTTGGTCTTGCCGCTGGATGCCGGGATGGGCCATGCGCCGCAAAGCTTGGCGAAGGCCGCCTCGGAGCGGATGCGCTGTGGATTGTCGCCGACCAGGATCAGCATCTGAGCCGCCATGCCGACGGCCATGTCGTGCGCCTGGACGAGTTCGGGCGCTTGTTGGGCGGTGAAGGTCTCCAGCTGCGCCTCATGGGCCTTGATCTCGGCGTCCAGCGCCAGCCAGCGGCGGGAGATCGCACGCAGGCTGGCTTTCGCTGAGGCGGTGGTGGTGATCGGGCCTGGCCGCAACCTGAAAGCCGGCGCACGAAGGCCATCTTTGCCGGCGATCTGATCGAGGTCCTCACGCAGGCGTCTGGAGCGCTGACGATCACAGCCTTCATCGTCTGCATCGCCTGGGTGTGCGCCTTGATGGCGGTGTCGCGCCCACCTTGAGATGGCGATCATCTCCACCACGCTGTCGTCTGCGACCTCGTTCATTGCAATCTCCGGCCTGGCTGAAGAAGCTTGGCGATCGGATGGCGGACAGGACTGTGACGGGCGGGTCGCCCTCAGGCTCCTATGACGTCACAACCAGCCAACCGGCAGGCGCTGCCCGGAAAGCCGACACGTCAACGCGATGACACGGGGTCGATCGTAACTGGGGTCAGGCCCTCTCAGGCAGCAGTCATAGTCTCACAGTCGTAACTGTCGCCGACGCTGCCGACCGAGGGTTTGACGCCGGCTTCGGCCAGGCGCTCGGTGTACTTGATGGACATGTATCGGGCGGATTCAAGTGGTCGTCGCAACACCCTGACGGAGGAGGTTGCACTGGCGGCTCGGAAGCGGCGTTCGACGCGTCTGGACGGGCCCCTTGCCCTCTCCTGGTCGGCCTCCCGCGGCGACGCGTGAGCAGTTGCGGCAGTTTTGGGTGGCGATTGCCCAAGGCCGGTCGAGCGAGGAGGCTGCACTGACGGCCGGTCTGTCGCAAGCTGTCGGGGCACGGCTGTTCCGGAGGGCGGGTGGCATGCCGCCAGCGATGTTCAGATCCTCGACCGAGCCGCTGTCGGGGCGCTACCTGGCCTTGGCTGAGCGAGAGGAGATCGCGCTCCTTCGCGTCTAGGGCTGCTGTGTGCGGGAGATCAGCCGCCGGCTCGGGCGCGGCCTCGACCATCTCGCGGGAGCTGCGCCGCAACGCCGCCACCTGGAACGGCGGCCTGGATTACAGAGCGACGACGGCCCAGTGGCATGCCGAACGCTCGGCGCGCCGTCCTAAGCCGGCGAAGCTTGCGCTCAATGCTGCCTTGCGCGCCCATGTAGGGGAGCGGCTGTCCGGCACGGTGGCGGCTCCCAGCGGTGCGTGATTCTGGGCCCGGTCGTCTTGTGGAAGGGACGCCGGCACGGCCGACGTCAGGAGCGGCGATGGGCCAAGGCTTGGAGCCCCGAGCAGATCGCGCGGCGCCTGCGACTGGATTTCCCGCACGATGAGACGATGCGCATCAGTCAAGAGGCCATCTACCAGGCGCTGTACGTTCAGGGCCGTGGAGCCTTGCGCCGCGAGCTGACGGCCGGCCTCCGCTCCGGACGGGAGCCGCGGGCTCGAACCCGTGGGCGAGGCGAGGCCTTTGTGGATCCCGCCATCCGGATCAGCGAGCGTTCCGGCGGAGGCCGCCGATCGGGCGGTCCCGGGCCACTGGGAAGGCGACCTGGGCCTGGGCAGCTCGGCGATCGGCACGCTCGTCGAACGCACCACCCGCTTCACCCTGCTCCTGCATCTTCCCCGCCTCGAATCCCATCGGAGGCCGCGTTCGCCAAGCTGTGCGGCGCCTGCCCCATTCCAGCGTCTAGCGGCAAGACCAACCGGCATAGGCTCAACCGTGGCGGAGACCGACAGGCGAACGCCGCATTGTATCGGGTCGTCATCGTGCGCATGCGCGGACATCAGCCGACGCAGGCCTACGTGAAAAGGCCAATTGAACAGGGAAGGAGCAAACCGGAAATCATCCGCTGCCTGAAGCGCTACGTGGTTTGCGAGATCTACCACTATCTCTGTGCTACAAAGCCCCTCGCGGAGCCTCTGAACGCCCCTTGATCGATATAGGAGCATCAACGCCTTGGCCGAGACCATCAACGGCCTCTACAAGGCCGAGCTCATCTACCGGCGCGGACCATGACGCTCCTTCGAGGCCGTGGAGTTCGCCGCCCTCGAATGGGTCGATTGGTTCAACACCCGCCACCTACTCGCGCCCATCGGCAACATCCCACCTGCCGAGGCCGAAGCCGCCTACTACGCAAAGCTTAAGGCCTTGCCGGTCGCCGCGTAGGACTCAAACAATCCAGCCTCCGGCAAACCCGGGGCGGTTCACCTCCGGCGAAGAGATCAAGGTCCAGGGATTGACACGGGAAGGCCCGTTACAGAAGCGGACACTCTCCTGAGTCTGGCTTCGAAGGGGCCCCAGCACGGAGTCAAGGATCAAGGTGAATCTGGGCCTGTCGAGGCACGCTTCATGCCGGAGAGGGCCTCGGCGCTACGCGGAGAGCGGCTCCCGCTCCACCGACCCTGACACAGTCGACGAGCGGGCGGCTAGGGCTCGGCGGTCTACCTTGCCGTTCGGAGTCAAAGGCAAAGCGCCCAGCAGCTCGATCCGTGCGGGAACCATGTAAGCCGGCAACCGCTCCGACAGATATTGTCTCAGGGTTTTTTCGGCCGGCCACACCCCGCGGCGCGCGGCCGCGTAACCCGCAAGGCGTCCGAACTTCGCGTCACTCTCCTGTACGATGACTGCCGACTCCACGTCGGGGTGTTGCGCCAAGACGGCGGCGATCTCTCCCAGTTCGACACGATGACCAAGGACCTTGACTTGGTCGTCGCACCGGCCGTGAAACGTGAGTTCGCCATCAGGCTGGCGGCGTACTAGATCGCCTGTGCGATAGAGCCTCGTCACGCCGACGTGCGTCGACCAGACGAAACGCTCCGCCGTAAGATCAGGTCGTCCCCTGTAACCGCGGGCCAGGCTGGCTCCACTGATGAAGAGTTCGCCGATCAGGCCCGCCCTCACGGGCTTCAGATCTTCGTCCAGGACATGAAGGCCTACCCCGTCGATCGCTCGCCCGATTGGGGGCGCACCCTTCGGCCGCCTCCTCGCCTTCACAATGCAGGTCGTGGTCTCCACCGCGTTCTCTGTAGGCCCGTAGCCGTTTAATAGGATAAACGGCAGGCGCGGATCAGGATAGACGTGCAGGGCGTCTCCGGCTGACTGCATGTACCGCAATCGCGTCTGGCGCGGCCAGTGGCAGCGAACCATGGACTCAGCCAGCACCGGCGGAACGAAGGTCGCCAGGGTGATCTGCTCCTGGACCATCCAATCCATCAGGCGCTTTGCAGACGATTTGACCGGCTCCGGTACGATGCACACGCAGGCGCCCGCCGTAAGCAGAGGCCAAACCTCCGCGATGCTAGCGTCGAAAGCCGGATTGGCCAGATGAGTGCCTCGATCGTCGGGCGACATCCCAAAAAGCCGCCAGCGCCACCTCAAGAAGTTCATCAGACTCGCGTGGGTGACCTCAACGCCCTTAGGACGTCCGGTGGAGCCCGAGGTATAGATTACATAGGCGAGGTCCTCGCCTGCGGGCCGGTGGCCTTGCGACTCGTCGGCAGAGAAAGACGGCTCGTCGGCCGAGTCGAGGCGCAATAGTTGATCCTCGAAACCGTCGAGGTCTGCCCCACTCGAACTTACAATTACGTGCGGCGCACTCTCGTGGATAAGGTTCCGCAGGCGCTCGCGCGGCCAGCGCGGGTCCATCGGCATGAAGCCGCCGCCCGCCTTCATGACGGCGAGCGCCGCGATGATCTGCTCTGACGAGCGTTCCAAAACGAGCGCGACGGCGCTCTCCCGCTTTACGCCCCGACCGCGCAGGCGCCGCGCTAATTCATCCGCTCGTCGGTTGACTTCCTCATAGGTGAGCCTGAGTTCACCTTCTTCCAAAGCAACATATCGGCCGCGCTGAGCTGCGAGGCGCTCGAAGCAGCTCACCACCGTTCCATCGCCCGGGCCAGCCAAGCCGAGGCCTCGGAAGCTCCTGTCCATGGCATCATTCCCCAGACGATTAGGCCGGGTCATCCAGCCGCGCCGCACGCGATCTCGCAACGTTCACGGCTGACGGATGTTCATTGCGGTCCTTCTTGTCCACACAGGATACATTTCAGGCCTGAATACTCCCTGTTCGCCTATATTGTATCCAATGTCCTTCATTCAATGGCACTTTGCCTGAAGCAATGGCTTGGCTCTGTCAACACATGATAGACTGACCCGTCTAGTAAGGGGGATGCTGTGTTGGAGCTCAAAGACCCAGGTCTTCGATGCAGGCGTGTGGATGATCAGGTGGAGGAGGATGAGGAAACCTGGTCCATTCTAAGTAGCGAGCTGTTAGAGGTCGCCGTCAAATCGGGCTGGCACTCCCCAGTATATGTCGAGGCGCTCACCGCCCTGCTCACGTCGTGCCCGCGCCGCCCAATTCTTCAGGACCTAAACCGTTGGCTAGCGCCGACGTCCTGGCGCACCGAGTATTCGGACGGCTATGTCTCGGTAGATCGCTACTTCGAGATGCTCGACCGCCGCTGCTTTCCAATCGCGCGCGCCATTCGTCGCCGACGCGATCTGAACCACTCCGCTGCGCCCGACTTCGCACATGATGTGCTGGGCCACTTGCCGATGTTGTTTGATCCTGGCTATCGGGAGCTGGTGTCGTCATGGGCCAGGCTCGGCCGCTTCTCCGCGTCCGAGCCAGAGGACCGGTGGGTCGCCTCGGCCCTGGCCGCTCTGATCACCGAACGCGAGCGGGAGAGCTGCAACCCCGTGGCGATCGCCCAACGTACCGAAGAGCTCAGTAAAGCTCACGGTGCGGCGTTCGCTCGGCGCAGTCGGCGCTATCGCTTTGAAAATTTTTTCACTTGGGCCTTTGAATTCGGCCTGCTCATCGGCGACGGCGACAAACCCACGCTGATTGGCGGCGCATGCTTATCGTCACGCGGCGAAATGGCCCGCCTGTTCAAGGGTGATGTCGAAATCCTGTCCTTTCGTGCTGGCGCGATCGGTCATCCCGTTGATTACACAGTATTTCAGCCTGCCATGTTCATCGCGAGCGGCTACGACGAGCTGACATATGAACTTAGTCAGATATAAAGTCGAAGTCGCAGCCACGTCTGGCTTCCAGGGCAACCTTTCGCTCAGCCGGGCCGGGTGGCTAGACACATGCGTGTCGCTTTCCCCTCGAGCAGATCGACGCATGGATTCTCTTGCGTACCTCCCAGCGAGGCCACCATCTTGGCGTTGTCGATGAGTGTCCGCGCGATTGCAACGAAACCGGCGTTTGGCGACGTCTCGTCGGCTGTGCCTGCGCGGGAGAGAGCACCATCGTGGATGGAAGACGCCATCGTACAAGCCTTCGAGGTCATGCTTGGAGTCTGCGGCATAAGTCCTGGTGACAGCTTCTTCGATATTGGCGGCACCTCTCTTCTCGCAGTGGAGCTTGCGCTTTGGCTCGAAACGCTGCTTGCACGACCCATTCCTATCGTCCTGATCTTCCAGGAAGGTAGCCCGAGGTCGATCGCTTCTGCACTCGCCTACCATCCCGCGCGGGCGAGCGATCATGCCATCATGCTTCAGCCGGGAGAGCGTAAAGCTGCGATCTTCTGTTCGCCGGACTTCTGGGGCTTACCCTTGAGCTACCTCAGTCTGGCGCGGTGTCTGGCGCCCGCCTACACGGTGTATGGGCTGACGCCCGGACTGCTCAGAGGGGAGATGATCAGGCGCCCTTCGATCGACCTCCTCACCCGCGCCTACCGCGATGAGATCCGAAGGTTGAGACCCTTTGGCCCTTATATCGTGAGCGGTTACTCAGCCGGCGCCGTTCCGGCCTTCGACTTGGCTTGCCGGCTTGAGGCTGAGGGTGAGCGCGTCCTCTTGGTCTTACTCGATCCCGTAATCAGCCGCGGACTGCCGCCACTGCCATTTCTGGGCAGATGGTGGAAAGAACAGATGCTGCCAAGGGCCGCTACAGTCGGATGGTGGCGCGCGTTCGCTGAGCTCAAGCGCCTGCAGTATAAGATGTTGCAGGTCCAACACTTCGTGACGTCGCTGAACCTTCCTCGGGGCGTTCCGACCGGGGACCGCAAGTTAGCCCGAAGCATGTTGCAGGCCGAACTCGGCTGGCGAGAACGACGCTTCCACGGCCAAACCGTGCTCGTCCAAATTGGACGGCGGCAGGCGGCGGAGATTTTTCTCGACCACGACGGCATGAACGGTTGGCGACGTTTCCTGCTGGGCGACGTGGAAAGCTTCAGCATAGACTCAGATCACACGGGTCTCATGCGCCCACCTCACGTCGGCGCGCTCGCTCACAGCTTGGCGCCGCATCTTGCCGAGTTCGCCTAGGTCGATGCTGGTGAAGCCTCATCGACCGGAGTGCAACGGAGCGAGGGCGTTTTGACGCTCCGCTACAAACGCCATGGCTACTTCCCACTCCGTCTGTATGAAGATGACTTTGTCATCTTCGCCATTCCTTTTCAGGGCGAAGGCTTGGCTACTTGACCGCAAGGGTGCCGCGCTTTGGTCCTGCGCCGGGCGGCCAGCTCATCGGCACGGATGTGGCGCCGGAGTAACGCGGGCAAGGCTCTCACAGAAGCCGCATGTATCCGGACAGCGGCTTGGCTCGATGCGTGGTCAGCCTGGTGTGACGGCGAAGGTCATCGCCGTTCGGCGTATTGCCGCAGGCTTGCCCAACCGCTCGTGAGGGGCGTCCCCAGTAAGGTGTTTCTAGCGGTGCAGGCTCTTTGGGACCGTGCACCACGCTCGAAGTCAAGCGCCGGGTCGGTGGCGGCGGCTGCGCCGTTCGAGCGCCCGCCAGACCATGTCGAGTATGAAGGCTACGCCACCGAGGGCAAAGAGGCCCTCGGCCAAGCGGAGGGCGACCTCTAAAGTCACTTCAAGACGTTCCCTGAAGCGGATCATCAGTCATGTCGAGCGGGGCGCCGCCAAAGTCGACAGCATATTCCGGCCTGAGGGCCTTTACGAACGCATCGAGGGGGACCACGACGCGGTAGGCACCATCCTCAAAGGACCGCACACGGTAGGGGCTGTAGAGAAATTGCAGGCCGGCGGCGCGTCCGGCCGTATCGCCGGCGACAAGGGTGGCGTCGCCCGGCAGCCCAGAACGCCCCCTGCCGTTAGCCGCGTGCTCTCCCCAGGTGGGGGCCTTGAACTCATAAGGCTCGCTTGGCGGCGCTCCATGATGGCGGCGCCTCTTCGCCGTCGTGACGGCATGCTGCAGGACGGCGTTTAAACGGGCCATGTCCGTGTCAGAGCGTAGCAGGCTGGTCAAGGCGAGGCGCTGACCGCTCGCACGATCGAACAAGTAACCTTCGACCTTGGCTTCAGGGGGTGCACCTGGACGCTGCGTCCGCTGCTCCACAGAGACGGCGATCAAATGCGGAGTTGCGAGCACTAGCGTGAAGGATGCATGGCTCACCGCAGGCAGGCCGCCTGCGAGATCGTGAAACTGCATGGCTTGGGCTTCAAAATCAGCGAAGTCGATTAGTACCCCAGCGCGTAATCTCGCGTAGAGCCGGGCGAATGCTTTCAAAGCGGGGTCCATGTCGAGCTCGACATCGTAGCTCTTGGTGGTGTGTTGATAGACGCGGTCAAGCGGCAGGCGGCGTGCGGTCCCGCCGCCTGCAAGCAGCGCTATGATGGCTATTCCGGCGCCCATCTTCATGATGAGCAGAAGAGCGCCGCGCGATCGGCCTCTCAAGCGAGCGCTTCAGACGGCCGAACCGCCTTCAGCGGATTGGTCAAAGCCGCCGCACTCGGCCCCTTCTACGGCGAAGATGCTTTCCTTAACGACGTGTTCACCCGCTGCAATCATGACGCAGCTCCAAGAAATAAGCCACGTCCATGAGCAGCAGGATTGAGCACGAATTCAGTGGGAAATTAGCTGACCCGCTCGCCCGCCATTCCAGCCCAGAAGCGCGTAAGCCTGTCCTCAATTGGTGGATTTCCAAGCTGGAAGAAAGTGTTTCATAGCCGGTCAGCTGATTTGGAGCTGGCGAATGCGTCAATATGGATTGCGAGACGATCAGCGGGACTGGATCAAGGACGTGCTTCCCGGGTGTGACGACCATGTCGGCGTGACGGCCAAGGACAGCCGGTTGCTTATCGAGGCGGTGCTTTAACGTTATCGGGCGGGCATGCCCTGCCGGAGCGTCTTGGCGACTTCAAGGCCGTCATACGCGCTATCGCTGGTTGAGGAGAGGCGTGTGGGAGCGGCTGTTCAAGGCCTTGGCGCTGAACGCAGACAATGAGTACGCGATGATCGACTCTGCCATCGTACGGGCTCACCAGCACCGCGCCGGCGCGCTCAAACAGTGGCGACGAAGCCATCGGGCGAAGCAAAGGCGGACTGAGCACCATAATCAACGCCTTGGTCGCCGCCATGGGGCAACCTGCTGGCCCTCATCCTCACGCCGGGCCAAGCCCACGACTTGGAGGGCGCCGACGCCCTGCTGCCGCAGATGCAGGCCGCCACACTGCTGGCCGACAGGGCCTATGACGCCGACAAGCGGGTGATCGAACGCCTGCTCACCGCTGCAAAGACCCCCGTGATCCCGCCCAAACGCCACTGCAGACATCAGCGCCCCTATGACCGGGACCTTATACCAAGCTCGACATATTATCGAGAACCTCTTCTGCAAATTTAGGCAATTCCGCCCCCTCGCCTCCGCACTCATATGGCTCAATTGAGGCGGGCCTTAGTAAAAAGGCGTCGCGTTCAGACGACGCGTGACGGGGTTCAAGTCGCCAGCATTAATTCAGGGTACGCTCGTGCGACACGCGTCTTTTATCATCTAGCGGCAATCCTCGGCGATGTCAGCAACCCGGTCCGCGAGCGCCAAGGAGGCCGTCAAGCCGGGCGATTCTATGCCGAAGAGGTTGATCAGGCCGGGGATCCCATGCTCCTTCGGGCCGTCCAGGCGGAAGTCCGCCGCCGGCTCGCCCGGTCCGCTGATTTTTGGGCGGACCCCCACATAGCCCGGGGCCAAGCTTCCGTCCTTGAGCCCAGGCCAGTACGCGCGCACCGCGGCGTAAAAACGCTCTGCACGATCCGCATCGAACCCGTAATCGATCCCCGCTAGCCATTCGACATCAGGGCCGAAGCGAGCCTGGCCGGCGAGGTCGATCGTCAGGTGTACGCCAAGGCCGCCCCGCTCGGGCACGGGATAGACTAAGCGGTTGAACGGCGAACGTCCGGACAGCACGAAATAGCTTCCCTTGGCGTAATGGGCTTGCGGCCGAAAGTCCGGGGCCAACGCCTCAATGGTATTGGCCAAGGTCGGCGCCTGCAGTCCCGCTGCGTTTACGACTAGCTGAGCGCGAAGCTGGGGCGTCGGCTCTCCGCTGAGCGCGACCTCTAATCCCGCCGCCGTTGACGTGATCCCGCTGACGCGTGCGCCAAACGCCACGGCGGCTCCGTCGGCCTCCGCTCCCGCCTGCAACGAGAGCATGTAGGCGTGAGTGTCGAGAATGCCGGTGGAAGGCGAGAGGAGGGCAGCGGAGGCCTGCAGCTCCGGCTCGAGTTCATGTATCTCGCCGGCATCCAGCCAACGTAGGTCAGTCACGCCGTTGGCCGCAGCGGCCCGGGCGATGGCCTCCAGCTCCCCGAACTGAGCCGGTGCGGTCGCAACGATCAACTTGCCGCAGCGTCGGTGCGCCACGTGGTGCTGTTCACAGTATTCATAGAGCCGCTGGCGGCCCTCGACGCAGAGACGCGCCTTCAGGGAGCCTTCCGGATAATAGATGCCCGCATGAATTACCTCGCTGTTACGTGAGCTGGTCTCTGCGCCGATGACGTGACCAGCCTCGGCGACCACCACCTCGCGCCCGCGGCGCGCGAGCGCACGGGCGACAGCCAAGCCGATAACCCCGGCTCCAACCACGATGCTGTCGATCTCGTACATGTCCGTCTCCCTCTTCGCGGCTGAAGCCGCTTCAGGTGCGCCTTGCCTTACGTCACATGCCAGTGAAGGCCTCGAATGTGACCTGAAGGGTCAGCGTTGATTCAGCCGCGGGCACACGATCGGGACCGGCCACCGTCCAGAACTTGATCCAAGCTACGCCTCAGGCGCTCAACGGTAGGCAAGCTCGGCGGCGCCGGAGCCGCGCCTCAGCATTCGCCAGGCGCATCCGGCTGTTGATCAACCGCCATCCTTCCGCCGCCTGCGCATGTCGCAGTCAGGACTAGCCTTACCAGTGTTCATCCGGCCATCTGCCACATAGCCCTTCCCAGAAATTATGTACCAGCCAGATGAGATCGCGCAGGAACATAGCCGGCACTCTCGAGAAACCTAGACTTGTTAGGGTCGCGCTGCACGGGCCGACGTTCCAAGCGCACAGCAAGAGTTCGCGCTATTCTTCGTCTTAAGTGCGTGATGAAGCTTCACTTCCACGCACAGAGGCCAGCTTGTAAATTTCCTGACCAATCCCACGCGCCGATCCGCTGCTGGTGGTGCTCGCCGACCGGAGCGGATCCGCCCTGCCGCAGTATGATCTTCCCCTGGTTAGGGCCGAGCAGCGGGGCGTGGCGCGCTACATCCTGGCCGACCTGCCGCTCAAGGCCTTCCTGGAGGACTTGGTCATCTCCTACGAGGCTGACGAGATCACGCGCCTGATCATCGACACCCATGACCTCGTCGCGTTTGCCGAAATCTCGCACCTGACAGTCGGCGCGTTCCGCGAATGGCTGCTCTCCAACGACACGGATGTCGAGCGGCTTCGCAGCGTCTCCGCCGGCATCGCGCCGGAGATGGCGGTCGCGGTCTCCAAGCTGATGCGCAACCAGGACCTGATCGCCGTCGGGCGCAAGCTAACGGTCCCCAGCGCCTTCCGGACCTCGCTCGGCCTGCCCAGACGGCTGGCGGTCGGACTGCAGCCGAACCATGCGACCGACGACCCGCGCGCCGTCGCCGCTTCGATCATCGATGGCCCGCTGATAGGGTGCGGCGACGCGGTGATCGGCGTCAACCCGGCCACCGACAGCGTCCAGACCGCCCACACCCTGCTCGACCTCATGAACGAGCTGCGGCGACGCTGGGCCATCCCGACCCAGATCTGCTTGCTGACCCACATCACCAACACGATCGAACTGATCGAACTCGGCGCGCCAGTGGACCTCGCCTTCCAGTCCATCACGGAGGCGGCCAACCGCGGCTTCGGCGTCAACCTCGCTGTCCTGCGCGAGGGCCACGAGGCGACCCTGTCTCTCAAGCGATATGAACTCGGCGACAACGTGATGTACTTCGAGACGGGCCAGGGCTCGGCGCTCTCCGCCAATGCGCACCACGGCGTCGACCAGCAGACCCTGGAGGCGAGGGCCTATGCCGTCGCCAGGCCTTTTCCGGCCACTGCTGATCAACACCGTCGTCGGCTTCATCGGCCCGGAATACCTCTACGACGACAAACAGATCACCCGCGCCGCCCTGGAAGATCATTTCTGCGGCAAGCTGCTCGGCCTGCCGATGGGGGTGGACGTCTGCTACACCAACCACGCGGCAGCGGACCAGGACGACATGGACAACCTGCTGACCCTGCTGGGCGTCGCCGGCGTCAACTTCATCATGGGCGTGCCGGGCGGCGACGACATCATGCTGAACTATCAGAGCACAAACTTCCACGACGCCCTCTACGTCTGTTTTCGGGCCGGCCGTGTCGTAGGCGAAAGGCGCTCATGAAGGCGAGACCCTACCCGGCTCGCTCTTGCCGACACGGACGAAGATATTCGCTTTCACGTCAAATAAGTGTTGGCATCTCAAAGCCTACTTCAGCTCCGGGAAAAATACACTCTAGAGACTGCTGACCGGACCGTCGCGCTGTCGGTCGACAGAAGATGTCCCGTCACTCTGACTGATCGGTCAACCTCTTGCAAATATGCCCACGGTTCGTTACGGGAAAGAAAAGTGACCGAAGCGTCATTTCTAAGGGGAGGGCAAATCAGTGGAAATTTGGCTGAAGGCGCCATTGGCGGCTCTGCTGGCGAGCGTGGCGACGGGTGCCCTGGCGCAGCCCACCGGGCCTGGGCGCGACGAGGGATCGGCGCCCGTCATGGCCGGGCCTCAGTCCACCACCGCCCCGCCCGCCGCAGCCGCACCGGGCGTCGCCGGCACGGTCTCGCCGCAAGGCGCAACCTTGGGCGAGGTCGTCGTGACCGCGCGCAAGAGGACGGAGAACGTTCAGGCCATCCCCGAAACGGTCCAGGTCGTCGGACAGACCCAGCTTCAGCGCAGCGGCCTTGCAAACCTGTCGGACCTTCCCGCCGTGGCTCCGGGCGTCAACATCGCCCAGTAGCCGGACCCCGACCAGTTCGCCGTGACCATCCGCGGCCTGGGCAGCGAACCCGGCAATCCGTCCTTTGACAGCTCGGTCTCGCTCTTCATCGACGGCGTATTCACGCCGCGAGGTCGGGAGTTCCAGGACGCATTGTTCGACGTCAGCAACATCGAGATCATTAGGGGCACCAACTCAGCGCTTCTCGGCAAGAACACCAGCCTCGGCGCACTCGATCTCGTCACCAACAAGCCGGGTCACGATTTCGGCATCAATCTTCGTGCACAGCATGAGTTCGAGTACGACTCCTCGCTTGTGGAAGGCGCCGTTGATCTGCCGGTCAACGACAAGCTGGCGTTCCGGGTGTCGGGAAAGTATGACAAGGAAGGCGGCTTCGTTCACAACATCATCGACGACACGGACGGCCTGGAAGTCGAGTCCAGGGCCGGCCGGATCGTCGGCGTCTGGAATCCCATCAGTTCGGTGGACGTCACTGGCCTCTTCCAGGCGGAGAGCCGCATCAGCGCCAATTCCAACCTGGTCTTCAGCAACGTCAGCGGCGCACTCCCCGGCACGCTCGCCGCCATGAGCGGTCACCCGGTGGCGATACAGGCGACACCGGACAACAACCAGTCCGCCGATTATTCGAGCACGCTCGGCGGAGCGGGACGTCAGAAGGAGACGAGCACGCGCGCTGCGGCGACCGTCAATTGGCATCTGAACGGCTTCACGCTCACGTCTCAGACGGGCTATGACCGCTCCAACGTCAACGCCAACGGAAACGTCTCATATCTTCCCACCAACTACGCTCTGCAGTACATGGTCGACCGTTACCATCAGTTCAGTGAGGAGCTGCGCCTGGCCTCTCCTACAGGCGGACGCTTGGAATACATCGTCGGAGCCTTCTATCTGGATGGGCGCTACGTGAACTCCACGACGCAGAACCTGAGCTATCCTTTCGGCCCCGCGCCTGGGTTGCCTGACGTCGCTGGCGACGAGGACACCCTGTTCGACCAGCAGGACAAGGCCTACTCGGCGTTCGGGCAAGCCAACCTTGAGCTGTACGGTCCCTTCAAAATGGTGGCCGGGCTGCGCTACACCAATGAGACGAAGAGCGTAGGCCTCGCGCGCATCGACGAACAGCCGGGGCTATATAGCCTCTTCATCGAGCCTCCCCACGCTCCATTCGGACAGGCCGAGACGGAGAACGACGTCGACGGCTCAGTCGGGTTCAACTATCAGGTCTCTCCCGACAGCCTGCTCTACACATCGTGGGGGCAGGGAACCAAGGCGGCGGCCTTCGCGAACTCGGTGACGGACCTGACCAAGAGCTATATCGCGCCGGAAGTCGCCCGGACGACGGAGATAGGCTCAAAGAACCAGTTCCTGAACCGTACGCTCACGGTCAACGGTGCGTTGTTCTATACCAGGGTCGACGACTACCAATTGAATGAGTTCAACGGCGTGTCGTTCACGGTCTCGAACACCGACCTACAGTCGTTCGGGTTCGAGTCGGAACTCGATTGGGCGCCCGTTCGCAACGTCCGGCTGTTCTGGAACAACACCTACGCCGACTCGTCGGACCTGCGGGTCGGCGGGGACATCCCTTTTGCGCCCCGGTTTTCGGGTGCGGGCGGTTTCTCGCTCAGCCACGACGTGCTGAACGCAAAGCGGGTGAGCCTGGATGCGACGGTGACCTATCGCTCGAGCGAAACGTCCCAGCAGCAGGAGACCCTGACGCCCCGGCTGGCGGACTCGACGCGGCTGAACCTGTCCGCCGGCTTCGGGGATCCGGCCCAAGGCTGGGAGCTGCGCGCGATCGCGAACAACCTCAACAACGAGCATGTGATCGGGTTCAACTTTCCAGGTACGCTGCTTCCGGCCGGCAACGTCGTGGGCATCCCCGATCCGCCCAGGATGGTGTACCTGCAGCTGACCTACCGGCATTAGGATTTCACCCCCCCGCGAGTGGGGGTGGCGATGATGGGATCGATCGACTTGGCGGCCGGCCGGCCCTTCGAAGCGGGCCTAATCCGTTCAGTCAGTGGCGGGTAGGTGGAGCTTGGCGTGAGCATCAGCGATGTACATATCGAGGAATCGGCGACGGACCGGCGCGCCTTCATGCAGGTCGCGCTTGCGGGACCGATGATCGCAAGCAGAAGCAGCCCGGCCGGCGCGGCGTCACCCGCCGCGAGAGAGGTGTTCGTCAACCACAAGTTTGCGGAACATCAGGTCCCGCTCGGCGAAGTCTCCGTGAACTACGCTACGGCAGGGTCTTCCGACAAGCCCGCACTGCTTTTGCTGCCTGGACAGACGGAGTCCTGGTGGGGCTACGAAGAGGCCATGCAGGCGTTGCAGGCGGACTACCAGGTCTATGCCGTCGATCTGCGCGGGCAGGGCAGGAGCACCTGGACGCCCCGCCGCTACACGCTGGACAGTATGGGCGGCGACCTGGTCCGCTTCATCTCCCTGGTGATCAAGCGGCCGGTCATCGTCAGCGGCAATTCTTCAGGCGGTCTTCTCGCCGCCTGGCTCTCCGCCTTCGCTCCGCCTGGGCAGATAAGGGCGTGCCTGTGTGAAGACCCTCCGTTGTTCGCCTCGGAGATCAGCCCGCTCTACGGTCATAGCCTGAAGCAGGCCGCCGGACCGATGCTGACGCTGTATTCCAAGTACCTTGGCGATCAATGGAGCATCGGCGACTATGAGGGGCTGCGGTCAGCCGTCGCCGCCGACCCCGAGCCGATCCTGAGGTTCTTCCCGCTGCCGCCGACGCCGGCTCAGAACCTCAAGGAGTACGATCCGGAATGGGCCCGCGCCTTTGTGGAAGGGACCGTCGCCAGATCCTGCCCACACGAGGTGATGCTCTCGCACGTCAAGACGCCCATGCTGCTGACACAGCACTTCCACCGCATTGATGACCAGTCAGGTCACCTGGTCGGCTCCATCTCCGACCTGCAGGTGGCGAAGACGCGGGAGATTGTCGCCGCGGCCGGTGCAAAGATCGACTTCGTCAGTCTGCCCGACGCCGCCCACCCCATGCACAGGGCGGACCCGGCGCGGTTTGTGGGGGTGCTCTCAAGATGGACGGTTGGGCTGACGTGAACCCCCGCGGGCGCCCCGGCGTCGACGGTCCTCCAAAGTCGCTCGAGGATGCCGTACTCCCCTGAGTGGGGTTACCTGAGGTTACAGATGATGCAGGCCCTCTTGGCTAGAGCGGTTTTCGCTCATGTAGCGTCATACCCGGCGGCGGTGAAGTAGTTGGCGCACTCGGCGGGCGCGAAGGCGTCGAGGAGTTTGCCGATGGTGGTCCAGAGGCGTTCGACGGTGCGCTCGGCGGCTTTTCGGAGCATCGCCTTGAGTTTGGAGAAGACCTTCTCGATGGGGTTGAAGTCGGGGCTGTAGGGCGGGAGGAAGAGGAGTTGGCCGCCTTTGGCCTCGATCATCTCCCGCACGCGCGGTCCCTTGTGGCTGGACAGGTTGTCCATGACCACGACGTCGCCAGCGCGCAACTCGGGCGCCAGCACCTGCTCGACGTAGGCCTCGAAGGCGTCGCGGTTGATCGGGCCGTCCAGGACGAACGGAGCGATCAGGCCATCTGAGCGCAGGCCCGCGGCGAAGGTTGTGGTCTTCCAGTGGCCGTGAGGAACGCCGACACGCACGCGCTCTCCGCGGGGCGCACGACCATAACGACGGGCCATGTTGGTTGAAGCCCAGGTCTCATCGATGAAGACCAGCCGCTCTGGCGCGAGGTCGAGCTGGCCTTCGAACCAGGCTTCTCGCGCCTTCAGAATATCGGGGCGATCTTGCTCCTGAGCGTGGGCGGTCTTTTTTGCGCGTGATCTTGTGGCGGCGGAAGTAACGCCAGAGCGCCGCCACGCTGACCGAGGCGCCTTGCCCGGCCAGCCGCGCCTTCAGCTCCGACAAGGTGATGTCAGGAACCTCCGCCAGGGTGGCCTGGATCAGGCCTGCGTGCGCCTCGGTCCGATGCGAGAGCCGGTCGCCGCCCTGCGGCTTGGGACGCACATCGCCACCCCCGCGGCGCAGCGCCTGCCAGCGGATCGCGCTGGACGGGCTCACCCCAAAACGCTCCGCCGCCTGGCGGCAAGACAACCCAGCATCGACGGCGGCAAGGACACGGGCGCGAAGATCGTACGACAGCGGCTTGGGCATGCAGGCCGGCCTCCTCCGCCAGCCTCAGCCCTGAATCAGATCAGCGACGCCCTGTGAATCCCCAACGACTCTACGCGCGCGGAAACCGCTCTAGCCTGAAGTGCGGTCTTTAAAGTGCATCTGCCGCTGAACGTCGGCTGGTGGATGGCACGCCCGAGACGCCGTTCTAAGGCATGCTCAGTGCCTGCAATCGGACCGCTGAGTGTCCGAGAAAAGCCGGGTCTCCCGTATCAAAAGCGAGGCGGCTGTCGAGGGCGGACCAGCCTCTGAGTGTCCGCAACTGAGGCGGCTTGCGGACATGACCCTCGTGGCTGGAAAAGCCTTCTATGAAGCGGCCACTTCCAGCGGCAGCTATGAGCCAGGTCTCCTCGGCGACGGCTATGGCCTCCTGCCCGTGCGAACCGGGCCACGTACATGTCGGGATGCTGGTCTGGCCGCTTGCGAGCGGCCGTAACGAAGGCAAGGGCTGGCCAGCCTTAGCAATAGATCGATCCCGTATCGCGAAGAGGCTGGCGGCGCGGAGTCTCTGACGATTGCCGCCCAATAGGCTAGGATGTCGCCCTCTTGCGGGAGTGTCTCAGCCACCGTGCAGGCGAAGAGGCCTGCAAGGTCGCCGGTCTCTCGCATGGGTGGGACCCCACCTCGATCCAGCAGGCAGCCGATCGCGGCGAAGGCCTTACCGCTCGCCAGCATGACTCCACGGTCGAGTTCGCCAGCGTTAACGACCGTATTAGACCGTGACCTGAGGACCTCGCCCTTCGCTGGCTCACTTCCGGGACCGCGGCTGCGAGCGCATCCAAGAGGCGACTGAACTCGGCCGACGTGGCGATGCCGCCGCGATGAAGCAGGCTGGCGATCATGGCAAGCGCCTTGCCGGCGGCGCCGATCAGAGCGTAGTCCAAGGTGGATCGCACGGCCCTGCTGCAGATCGACTCGGTCAACGTGCTGACCCGGGCGCACTACCTGCCGCTCTATGCGCGGCTCGGCGGCTACCCCCGCACCTTGCTGGAGCAGCCGCCTGGGACCCAGGAAGACGCTGTTCGAGTATTGGACTCACGAGGCCTCGCTGCTGCCGCTGGAGCTGAAGCCGTGGCTGCGTTGGCGAATGGCGCGAGCCGAGCGGGGGGGATCTGGGGACGGCTGAAGCCCTTCGCGGGCGAGCGTCAGCCGGAAGCCGAGGCGATCCTGCGACGCATTTCAGCCGAAGGTCCGCTCGCCGCCTCCGACCTGGAAGGCGCCAGGGGCGCAGGCGGCTGGTGGGGCTGGAGCGATGCGAAGAGCGCGCTGGAGTGGCTGTTCTGGACGGGGCGGATCACCACCGCCACGCGGCGCGCCAGCTTCGAGAGGGTCTATGATCTAACCGAGCGCGTCCTGCCCGGCGCCATCCTCGACAGCGCGACGCCAAGCGAGCCGGACGCCCACCGCCACCTGCTACGCATCGCCGCCCGGCCGCTCGGCATCGCCACGGCGGGCGACCTGCGGGACTACTTCCGCCTCTCGCCCGATGACGCCAAACCCCGCATCGCCGAGCTGGTGGAAGCGGGCGAGTTCATCCCCGTGCGCGTGGAGGGATGGACCCAGCCGGCCTACCTCGATCCGACAGCGCGACGACCTCGCCGGGTCCGTGCGCGAGCGCTGCTGGCTTTGTTCGACCTCTGATCTGGGAGCGCTCCAGGACCGAGCGCCTGTTCGGCCTGCGCTACCGGATTGAGATTACACCCCGGCGGACAAGCGGCTGCACGGCTACTACGTGCTGCCGCTCCTGCTGGGCGACAGCCTGGTCGCGCGGGTGGACCTGAAGGCGGATCGCGCGGCCAAACGGCTTCTCGTACAGGCGCCCACGCGGAGCCCGGGGGCGCCATCGCACGTCGCCTCCGACCTCGCCATCATGGCGGACTGGCTGGGGCTTGAGGGGATCGAGGTGCGCCCGAGCGGCGATCTCTCCAGTGCGCTGTAGGCGGCGGTGATGGACGGCGCTACCGCTTGAACAGGACGATCCTGACCTTCGCCCTGCCGGCCATGCTGACCAACGTCGCCATCGTTGTTCGGGCTGGCGGACGTGTGGGTGATCCGTCGACTCGGGGACGTCACGGCCCAGGGCGGGGTGGAGATCGGCGCGAAGCTGATCACCGCCCTGATCATCCTGTTCAACTTCCTGCGCTCCAGCACCGTCGCCCTGGCCGCGCGCGCGGCG
>CALMGB010000378.1 GCA_937863535.1 uncultured Caulobacteraceae bacterium
CTTGCGCCCTGGCCGCCTTGATCTGGTCAAGCGCGATCTGTGGTTTGGTCTGGAACACGACTTCGGCGGGCACCTTGGCCATGGCGCGTCGTACCGGGTCATCCGCCCAGGTTTGGGGCAGATAAGCTGATAGGCGATTGGCAGGCTGGCATGATCCGTAGAGACCGACAGGCTCACAGCGACTTGGCAGTTGTCCTGCTTGCCAAGCTGACCACAATACTGCCGGGCGACCCCGACGGAATGCCAGCCCTTCTTCGGTATGCCCGTGTCATCAACAATCCAGGCTCGGACTTGGCCGCGGCTCTCCATCACAGACAAGGTCTGATCTCGCACCCGCCCGAGCAAAGCCTCGTCCGACCATGGAGCCTGGCCAACGAAGTGCAGCAGAAATTAGTGCTTGGCCGCCACCCGCCCAGGCTCGGTCACCGCCGCCATAGGCTCCACGCTCTTGCGTTCCAGCGGCATTAGCAGCCCTACGCAGTAATCCCTCAGGGGAACCGCACGATCGGCATGACCGACAACTTCGATCAGGCCCTCGACATAGCCCGAACGCGGCTTCACTCGCTTGGGTCCAGGCGTCCACCTTCGAGCGTCTCTCAACTGACCAACGAGGCGATCAGCCTACCAAAACTCTCCGGCAACTCGGTCGCGGCTTTCTGACTCAGTAGGATTAGAGTCCGTTTGAGAATGGTTCGGTTGGCGATGCGACGTAGGAGGAGGCTTCCCATGGCGACGTGGATGAAGGCTTCGGAGACGTCCAAGCGCTGCTCGTAGTCGCGGACCAGACGGCGCCAGCGGGTCATCCAGCCGAAGGTGCGCTCCACCACCCAGCGCCGCGGCAAGACCTTGAAGCCGGGCTCGCCGCTGATTCGGCGCACGATCTCGATGACGAAGTCGCGGAAAGCGGCCTTGTCCATCAGCTTGCCCCGGTCGTAGGCCCCGTCAGCGAACAGGGTCTTCAGCCAGGGCCAGCGCCTGCGCACCGCGTCCAGGATGGCCTGGGCTCCGGCGCTGTCGGAGATGTCGGCTGTGGTCAGGTTGACCATCAGCAGTCGCCCGTCGGTGTCCACCGCGATATGGCGCTTGCGGCCGACGATCTTCTTGTTGGCGTCATAACCCCTTGTTTGCGCTTGAGGAGCCTTGATCGTCTGGCTGTCCAGGACGCCCGCCGTGGGGCTCGCCTCGCGCCCGCACCGCTCCCGGTCAATCATCAGCGCCACGTCGTGGATGGTGCGAAACAGCAGCCGCCGTACAAAGCGGCGGAACCACCAGTAGATGGTCTGCCATGGGCCGAACCTTGGGCAGCATCCGCCAGCCGCCGCCCGAACGCGCCATGTAGCGGATCGCGTTCATCACCTCGCGCATGTCGGTCTTGGGCTTTCGCCCGCGTCGAGGAGCCTTCGGCAGCAGCGCTCTGATCCGCTCCCACTCTTCGTCGGTCAGGTCAGTCGGGTAGCGCTTGGTCTTCCTGGCAATCTCGGCCATCCGGCCACGGCTCGCTTGAGTCCACATCCCAAGCTTGAATCATGACCCGCGCACCCGCCATAGCCCTTGCTCAAACGGTCTCTTAAGAGTGAATTGGACACCGTCAATCGGCTCGGTCGCATGGAGCCAGCGGCCCTCAACATCGTTGCTTCTAAGCCTGGACCAAGTAGCAGGATGGCAGGAACAAAAGCTCATATGATCTTGGTTCAGCATGCGGAGGGCTCGGAAAAGCGTTCGGGGAGAAGCCGGTGGTGGATTGAAGGCGGGCATGCGGACCAAGCACAATCGCTGCCTGATCACTCAGCCAAGAAGATCAAGCGCTACCCGTTAGACCTGACGACGAGGAGCGGTGATAAACGCGACGTCCAAGCCGGACGACGCGGCCGTCCGATCAAAACCGCGTCAAAGATCGCGCGATGCCGTTAGATCCGAGCCGCCGTCGCTTCCCACGCAAAAAGACAAAGGACACTGTGGAGGTGTGCTTTGAAAATGTCGTGCTTGAGTGTTTGATGACAGACATAAGTGAGCATGGCGTGGGCCTGATGCTGCGGGTAGGAGATAAATTGCCGGACTTGTTCACGATCGTGATGAGGACGGGTGAGCGTCGCCGCACCAAGATAGTCTGGCGAGGCTACCCATTGTGCGGCGCGATCTTCATAGACTAAACCCAGCTCGATGATCCCCGTCGGAACCGCACGTTGATCGTAGGCTGGTTTCTGGAGACTAGCCTCGCAGCAGACGACGTGACGTACCGGAGTGGACGAGCATTTGGGATGCTGCCGCCGCCTGGGCGTGGGCATGAGGCTCAGCCGGCGCAAGACGCGCAATGGCTTCTAAGCGGCAGGCAGTTCCGGCTACGGGTCCGCCGCCGTGTCGAGACATGAGTGAGCGCCACGGCAAGTGGAAGCTGTCTACGTGCAGTTCCGGCGCAGGGTATCGCAGGCGTTGTTATGCGCTGCTGGAGATGCTGGTGGAGCTTGGGCTCGCCGATGATCGAACCCACATGGTCGACGGCACGGCACCCGGCTCGGCGGCGACGGTCAGGCCGACCACGCTAGACCCGGCGTCTTTTCCAGCAGCGCCCGTAGGTCCGTGCTCTCCTCGGTCCTTCGGTTCAGGTTCAGTCCAGCAAGCCGCCCCTGTCGAAGATCGCGGATGATCAAGTCTCAGAACCGCTTGCTCCGGCGCCCTGTGGAAGGCGCGTTTCACGAGCGCTCCGCCACCTTTAAGCTACACCGACCATTGGGACACAACCGTTCGTCGGCCGTTTGCCCATAACACCCTCGCCGCCCCCGCCCGCAGCGCCCATGAGCACAAACAACCTCTACGCGAAGGTTCAAGCCACTTGCTGAGTAAGGCTGCGGCTGATAGCTGTGAGCTAGACAAATCC
>CALMGB010000379.1:0-2070 GCA_937863535.1 uncultured Caulobacteraceae bacterium
TTGTCGCACTTGGACGGCAGGGCGATCGTCTCGCCGGAGGCCCGCTCCAGGTGCTTGTAGGAGCGCATGCCGGGCTTGCCGCCGTTCACGCCCCAGGGCGGGATGAACCAGCGGTCATCGTGGATGGCGATGGTGCCGGGCTCCAGGAAGCGGTAGCTCATCTGTATGCCGTTGCCGCCACGGAACAGGCCCGCGCCCCCGCTGTCGGCCACGCTCTCGTAGCGCTCGATGCGCATGGGGAAGTAGCGTTCGAGAAACTCATTGGGGACGTTGGTGAAGCCCGGCCATAGCGAATGGCCGTCCGCGCCGTCCCCGAAGGGACGCCCAGGAATGCCGCCGAAACCGATCTGGAACAGCTGGAACCACTGGCCCTCGGCGTCGTAGCCGGAGAACATCAGGTGCGGGCTGGAGGAGAAGCCCGCGGCGCAGAGGAACTGCGGCGTCTTCTGGCCGAGCAGCGCGCCCAGCACGTCAAAGATGCGGCCCAGTGCATGGGTGCGGCAGGACAGGGCGGCCGGGAACTTGGGCTTGAGCAAGGAGCCGTCAGGGATGCGCACCTCGACCAAGTCGTAGAAGCCGTCGTTGAACATGATCTGCGGGTCGAACACCATGACCATATAGATGCCGAAGAACATCTTGAACATGTTCTCGTTCATGTAGAAGTTGATGGAACTTTCCGATTGCGGGTCAGTGCCCTCAAAGTCGAGCACCACCCGCTCGCCGTCGCGCCACATGCTGCACTTTATTTTAAAGGGCCCGGCGCCTCGGCCGTCGTCGCAGATGTAGTCCTCGAACGAGACGGGCTCGTCGCCGATCGAGGTGGCGATGAGCTGCTTCATGGCGCGATGGTTGCGCGCCAATAGCTCCTCCAGCGCGGAGTCGAATACCTCCTCGCCGAAACGGTCGCAAAGCTCCAGCACGCGTCGCCCGCCGACCTTGCAGGCGGCGACGATGGCGTGCAGGTCGGCCTTGTACCACTCGGGCATGCGCGATTGGTGGGCGGCGATCTTGACGATGTCGCTCTGCAGCTCGCCGCGGCGGTAGAGCTTCACCGGGAGCATGCGCAGCCCCTCCTCGAACACCGAGCCCGCATCGGTGGGCAGCGAGCCCGGCACCTTACCGCCGATGTCGGTCATGTGGCCGAACATGGCCGACCAGGCGATCAGCCGGCCGCTGCGGTAGATGGGCGCGATGCACAGCTGGTCGGAGTTGTGGCTGATCGCGCCCTCCACCGCATAGGGGTCGCCCACCAGGATGATGTCGCCCTCCTCGATCTCGCCATCGAAGCCGCGCAGGAAGCCGTCGATGAAGGAGCCGAACTGGCCCACCACCATGCGCCCGTTGCGATCTGCGATCAGCGGGAAGGCGTCGCCCTGCTCGCGGATACCGGGGGAAAGCGCGGTGCGGAACAGGGTGGCGTCCATCTCCACGCGCGCATTGCGCAGCGCGTTCTCGATGATGTCCAAGGTGACGGGATCGACCGGAGTCGAGGCTAAAGGCCGGTCGTCGGACTGGAGGATGCGGGCGGGCATGGAAGGGTCTCCGGAGCAGCCGCTCAGACGGGGTTGATGAGGATCACGCCGAAGCGGTCGACCACCGCCTCGCAGCCGGGTAGCACCAGGGTGGTGGAGTCCATCTCCACGACGATGGCGGGCCCCAGCATGCGGTCGCCGGCCCGCAGTCGGGCGCGGTCGTAGATCACCGCCGGCTGGAAGCCGCCATCCACCCAGACCTCGTGGTCGCGCAGCTTGGCGGCGGAGGGGTCGCCGTCGCCGGCCTCGATCTCCAGGGCGGGGATGTCGAGCACACGCCCGAGCGCCACGGCGCGCAGGTTCACGAACTCATGCTCGGCGTCCATGTTGAAGGTGAACAGCCGCCGGTGCTCGGCGTCGAAAGCCTCAGCCAGCCGCGACAGCCCGCCGGCCTCGAAGCCCTGCGCCTCGACGGGCATCGACACCTCGAACGCCTGGCCGTGGTAGCGGACGTCCAGCTCGTACTCCACGCTGATCCGATCGGGGGCCGCGCCCTCGGCCGCCAGCCCGGCGCGCACCTCCTCGCCCATCTGCATCA
>CALMGB010000379.1:2080-17769 GCA_937863535.1 uncultured Caulobacteraceae bacterium
CTTGGAGAGCGAGCGAGCCAGTTCGGTGCGCATGCGCGTTGTGGCGTCGCCCAGCGCGCAGCGCACCCCCGGCGAGACCGGCGCCACAGCCGGCCAGGACCCCATCAGCTTGGCCACCGCATTAACGTGCAGCGGGCCTGCCCCCCCGAAGCCCATCAAGGCGAAGCCGCGCGGGTCGTAGCCCTGCTGCACCGAGATCATGCGGAGCGCCCCGAACATGTTCTCGTTGACGATGTCCACGATGCCGCGCGCCGCCTCGTAGAGGTCCACGCCCAGCGCATCGGCCACCGTCTGCACCGCGGCCCGGGCGGCCGCGCGGTCCAGGCGGAAGGCGCCGCCGAGCAGGTTCTCCGGCAGATAGCCCAGCAGCACGTTGGCGTCGGTGACCGTCGCGGCCGTCCCGCCCTTGCCGTAGGCGGCGGGGCCAGGGGCCGCGCCCGCCGACTCCGGACCCACCCGCAGCGCGCGGGTCAGCTCGGGCACCTTGGCAATGGAGCCGCCTCCCGCGCCCACCGTCTTCACGTCCAGGGAAGAGGCGCGCACGCTGAGGTGGCCGACCTCGGTAGTGCGAGCCCGCCGCGGCTCGCCGTTCTCGATCAGGGCCACATCGGTGGAGGTGCCGCCGACGTCGAGCGTCAGGATGTTCTTCAGCCCGGAATTGCGCGCCACCCAAAGCGCCCCGGCCACCCCGCCGGCGGGCCCAGACATCAGCAGCGACACCGGATGCGCCTCCGAGACCTCCGACGACATCAGCCCGCCGTCCGAGCGCAGCAGCGAGATGCGGCCCTGCATGTCCAGAGCTCGCAGCCGGCTCCTCAGGTTGCGCACGTAGCGGCCGACCACTGGGCGCACCGCGGCGTTGGCTACGGTGGTCAGGGTGCGTTCGTACTCCTGCATTTCCGGCAGCACCTCGTGGGAGAGTGAGACCGGCGCGTCGGGCAGGACCTCCGCGGCGATTTCCGCCACCCGCCGCTCGTGGGCGCCATTCAGATAGCCGTTTATCAGGGCGACGGTGATCGCCTCCACCCCGTTGGCCTTCAGCTTGGCAAGTTGCGCGCGGATGTCGGCCTCGTCGAGCGGGCGCACCTCGCGGCCCTGCGCGTCCATGCGGCCCTTGATCTCGACGGTATCCTCGAGCTTGGCGAGCGGCTCGGGCTTGGGCCACACGATCCAGGCCGCCAAGCCGCCCGGCACCAACGAGCGCGCGATCTGCATCACCTGGCGGTAGCCCTCGGTGGTCACCAGACCGACCCGCGCGCCCTTGCCTTCCAGCACGGCGTTGGTGGCTACGGTGGTGCCGTGCAGGAAAACCTCCACCGCCGAAGGGCGCGTGTCGGCCTGGCGGCAGATAGCCTCCACCCCGGTCATGATGCCTTCGGAGCTGTCGTGGGGCGTCGACGGCGTCTTATGCCGCCAGAAGCGACCCGACTCCTCGTCCAGCAGCAGCAGGTCGGTGAAGGTGCCCCCGACGTCGACGCCCAACCGATAGGCCATGCATGGACCCTTCCGTCACCCGCGTGACCGCTGTTGTATCCAATCCGTTGATCTATACCTTGCAATACGCTGTCAATCAGCCGTTTCGTATACGAGGTACGCATGGCGCCGCAGATCGAGATCGTGGAGGTGTCGCCTCGGGATGGGCTGCAGAACCACCCCACCCTCCTGCCGACCCGCGACAAGGTGCAGCTGGTGCTCAAGGCCGTGGCGGCCGGCGCGCGCCGGATTGAGGCGGTAAGCTTCGTCAACCTCAAGGCCGTGCCCCAGATGGCCGACGCCGAGGCCGTGCTGCAAGGCCTAAAGGACGAAGCAGACTTGCCGGCGCAGGACGTCAAGCTGATCGGGCTGGTGCTGAACAGGCGCGGCTTCGACCGGGCCGCGGTCGCGGGCGTCGACGAGGTGAACTTCGTGGTGGTGGCCTCGGAGACCTTCAACCAGCGCAACCAGGGCGCCTCCATCGCTCAGACCCTGTCCCAGATCGCCGAGGCGGTCCCCCTGGCGGCGCAGGCAGGGCTGGGGCTCGGCGTCACTATCGGCGCGGCCTTCGGCTGCCCGTTCGAGGGCGAGGTGAGCGAGGCGCAGGTCGGTCGGCTCGCCGCCGAGCTCGCAGACCTGGGCGTGGCCGAGATCGCCATCGCCGACACGATTGGGGTGGGCGACCCCACCGCCGTCACGCGGCGGCTGCAGGTGGTGCGGGCGGCGGCGCCTGAGGCGCGGTTACGCTGCCACTTCCACAACACCCGCAACACGGGCCTGGCCAACGCCTATGCTGCGTGGATGGCCGGCGCGGAGGTGCTCGACGCGTCGCTGGGCGGCGTCGGCGGCTGTCCCTTCGCCCCCGCCGCCACGGGCAACATCCCGACCGAGGACACCCTCTACATGTTCGCCCGCATGGGCGTGCGGACCGGCTATGACCTGAAGCGCTCTATCGAAGCGGCGCGCTGGCTGGGCGAGCGCATGGGCGACATCGCGCTCCCGGCGATGCTCGGCAGGGCCGGCGTGTTTCCGCCTTCGTCCCCCGACGAAGGGACCTACTCGGCCGACTGCGCCATGAAGCTGGAGACGACCGCCACGAACGTCGGGGCGTCGGCGTCCATGACGTTGGCGCACTGAACCGGCAGCGCCACGAGCTGGGCATCCGGTCGCAGGAGCTTGGCGGCGTAGGTATTGGCATCCAGCATCTCGCCCTTATGGGTGACGAGAAGCAGCGGATGGCGCGACGCCGTCAGGTTCAGCGACATGTCGTGGGTGAGGGCGGCGTTGTGGCCGTACCAGAGCTCTGGCCCGGCAAGCAGCCGGCTGATCACCATCCGCTGGGCCACGTCCAGCCCGAACAAAGCCTCGAGCCGGCGGAAGATGTCGCTCAGATGTGCGCCGCCTGAGACCGGCCTGAAGGCGCCCGCTTCGCGTTCGGGCGGCACGATCTTGCGCCAGTGATCGAGTAGCGGCGCCTCGTCCATGACCGGCGCGCCGTACAGGATGATCCGGCTGATCCGGGCGGGCTGTTCGACCGCCATGGCCATGGCCACCTGCGCGCCCGTGTGGTGTCCCAGAACCGCTGCGCGCGCGAGGCCGGCCGCGTCCATCACGGCGAAGACGGCCTGGGCGAAGTCCTCGATCGTGGGCGGCGACGGCGGCGCATCCGACATTCCCATCCCAGGCAGGTCTGGTGCAACCACCCGGATGCCGGCCTCGGCGAAGGCGGGAAAGGTGGCTGCGAAGTCGATCGCCGAGGTGGGGGACTGGTGCAGCAGCATCAGCGGTACGCCGACGCTCCCGGCGTCGTAGTAGTGCAGCTGTCCGGACGGGCCATCGGCATAGGCCCGCTTCAGACTTGGCGACGTCGGATGCACGCTCATGGGCGGCGGCCCGAGACGATGAAGAGGCAGCGCTGGGACGGCGGCGTCTCGCTCAGACCCGCAGGCTCGGTGTCGCCCGGCGTGGCGACGGCCTGGAAGCCCGCGAGCACGTCCTGGAAGCCGGCCCGCCGCATCTCGCCTTCGAGGTCCGCCGCCGCGATGCCGAGCGTGTTGGCCTCCCCGTTGTAATACTGCTCCCACGTGCGCAGGAACTGGTCGCAGACGTCCAGCCGGTCCAACCGGATGGGCACCTCCAGGTGGACCGCCACCCCGCCGGGCCTGAGCAGGCGGAAGCTCTCCCGCAGGATGTTGACCGAGGCTTCCGGCGAGGTCTCGTGCAGCAGGATCTGGGAGGTGACGAGGTCGAAGCTATGGTCGGGGAAGCCCGTGGCCTCCGCATCGCGCTGGCTGAAGTGCACGCTGCGGCCCAGGCCCCGGGCGCGGACATGGCCGTAGCGCAGCATCGGGGCGCCGATATCGATCGCCTCCACCCGTGCGGCCGGATAGGCGTCGCAGAGCGGCAGGACGTTCGCGCCGACCGAGCAGCCCATGTCGAGGATACGGGCAGGCGCAAGGTCGGCGTAGTAGCGGCGCAGGTGGGCGACGGTCGTGCGTCCGCGCGCGTCGTTGAGCAGCCGCCCGCTCTGGTCGCCCCGGCCAAACTGGTACATGGCGCTGCCCAGATCGTAGAGCGCGCCGGCTCTCACGTCCGACGATCCATGCTGCCGGAAGTAGCTGCCCGGCATACGGTGGGTGTCGGCGGCGAGCAGGTAGGCCGGCGGCTCGACGCCGTCGTCGAGCTCCAGAGACCCTCGCCCGGCCTCGTGCGATCCCAGCTTCGCCTGGATGCGCGGGAGGTCGCGCTCGACCGCTTGGCCCACCAGCCTCCACGTCAGGTCCTGGGAGGAGCGCATCATCGAGCTCCAGGCCCGGAAATAGGGCTCCCGCTCCATCTCCGCCTTCAGCTCCTCCCGCCGCTCAGGGGCGTGGTCGGGACCGAGGTCATCGTCTTCAGGCCGGGCGAGCTTCGTGTCGTACAGCGCGCGGTTGCCTCTGGAGAGCCGGTTCTGCAGCTGATTGCGCAGCTCGGCCATGAACCTCAGCTTGGCGAGGTCGCCGGGCGCCAGGTCGGGGCTCTCCGGATGGAAGCGCGTCATGGCGGCTCCGCCGTTCTCGTCTGAGCGGTGGAAAGAGCATCGCACTCCTGCTGGAGCGGGAAGAGCAGGTTTGCGACCATGGTCTCGCGCAGGCGATCGCGCATCGCCTGGCTGGCGGCGGAGGGCGCAGGGCCATCGACCTCGTCCGTGGAGACGAGCCCCTTGTGCTCCAGCGCGCCCCGCACGTCGGACAACTCCTCGCGCAGGGCCGCGACCTCGGCCCCGAGGCTCATGATCATGGCCAGCAGACGGTCCTGAAAGGGATCGTCAAAGAAGGGCTTGGTCGATCCGTTCAGCAGCATGGGCTCCTCCTTCATCAAGCGGGGGCTCGGGCGCCGGACGAGCGCCGCGCCTCCAGCCGCGCGCGCCAGGACGCGCCGCTCCTCCAATGCGTCAGCGAACTAAGGTCGGCCGGCGCGCCGGTCGCGCGCGCGATGCACAGCCAGCCCAGGCACAGCATGGAGGACAGCACCGGGACCGCCCGCCCATCGGCTGCATCCAGGATAACGCCCAGCGTCGGCAGGCCGGTGCCGAGCAGAACCACCGCATCCACCCCGTCGCGCACCTCGTCCAGGGCGGCCCGCACGGCCGACGCCTGCACCGCATAGATGGGGTGGCCGGCATCCACAGGCGGCGGCGCCGGCCGGGCGATCGCGCCGATCTCCAGGCCGTGCGCCCTCCAGAACGCCGCGCTGGCGGCGGTGAGATCGTCGGGATAGGGCGAGACCAGCGAGATGCGGCGCGCCCCCAGCGTGCGGAGCACGTGCAGGACTGCGCCCGCCGCGGTGACCACCGGGGCGGCGAAGCGCGCCTCGACCGCGGCCAAAACCGCCGCCTCGCGCCCAGGCGCGGCCAGATAGGACGAGCCGGTGCAGGCGAAGGCGATGGCCGACAGCGCAGCGCCCCCGAACTGCTCCACCGTGGCCGGACAGCCGTCGAGATAGTCGACCAGCCTTTCGTTGAGCGTCAGCGAGGCGCTGGTCAACCGTGCACAAAGCAGATTTACGCCGGGAGGGGCCATCACCCAGAACTCCAACTCAACTGTGCTGTTGGCTTGTGGCGTAAGAACACCAACCTGAGCAACAGAACTGTATTCTGTCATAGATGCGACCCATTGCTATTGTATTCTAGCTCCATTGCCGCATCAAAGTTCACTCTAAGGGGATGGGCATGCAAGACATCATAGTTGTCGGCGGCGGTCCGGTCGGTCTCTGCCTCACTCTGCTGCTCGTTGAGCGCGGATTGGACGTGCTTCTGGTGGAGCAGGAGGAAGTGGTGGCGCGGGACCTGCGCGCCTCCACCTTCCATCCGCCCACGCTGGACATGCTCGGACGGCTGGGGATCACCGGGGTCTTGCTGTCGCGAGGCGTGCCCTGCCCCACCTGGCAGATCCGGCTGCATCCCAGCGGCGAGCGCGCCGTGTTCGACCTCGGCCTGCTGAAGGGAGAGACCGACCACCCGTTCCGGCTGCAGTGCGAGCAGTGGAAGCTGAGCGAGGCGCTCCGCGAACGCCTGCAGACGCGCGCCACGATCCTGACCGGCGCGCGCCTGTGCGGGTTCGAGCAGGACGGGAACGGCGTCACGACGCTTGTCGAGGGTTGTGGCGACCTGCGCCGCCTGCGCGCCCGCTACCTGGTCGGATGCGATGGCGCGCGCAGCACCGTGCGCGCCGCCGCCAGCCTGCCCTTCGAGGGCGAGACCTATCCGGAAACCACGATCCTGGCGACCACCGCCTTCCCGTTCGAGGACCACCTGCCGGGCCTCTCCAACGTCTCCTACTGCTGGAGAGCGGAAGGCGGGAACTTCACGCTGCTGAAGACGCCCGGGCGCTGGCGTGTGTCGATCTATCCGCGCGAGGATGCACCGATCGAGGCGCAGCTCACGCCCGAAGCCTTGGACTTGGCGCTGCAGGACGTCGTTCCGCGCGACCAGCCCTACGACGTCGGCGAAGTGCGGCCTTACCGCGTGCACATGCGCTCGGTCCCGAGCTATGTGACCGGGCGGGTCGCGCTGGCCGGGGATGCGGCCCACGTGAATAGCCCGTCCGGCAGCATGGGCTTGAACGGCGGCCTGCACGACGCCTTCGAACTGGCGGCGGCGCTGGCCAGCGCCCTGGTGGGCGACGAGGGGGCGCTTGA
Source organism: uncultured Caulobacteraceae bacterium (assembly GCA_937863535.1). Taxonomy (GTDB): domain Bacteria; phylum Pseudomonadota; class Alphaproteobacteria; order Caulobacterales; family Caulobacteraceae; genus CAHJWH01. The sequence continues at coordinate 8,732 of CALMGB010000379.1, forward strand.
CCTCTACGACCGGCGGAGGCGGCCGGTCGCCCGCGACGAGATAATGGCCCAGGCCGATCGCAACCGGGCGCGGATGCGCGAACGCGATCCGGCGCGCCGGCGTGAGATGCTGGCCGACCTGCAGGCGCTGGCCGCCGATCCGGTTCGCTGCAAGGCTCACCTGATGCGCACGTCCATGATCGACGGGCTGAGGAAGGCGGCCGCCATCGTGTGAGCCTCGCCCATTCAGCCAAGTCCCAGGCGGGGCATGGCGACGGGTTGGCGCGGGATCATCGTCGCCTTCTGGCTGGTGTAGAAAGCCTCAGATGCGGAGCCGCCTTCGCGCCCGCCGCCGCTGTCCTTCACCCCACCGAAAGGCGCGCGCAGTTCGCGCGCCATGGGCGTGTTGACCCAGACCATTCCCGCCTGCACCGCCTCGACCACTCTAAGCACGGTCGCCATGTCCTGGGACCAGACGTAGGAGACCAGGCCGAAGGGCGAGTCGTTGGCGATGGCGATGACCTCCTCCACCGTGTCGAACACGACAAAGGTTGCGAACGGCCCGAACACCTCCTCCCTCGCGATCCGTGCGGTGTTGGAGGGCGCCAGCACCGCCGTCGGCTGCATGAAGTAACCTTTCTCAAATTGGCCCGCCCTGCCGCCGCCGGTCAGCAGGTCTGCGCCATCGGCCCGGGCGACGTCGGCGAAGGACAGAACGCGCTCGAAGTGAGCCTTGAAGGCCAGGGGCCCCATCTCCGTCTCGGGGCTCATCGGGTCGCCCAGCCGAAGCGCGGCCGCGCGCGTGGCGAAGGCCTCCATGAAGCTCTCGGCGATCGGCCTCTGCAGCAGGATGCGGGACCCGGCCAGGCATTGCTGCCCGTTGCTGGAGAAGATGCCGAGCAGGGCCGCGTCCAGCGCCTGGTGAAGACGATGTTGGCCGACTTGCCCCCGAGCTCTATCGAGGTGGCTTTCAGCCCCTGCCCCGCCGCCGCCATGATCCGCCGGCCCGTCTCCGTGCCGCCGGTGAAGGAGATCAGGTTTACCCCGGGATGGCGGACCAGGGCCTCCCCCGTGACCTGGCCGGGCCCGTTAACCAGGTTGACCACGCCGGGGGGAAGGCCCGCCTCAAACACCAGGTCCATAAAGCGCGAGACCGCCAGCGGCGTCTGCTCCGCAGGCTTGACGACGCAGGTGTTGCCGAAGGCGATGCAGCCGGCGATCTTCATCGACGTCAGTGCGAGCGGCGCGTTCCACGGCCCGATCAGTCCGGCGGCGCCGACGGGCGCGCGCGTGACCAAGGTCAGGTAGTCGGCATTTTGCTGGTAGATCTGGCCGGCGGTCTGGCCGATGTACTCGGCGAAAAAGCGGAAGTTCAGCGCCGCGCGTGGGATCTGGCCCAGCGCCAGGTGGCGCATCGGGATGCCGGAGTTGAGGCATTCGAGGTAGGCCAATTCCTCGGCGTGCGCCTCGACCAAGTCGCTCAGGCGGCGCAGCATTGCTTGACGCGCCTCGACCGGCAGGCGCGGCCAGGGACCGGTGTCGAAGGCGGCGCGCGCGGCGGCCACCGCCCGGTCCACGACGGCAGGACCGTCCTCCTCCACGGCGCTGACCACCGCCTCGGTCGCCGGATCGACGATCTGGATCTTGCGCCCGCCGGCAGGCGACAGCCGCTCGGCGCCGATCACGGCGGTGACGAGGGATGGCGGCGCGCCGAAGCGCCGCGCTAGCTCCGCACGCAGGGACTGCATGGTCTGCAGCGGGGTCGCCGGCTTCTGCAGTCCGGCTTGCATCACGTTCACCACGCCCTGGCACCTTCTGCGGCTTCCGCCGCGCCGGCCTGGAGTTCGGCCGGCAGCGCCGGCCTGTATTGCGGCCACCAATGGAACGGCGCCTGCGGCTCCACATAGCGGGTGATCAGCGGGCCTCCCTGGGTGCGGAAGAAGTAGAGGTTGCCCGTCATCGTGCCGTAGGGGCCGTGGGCAATGTGGCCGGGCCGCCAGAAGTAGGCTCCCGGGCGCATGACGCCCCGGTCGCCGTGGCTCTCGCCTGAGAGCAGATACATCTCCTCAACGAAGTCGTGCACCTCCGACCGCTCGGCCCATCGGAGCGGCAGTGTGCCGAGAATCCAAGAGGTCTCCTGGGTTCCAGGGTCGGTGTAGAGCACCTTGCGGCCCGCGCCCGGCGGGAACTCGGGATGGAAGTTGCCTGTGTAGGAGAGGGTTAACGCATCGATGCGCTCCACCAGGCGCGCGGCGTTGAACGCCGCCGGCGCGGCTTGCCTCGGATCGCCGGACAGGAAGGTTAGCACGACGGCGCCCTGCTCGCTGCTGCGCTCGGCCGCGGCGTAGCCCGCGGGCCAATGGGCGTAATGCAGATGGCCGAAGCTGAGCAGTCCCACCGTCAGCGCCCCCTCCAGCACCAGGAACTCCTCGTCCGCGCCGCGCACGCCAGCCGGAAATGTCCAGCCGGCAGGATATCGGATCAGCAGGCTGGCGGCCCCCGATTCGGCGTCCTCGCTCAGCACCTTGACCTCCACGCCCGCGCCGAAGCGGTCGTCGGCCCGCCAGGGCAGGGCCTGGGACTGGACGAACTCGATCTGCGGTCGCGGCATCGCCTTCAAGCCTCCGATTTCATGCGTCGGCGCGGCTTTGGGCGCGCAAGGGGTTGCGGGGATCGGCGCCCTCGGTCAGCACGCGGATGATCCCGCTCATGGCTTGGTCCAGCTCCGCAGACCCCCTGGCGGCAAGCCGCGCATCGCCGGCCAAGCCCTGCGCCGCCCCCGGGGGAAGGGCGCCCGAGCCCTCCAACGCCACTTCCAGGGCCAAGCGGCGGATGCGCTCGACGTGCAGCTGGGAGGCCAGTTCGAACACCAGCGCGGTCAGCTGCTCCAGGTCCGGCGCGCCATAGGGCGACAGCTCGTCTGCGGCGTCGCTCATGTTGGCGCCTCCGCATGGAAGACCGCCCACGGGAAGTGCCATTCCCGGCGGCGTGGCCAAGCCGGCTCCCCAAGCTCGCCCGCGCCCCGCTCGTCGAAGGCGCTCCAGCGCACCTGGCGCAGGCCCGTGGCCTCCGCCTCCTGGATCAGGTCCATCGCCATCATCGGCGCCATGAAGGGCTCGTTATTGCGCGCGGAGTGTTCGACCATGCCCAGGTCGCGGAACCCGTCCCCGGTCGGCTGGAAATCGAGGAAGGCCAGGACGCCGCCAGGAGCAAGCAGCCGCGCCGCCTCTCGGAACAGGCTCACCAGCGCCTCGCGCGGGAGCTCGTGGATCAGCATTGTGGAGGTGACGAGGTCGAACGCTCCACCCTCCAGGCCAGTGGCGCAGGCGTCCGCCTGGCGGAAGGCGATCGCCAGCCGCCGGGCTGCGGCGCGCTCGACCGCGAGCTCCAGGCAGGGCGCGGCCAGGTCAACGCCGGTCACCTGGGCTTCAGGGAACGCCGCCTTCAGCGGCCAGGTGGACTTTCCGAAACCGCAGCCAAGATCGGCGATGCGCCTGTAGTTCCGCTTCGGCAGGGCGGTCTCTACGAACAGGCGATGGAAGCTGTAGTCGTCATTGTCCCCCATCATCACCAGCTTGGCGCCCAGCTCGTAGACGTGGGCGGACGCCCGCGAGGACCAGACGCCGCCGGGCTGCAAGTGGATGTCCCACTCAGTGTACCAGTCGGGCAGCTGCAACGCCGGATCGACCCTGACCCGCGAGGCGTCGGCTTCGGCCGCATCGAGACCGGCCGGTCGAGCCGCGAGCGGCGCAGGCCGAGCGGCCACGGCGTCTTCCACCGCCCGCCACAGCATCTTCTGGGAGCCGCGTTCCAGCCAGGCGAACCAGCCGAAGCTCGGCAGGGCGTGCACAGCCTCAGACAGCTCCGAAGGCGGCCTGGAGTCGTCCCCGCCGCGGACGTCGAACTCCTGGCGCAGGTGCGGATAGACCGTGTCCGCCCACCGGCGCCGCAGGGCGAGCACGAAGTCCAGCCGTGCTTGGTGCTCGACACTCGCGCTCATGCCGCAGCGTCCATCGCCCAAGGCTCGCCGGGAGCAACCAGTTCGATCCGCTCGCCGGCCGCGCCGAAGAGGCAGCCGCCGGCGCCGCCGCCGGCGCCACGCGCCTGCCCCTCCTCGACTTCAAAGCTCACAGCCGCCATGCCAGGCGGAAGCTCGCCTTGTCCGCACCTGCGGGGTCGGGCGGAAGACGGATAGGCGTCCAGCTCGACGAGCGTGCCCCCGCGCAGCCTGACCAGGCCGTGCTGGTGCAGGGTCTCTGCAGGCAATCCATGAGCGTCGGAGATCACCCGGACGGGCGTCGCTACGGGTGCCTCGGTCACGTTGTCGAACCGGGCGTAGGGTTCCAGCAGCGCGTCGGCGTCGGGACCTGCGGCCACGACGATGAAGACGCGCCCTACGAAGGAGAGCGCCGGCGCCAGGTCGAGCCCGGAGCCCGGCCCCACTTCGGTGAAGTAGCAGCATTCCCCCGCCGGCCCGATCGCCTGCATGGCGCGGATCATGGGGAAACGGGTCAGGCCCTTGGGGACTCCGATGATCTCGAACGACCCCATCTGCAGCCGGTCGGCCAGCGCATCGACGTCCTGGACCACGAACTCGGTGGCGTTCCAGCCGAAGGTGGTTAGCGCGCGCCAGCCGGTGGCTGCGGGGTTCTCGATGAAGCGCAGCCGCACCGCCTCCCCGCTTGCAGGACCGAGCGTCAGCAGGGGCCGCCCGGCTTCCGCCGGCGCTTGCAGGCTCGCCGCAAAGCCGGCGCCCACGACCCCCCGCTCATGCACCCGGTAGCCGAGCTCGCCGACATAGGCTGCTTCGATGGCCCCAAGGTCTGGGACGGCGTAGGTGACGCCGCGGATCGGACCGAGTTTCGGGTGCGCCTTGGGCTCAGCCAAAGGCGGCTCCCATTCGCGCGAGCTCCAGCTCCTCCGCGGCGCGGCGGAAGGCCGGTAGGCCAAGCCCGACCAGAAGGATGGCGGGGATGGAGACCGCCACCGTCTCGATCGACATGGCGTAGCCCAGCGCCGCAGGGTGTCCGAACCGGTCGACCATCCAGCCTACAGGCGGCGGCCCGAGGAACTGGCCGACCAGGCTGATCACCAGATAGTAGATGGAAGTCGCCTTGCCCCGGATCTGGCCCGGCGCCAGCAGGGTCAGCGACATCGGCCCGGCGGTGGTGGTGATCGAGTTCCCGAGGAAGCCCACGAACATACCGATCAGAGCGATCGGCGCGCTCGGCGCCAGAGGGAAAAGCGCTAGGCCCGGCGCGGCGACGAGCAGGCCGAAGAGGAGCGTGCGCAGGGTGGCGTCCGGCCGGCCCTGCGCGATCCCGCGGCGGCTCAGCCACACGCTCGCCACCGCCCCGAGCGGCCCGGCGGTGAAGAACATAAGCCCCGTCGCCATACCGACCTGGCCGACGTTCCAGCCCCAGGTGCGCTGGAACAAGGCCACGTTCCAGAAGCTCAGCGCGCCCAGCGTCACCGAGCATGCGGATGCCACGAACAGGGCGCCGAACGCGCGCCAGCGCTGCTTAATGTAGCGCAGGGCCTCAGCCATCGAGGCTGCGACCTTCGAAGTCACGTCGACGCGGGCGGGCTCGCGGATCGTTAGCATGAGCAGCGAGAGTAGCAGGCCCGGCGCGCCGACCACCAAGAACGCGGTCTGCCAGGGCCGCATGCCCGAGAAGAACGGCGGGGCGTGCTGGATGGCTTGGACGAGGGGCCCGCCGAATAGGAAGGCCGATCCGGCGCCGACGAAGGAGCCGGCCATGTAGAGGCTGATCGGCTTGGCGCGCCGCGCCGGGGGGAAGGCGTCGCCGATCAGCGAGACGGCGCAAGGGGCCACCGCCGCCTCCCCAAAGCCGACGCCGAGGCGGGCGGCGAACAAGGGCAGGAAGCTCGACGCCAAGCTGGCTGCCGCCGTCATGGCGCACCAGACCGCGATGCCGAACGCCGCGACGCCGCGCCGAGAAAACCGATCCGCCGCCCAGCCGAACGGTAGGCCCACGGCGACGTAGAAGATCGCGAACGCCGGACCGAGCAACAGCCCGACTTGAAAATCAGTAAGGTGGAGATCGGCCTTGAGGCCCGGGACCAGCAGACTCGGCAGGAAACGATCAATGTAGGAGACGATCTGGACGATCATCAGAAGGCTGACGAGATACCAGCCGCCTCGCCGCAATCGGAACGCGGTCTCGACAGGCTGTGCAAGGCTGTCGTCGGCAAGCATCAGCAGCCTGTCATCGTTATCTCACACTCACTTTAAGACGGTGCATGTGGATGACAAACGACGATAATTGGGCCGTCATGTGAACTTGGCTCACATCAGGAGCGATGGTGATGCGTCTTCCCTCGGTCCAGACCCTGCGCGCCTTCGACGCCGCCGCCCGCCACGGCAGCTATTCGGTCGCCGCGGCCGAACTGGGCGTCACCCATGGCGCGGTCAGCCACAGGATTCGCGAGCTCGAAGACCGGCTGGAGATGTCGTTGTTCCGGCGGGTGAACCGCCGCATGGTCCCGACCCGTGAAGCAGTGACCCTGCTGTCCCAGGTCCGACAGGCGCTGGCCACCCTCGACCGGGCGTTTCCCGCGCCTGCGCCGGCGCAGTCGGTGCGGCTGGTGGTCAGCGTCCACCCGTCGCTCGCGGTCCGCTGGCTCGTGCCGCGGCTCGGCGGCTTCACCGCCGCTAATCCCGCGGTGAACCTGGAGGTCCGTTCCACCGCCGATTTGGACGACTTCCTCGATCCCGGCGTCGATCTGGCGCTGCGGTACGGCGCCGGCGGCTGGGCCGACGCCAGCGACGAGCGCCTGGCCGGCGAGGTCCTTTTTCCCGTATGCGCGCCCACCTATCGCGACCAGCTCTCGATCCGCGAGCCGGCGGACCTCGCCCGCTGCGTCCTCCTGCGCCATGCCTGGCAGCCCTGGTCGCCCTGGCTGCGCGAAGCCCGGCTCAAGCTGGAGGAGCCCCGCCCTGGCCCGACCCTGTCCGACAGCGCCATGATCGTGGAGGCGGCGGCCAGCGGCCAGGGCGTCGCGCTCGCCCGGCGGCTGTTCGTCCAGGGAGACCTGATCAGCGGGCGGCTGGTCCGCCTGTTCGACATCGAGGTGGAGGACGGCTACGCCTATCACATCGCGTGGAGGACGGGATCAAAGCTCAGCGAGGCCTCGCTGGCCTTCGCCGCCTGGCTGCGGGCGGAGCTGCCGCTGAGCTAGGCGGCGCTTCCCTACTCTGCGGCCAGGGTCGCTCCGCGCGTCTCTCGCAGCGTGACGTTGCGCACGTGGTATTGGAAGCGGTCTGGCCGATAGAAGCCCAGGCTGAGCTGGACCGTGCGCCCTGACGCATCGCGCATCACGCGTTCAATCTTCAGCAGGGGCGCGGAGACGCTCACGTCCAGAGCCGCCGCCATCTGGGGTTCGGCCGCGACGGCGGTGATCCACTGCTCCGCCTCGAGGGGTGCGGCGCCGGCGCGCTCGAGCAAAGCCAGGAACGTCTTGTTCGCCACGTCCTCCACCGAGAAGCTGGCGGCGATGTCCTGCGGCGTGAAGGTCACCAGATAGGCCAGCGGCTCGCCCTCCAGGAGCCGACGGCGCACCACGCGCTGCAGCGCGGCGTTAGCAGGCAGTTTCATCAAGGATGCGGCCGCTGAGTCGCCGGCGCTGACCTCCCCGACCTCCAGCAGTTCGATCTGAGTGACCAAACCCATTTCCTGCAGGCTCTCGATCAGGTTGTCGAAGGAGCTGCGGACCATGGGGATCGACGACCGCGGCGCGACGATGGTGCCCCGACCGCGGTGGCGGCTTACGAGCTTGTCCGCCGCAAGTTCGTTCAGCGCCCGCTTGACGGTAATGCGGGACACCGCAAACAATCGGGTGAGCGCCTGTTCACCGGGCAGCAAGGTCTTCGGGCCGATCTCGTTCTGCTCGATGACGCCGCGGATGATCATGTAAATCTGGTGGTAGAGCGGGGTTGGCTGACCCTCATCCAGCATGTCGGGCGACAGGCGGGTCTCCCAGAAGTGGGCCGCGGCCGCATCCGGATCCGCTTCCAGGACAGAGCCGTCGCTCTTCGCGAGTGTGTCTATGGCGGGCTTCATCGCAATCAGGACCTGTGGCCGTGACACAGCTGTTGGAACTACACCGGAGCTGGCCCGCAGGCGATCGAAATCTCCGAAAGGCGATGGCGTTCCGCGGCGCGTCATCGCCGGCGCTGAGCCTGACCGTTGCAAAAGTTGCCCCCGCCTGATTTGCGATCAGGCGGGCTTGTGGAACCTCAGAACTTGTAGGCGACGCTGACGTCGAAGGTCCCTGGCTGATTGAAGTAGTCGAAGCCAAGCAGGTCCGCCGTTCCATAGTCGACCATCGTACAATTCTTGCACTCGGCCGTGAGCGTCACCGGGTACTGCTTGGGTGCGAAGGTGACGCCAAAGTCGATGAGCGTGCGCGGCTTGTCCCGTCCGCCGGCCGGCGTCGGGTAGGAGCTGGCCGAGCCTTCGGTGTTGGCCGTGTCGAACCACTCACGCGAGACGTATTGCACCGCGAAGTTGGGCGTCACGGTCAGCAGCGGAAGATCAATGATGTAGCTGGCGGTGGTGGAGAGATCGAGCGCGGGCGTGTACACCGGCGTCGCAAGTGCGCCGTTCGCGCGCACGATTCCCGAGTCGCAGGTTCCCATGACACCCGCCAGGCAAGACGCCTGCTGATCGCGTATCAGATTGCTTTGGTCGAAGTACATGGCCCGGATCGTGCTGACGTTCGCACCGAGCGTCAGCTTCGCGATTGGCTTCCAGGTGATGTTCGTTTCCAGGCCGTAGGCTGCGAGATTTGCGGCGTTGCTGGTGTCGAAACTGTTGGTGGCCGGGTTGTCAGATAGCAGCTGGTAGTTGTTCACGTTCTCGTAGAAGGCGGTGGCGTTCACGCGCAGCCGCCGGTCCGGCGTCTGGGAGCGGAAGCCGGTCTCGTACGACCAGATCGTCTCAGGCGAGAAGTTGTTGTAGTCCGCAGGACTGGCGCCGGTCAGGCCGTTCCAGCCGCCGCCCTGAAATCCCCGGGTGGCGGAGCCGAACACCATC
>CALMGB010000380.1 GCA_937863535.1 uncultured Caulobacteraceae bacterium
AGGCCTGCGCCGAGCCTTCAGCCCCGGCCTCTGGACGGATACACCGCGTACGGCGCCCGCGCCGCGTCCGGCTCCCGGCGGCGGCAGAGATAGACCTCCTGCTCCACCTTGCTCACCACATCGAACCCCGAGGCCCGCAGCATCGCTTGCGCCGCGGCGGCGTTGGGGACGAACCAGTTGGTCCAGTCGCCGCAGTAGTCGTGCTCGATGAAGTGGAGCTTGGGCCAGCCGGGCTCGTCGAACATGGCCATCTGGGTGAAGTCGTAGTCGGGCGCGACCTCGGCCACCTCTTCGCTCCCCCGCTGCATCGACTGGAACAGCAGCAGGTCGCCGGCCACGTGCTCGTGGATAAGGTCCAGCGCCAGCAGGGGATGGCGCAGGTGGTAGAAGACCCCCATGAAGATCACCAGGTCGAACCGCTCGCCGAGCTCGGCCACGTCGTAGACGTTGAGCTGGGCGAAGGCGATGTCGGGGTAGCCCGACACCTCGGCGGCGAAGCGGGCCTGGGCCAGGTAGTGGGGGTCGGAATCGATGGCCATCACGCGGCCTGCGCCGCGGCGCTTCATCTCGATGGCGTAGAAGCCGCCGTTGCAGCCAATGTCCAGCACGCTGCGACCGCCCAGGTCCGCAGGCAGAGCGTCGGAAAAGCCCGCAAACTTCACCCGCGGATAGTCGCCCAGGAAGTGGTCCGGCGCGGTCGGGACGCCGCCCAGGTCCATGTTGTGGAACCAGGGGCCGAGTTCGTGGATGCGGCGGGCGACCTCGTCGCGGGACGAGGCGCCGATGGCTGGCCGGTTCGTGGGAGGCGGGCTGGGGTCGTCCGCGCTCATAGCGCCTCCATCAGGTCGTCCCGGCCGGGTTCGGCCTCCGCCAGCAGGCGCAGCGCCTCGCGATAGCCGTGCAGGGTGCCCACGTCCACGTAATGGGCGCCACCTTTCACGGCCGCCGCATAGCCGCCTCCGGCGATCCAGGCGTTGACGAGGGTGCCGAGGTACTCGTCCTCACACGCCCGCGCCTGCCAGAGCGCCGCCAGCTGGTGATAGATCACGCCGGGCGCCCGAAGTGCGCCCCAGACCCAGCGGGTGGGCGGGCTCGCCGCCTTGACCAGGATCTCCGCCACCGCGCCAGCCTCGTCCAGCACCACGGCGTCGAACAGCTCGGGCCGGGCGACGGGGAAGAGCAGGAAGGCGAGCCGGTCAGCGGGCAGGGCGGCCAGGCCGCCTTCGGGGAACCAGACCGTGTCCGGCAGGCCGATCGCCACCGGCTCGTCAGGGCCCACGAAGGGCGCCGCCCGGAACAGGGCGTCGCAGAGGCCCGCCGCCCGGGGCTGGACCACATAGGCCACGTCCATCCCCTCCACCCGGTCGCCGTAGTAGCGCAGGATGTCGGACTTGCCGGGCGAGATGACGAAGCAGAGCTTGGTGCAGCCGGCCCTGGCCATCCGTTCGACCAGGTATTCGCTGACCGCCTTCGGGCGCTCGCTCCCACCGTCCCGGCGCACGCCCACGGGCAGCAGCTCCTTGGAGAAGGCGAGCGGCTGAATGCGGGCGCCCTGGCCCGCGGCGGGTATGATCCCCCAGATGCTCAGGCCCCCGCGAGCGCCGCGGGCGTTGGCGCCGCGGGCGTTGGCGGCGTGTAGGCGGCAGGCAGCACGCCTTCGGAGATGTCGGCCAGCAGGGCCAGCAGCTGGCCGGCCCGGTGGTCGGAGGTGTGCTCGTCCAGCACCCGCTCGCGCGCCGCCTTGCCGATGCGGGCCAGCTCGGCGTCGGGCAGGTCCATGGCCGCCAGCACCTCGGCCTCGCCGCCCACCACCAGCACCTCACGCCCGGGGCTGAAGAAATCCTCCAGCCCTGGCCAGGCGTCGGTGAGGATGGGCGCGCCGCAGGCGGCCGCCTCGAACAGCCGCCCCGAGGGGCACCACCCCATGGCCGCCATGTCGCGACGGGTCACGTTCAAGGTCAGCCGGCTGGAAGAGAAGAAGGCGCCGTGCTCGCCCGGGGCCAGGTGCTGCACGAACCAGGTGTTCGGCGTCCAGGGGAAGTCCTGCGGATAGCCCGATCCGCCGAGCACGAAGCGGGCGTCCGGCCGCGCGCGCGCCGGGGCGATGAACAACCGCTCCACCCCGGCCTGCCGATCGGTCGCGTAGGTTCCGAGGTAGGAGAGATCGCAGGCGTAGCGCGGATCGCGGGGCTCGGGATGGTGCTCGTCCGGATCGACGTGGCCGTAGAGGGCGGCGGTGCGGCGCGCCCCCAGCTCACTCCCCAGCCGCTCCAGCGCCGCGCCGCCGGTATAGCTCAGCACCAGGTCGTAGCGGCCGAGGCCGTCGGGCGGCAGGTAGTCCACCGTCTCGCCGGCGGCGAGACGCGCCAGGGTCACCGGCGTATCCAGGTCGTAGAAGACGCTGACATGGCCCTGGTCGGCGATCAGGTCGGAAGCGGCGCGCGCGTCGGGACAGTAGGAGGTGACCAGGGCGACATCGGCGTCCAGCAGGTGGCCCAGCGCCTTGAGCCGCACGCTCTCCCAGTCCGGATAGAGGACGAGCAGGGCCTCGCCGAGATCGGTCAAATCCCGGTGCTCGGCATAGTAGGGGGCGTCGCGCTCGAAGAAGACCACGTCGTGGCCGCGCCGCTCCAGGGCCCGGATCAGCCCACGCCACAAGGTCGCGTGGCCGTTGCCCCAGGAAGAGGAGACCGTCAGGCCAAAGACGACCAGCTTCATCCCGCCTCCGGCAGCGACCCGAAGCTAAAGGGCCGGGAGCGCGCCGCGGTTCCTGCCCCGCCGAGCTTGACGCGAGAAGGGCTGCTCCACAACGGCGTTGCCGTTTGCTTCGGCGGAGCGCATGCTCGCAACATGTCGCTGCGGAACTGCCTTACCGGTTGTTCTTGGACGGTCGCTCGAAAGAGTTGACGTGAGCAAGTCTGGGCGGAATTGGCTGGAGGTGTTGGACGATGTGCTCAACGCCGTGCGCGCCGATCCCGGTTTGCTGGCGCCGGCCTTGGTCATCATCCTAATGGCGGCGCTGGCGGGCTATCTGGCTTGGCGGTTCATCTGAACAGGGGCGTTCTCAACCCGCAGGTGAAAGGCTTGGCGCCGGGTGCGCGCCCTGTGCATTTGTCGCAGGGAAGGCGCCGGCGGAGCGTCGGCGGACGGGTTTCACGACGGGGTAAGCGCATGATCATCGGATACAAGGTTTTCGCCGCCTCTGCGGCTGCCCTGATGCTGGCGGGTATGGGGGGCGCCGCCCAGGCCCAGTCCTACTATGGCCAGGGCGATCTGCCCCCGCCGCCCTACGCCTATGCCGGCGGGGGATACGACGCCGGCTACGGCGGAGGGCGCGGCGGGGGCTGTGGCCAGGACCGCTTCACCCTGGTGGGAGCTCATGCCGGCGTGACCGTGCTCGGCGTCGACCTCGGCGCCGGGGCCGGCCTCAGCGTGCCCACGGACGGCTATTGCGGCGGGGGGGCTCCGGCCTTCCAGCCGCGGCCCTACGCGCCCGCGCCCATGGCCTACTACCAGGGCTACGAGCAGACCTATGCGCCGCCACCGCCTCCGGCTCCGCCGCCGATGGCCTACGGCTATCCCTGCGGCTGCCAGACGCCGCGCTGGTAGGTTCTCACGGTTTCGGCGTGTCGGCCGGCCGCCAGCAGGCCAGCACGCCGAAACGGCCCGAGGCGAACGGCCGGCAGGTGAAGGACGGATCGAGCGTCGGGATCCGCGGCGGCCGGCGGGTCGCCGCGGTTCCCTTGGTCACCGTGTCGTAGATCCACAGGATCGCGGACCCCGGCGGACCGGCATCGTGCAACAGCCGCGTGTTGGGGTCTTCACCAGGCGCGAGCACCACGGGCGCGACCGGAACGTCCCGCCCGGCCCTTTGAAGAAAGAATCCGCCCAGGGCGGACAGCTGATCGGGGGCCAGGATCGGGTCCACCGGGTGGTCCCACAGGAAGACCAGCCTCGACGGGGCCTTGGCGGCCAGCAGGCTCGAGGCCGCTTCGAAGTTGTAGCGCTTGGGCGCCATGCGCAGGCGGCCGGCCAGCATCCAGCCGCCCAGGCCCAGATAGATCGT
>CALMGB010000381.1:0-14591 GCA_937863535.1 uncultured Caulobacteraceae bacterium
GGCGCGGAGCAGCCACCAGCCGTCGCAGGTGGCGGGCTCGGCGGTCAGGAGGTTCATCATCCAGGTGGCCGAGCTCACCGGGCTCGGCGCAGCCATCACGGCCATGGCCGCCGGCGGAAGGGCGTCGGCCAGTGTCAGGAGTCCGCTCATAGCCTCGACGCCTTCGCGATCCTGCAGCCGCACCCAGCGCAAGAACTCCGGCATCGGGGGTTCGGTCCGCGGCAGGGCGTGACGGTACTCGAACCTGTTGGAGAAGAAGCTCGGCGGCGCGCGGAGCAGGGCGGGGGCCGCGTCCTCCGGATCAGGCGACTTGGGGGCCGGCGCGTCCTGAAAGTCCAGGGCCGACGGCCGGCTGGTGGAGAACAGGAAGGTGGCGCGCAGGGCCAGACCCGCCTCGCTGCACACCTCCGCCTGGACGAAGGTGGCCGAACGGCCCTGGCGCAACACCTCAGCGGAGGCCTCGATCCGCCCCGCGATCGGTCCGACGAACGCTACCTGCAGCGAACGCAGCGGCGGCCGTTCCGGCGTGCAGCTCCGGGCCACCTCGAACGCCAGGGCAGCCGACAGGCCGCCGTAGACCGTACGCCCCTGCATCCAGTCCGAAGGCGTAGCGAGTGAGAGTCGACCCGCCTGCCGCTGCGCACCGGCAAATATCGCGGCGAGACTCAACGCCTTCTCCGCCAAACCGCGCTTCGCATACCCGAGAGACCTCGTCGCATTAAACCGCTCGCCGGCATCGTGTCTGCTCCTGCCGGCGGAGCGTACCCGGCCTTCCAGCGCGCAGAAATCATGCGAGGCGACGACCATCAAGCCGCTTAAGCAGGCGCATGCACCGTCTCAACCCGACCGTACCGTCGGCTTGATGGGTCACCATGGCGCGGTGCGCATCGATCAGGCAGTATGCGGCCATGACATCGACCCCGGCGTTCGCCGGCGGCCCCGCTGCTGCGGAGCCCTCCCGGTTCGAACGCAAGCGCGAGCTGATCCTGGACGCCGCCACCCAGCTGATCAACCAGCGGGGCGTGAAGGGCATGACCTTTGTCGAAGTGGCGCAGCAGGTGAAGCTGAACACCGCCAGCGTCACCTACTATTTCCGCCTCAAGGAACAGCTCGCCGCTGCCGTGTTCGAGCTGGCGCTGGGAAGGCTGGAGGCCATGGTGCGCGAGGCCGGAGCGGAGCCCGATCCCCGCGCCCGCGTCGCCCGCTACCTCACCCTGCACTTCGAGCTGCGGGCGCGGATCCGGCGCGGCGAAGAGCGGCCGATCGCCCTGCTGTCGGACATGCGCGCCCTGGACGAGCCCGTGCGCGCGCCCTTGACCCGGCACTATTCCGCTATCTTCCGCGGCGTGCGCGACTTCTTCGGCGAGCCGCGAGACACCAGCCACAAGGCGCTGCAGACCGCCCGCGCCCAGGCGCTGATGGAGACGGTGTTCTGGCTGCCCGCCTGGCTCGACCGCTATTCGCTCGGCGACTACGATCGGGTGCGGCGGCGCATGTTCGAGGTGTTCGACCACGGACTGGCGCCGGCCGACACGGCCTGGGCGCCGCAGCCGCTCGACCTCGCGCCATCCGACGCCGCGCTGGAGCCTGGCCGCGCCAACTTCCTGCGCGTCGCCACCCGGCTGATCAGCGAGCGCGGCTATCGCGGCGCCTCGGTGGAGCGGATCGCCCTGGAGCTGAACGTCACCAAGGGTAGCTTCTACCATCACATGGAAGCAAAGGACGACTTGGTGCTCGAATGCTTCGCGCGGAGCTACGAGCGGGTGTCGGAGGTCCAGCGCGCGGCCGACGCCGCCGGCGGCGACCAGTGGACGCGCCTGTCCTCGGCGATCGCGGCCCTGCTCCATATCCAGTTCGCGGGCGACTGGCCGCTGCTCAGGACCACCGCGCTCCAGACCCTGCCGAGCGATGTGCGTCCGGACGTAATCGAGCGCTCCAACCGCATGGCCCTGCGCTTCGCGGGCGCCCTGGCCGATGGGATCACGGAGGGGTCGATCAGGGCGGTGGACCCGATGATCGCCAGCCAGGCTATCATGGCCACGCTGAACGCCGCCAACGAACTGCGCAACTGGGCCTTGACTTGGCCGCGGGCGCACGCCGTGGCGCTCTACGCCTCGACGCTCGCCCACGGCCTGTTCGACGATCGCGCGCTCGATGATCCGGGTGGGCGCGCCCGGCCGCGGGCCTTCCGCAGGCCGGCGCTCGCCACTACGTCGGCCTGAGGAGGGCGTCCGACGCATCGCCTTGCAGGGGCTGGCGCTCAGCCTCTAAGACACCCGGCTTTAGAAGACGGCCCGATTGGGAGTGAGCGGAGTCCATGAGCGTGTCGCCGGTACAAGCCTTGCAGGCCGAAGTGGGCCGGACCTATGTCTCGGACTGGCTGCTGGTGGATCAGCCGATGATCGACCAGTTCGCCGAGGTGACCGGCGACCACCAATTCATCCACGTCGATCCGGCGCGCGCGGCCAACACCCCCTTTGGCGGCACGGTGGCGCACGGCTTCCTGCTGCTGTCCTTGCTGCCGCGGCTGCAGGCGACCATGGCCCGTCCCCGTCTCGAGGGCGTCCTGATGGCTGTGAACTACGGCTGCGAGCGGGTGCGCTTCGTGACGCCGGTGCGCTCCGGCTCGCGGGTGCGCGCCATCTCCACCCTGGTCTCTGTGGAGGAGAAGCGGCCGGGCCAGCTGCAGCAGCTCGCCGACACCACCCTTGAGGTCGAGGGCTCGGCCAAACCGGCCCTGACTGCCCAGTGGCTCGGCCAGGTGTTCGTCTGAGCGGCTAGAGGGGCGCGCCCGCCCTCGCCGCCCGACCGAGCGCCCGGGCCTCCATCAGGCAGGCGCCCATGACCAGCAGCAGCACGGGCGCCGCACACAGGAGCGCGATCTGCAGGGAGCCGTCGCCGAAGCGCGGCTTGAACAGGTCGCTGAGCGCCCCCACGAACACAGGTCCGCCGCCGAGCCCGATCAGGTTCAGCACCAGCAGCAACAGGGCGGCCGAGGTGCTGCGCGCCTGCGGCGGCACGATGTTCTGCACCACCGCGAGCGCCGGGGCGAGATAGAGGATGGCGGTCGCGCCGCTGACCGTGAGGCAGGCGATGCTGATCGGCCAGCTCGGCGCCAGATAGCCTGCAACCGCGAAGGGCAACGCCACCAGCGACCCCCAGAAGGGGATCATGGCGTAGGCCCGCGGGTCGCGCCGAGATAAACGGTCGGCTAAATAGCCGCTGAACCAAGTGCCGAAGCCCACCGCCACGCCGACGCAGACGCTGTAGACGGTGGCGAGCTGGCCCAGCGTCATGTGCTCATGGCGCATCAGAAAGGCCGGCACCCAGTTGGACGAACCGTAGCCGGCGAAGGCGCCCAGGCCCGTGGACAGGGCCGTCCAGCGCAGCACCGGATTGCTGAAGAACATTACGATGGTCGCGCCGAGCTGGGCCGGCGCGATCTCGTGTGCGGCGGACGGATCGTCCTGCGATCCCCGGATGGGCTCGCGCACCACCGTCAGGATCAGCAGCGCAATCACCAGCCCCGGCAGGCCGACGGCGAAGAAGGCGGCCCGCCAGCCGTAGTGCGCCGCCACGCCCCCGCCGAGCGCCGCGCCGATGGCGATTCCGAACGGCACCCCGAGAGAATAGAGCGCAAGCGCCTTGCCTCGCGCCTTTGGCGGAAAATAGTCGGAGATGATGGCGTAGGATGGTGTGGTCCCCCCGGCTTCGCCTATGCCCACGCCCATGCGCGCGGCCGCCAACTGAAAGAACCCGCCGGCGAGGCCTCCGGCGGCTGAGCACAGGCTCCAGCAGGCGCAGGCCAGCGCCACGACGCGCACTCGGTGCGAACGATCGGCGAACCAGGCGATGGGCACCCCGAACACGGTGTAGAACAGGGCGAAGGCGAAGCCGGTGAGCAGCCCGATCTGAGAATCGGACAGGTGCAGCTCCTTGCGCACCGGTTCGGCCAGCAGAGACAGAATTTGTCGGTCCAGGAAGTTGAAGGTGTAGGCCAGCGCCAGTATGGCCACGCACAGATAGCGGTAGCGCACCGAGGCGGTGCGGGGGTCGAGCCGCCAGGCTGATGGCTGCGGCGGAGCCGCAGCGTCAACGGCCATTAGAGCGGCTCGGTGACTGTTTAAAGCGCATCGTTTCTTGACCTGTAGGGGCGCAGGGAAGGGCTCGAAGGCCATAGACGCTTGGGCCGCAATATCGCCAGCTCGTTGCGAGGCGTGTGCTCCGTCGCAGAGGCGGTCGCTTACGATGTTCCTGTACGGCGCCAGGGTCAACATATTCGCGGACATCCACAGCGGCTGGAAAACGGGTTGGCGTCAGCGCGGATCGGCCTGACAACAAAATAGCTGAAGCCTTCCGCAGGCGCACCCAGAACCACCCGCATCAGAATTGGCAGGCTCGCGGATCTTGATGGGGGTAGCGACGATCTGGCGCGACGCCTCTAGACAGAGACGAACTTCGCTGACCAGACGGTCAAATCGGAAGCCGGCTCTAGCCTGCTCATACAATTCGAGCCTGAAGTATGGCGGCAATGTGTGCTTTGGGAGACGCAGCCACCTTTTTTCGAGACATGGTCCTGGAAACGCGCCGCTCACCGGCGCTAGGAAGCTCCAACCAAACTGGGCGGCGCTCACGACCGCCCATACCTCGAGGGTGGAATGAATACACGCGCACTCCTGCGGATCACTGCGTCGACTCTGGCGATCACTACGGCAAGCCTAGCCGCCGACGACCTGGCGCTGGCGCAGAGCGCCGCCAATCCTGCCCCCGTCACGACCGGCGCCGACCAGTCGAGCCCAGGCACGACCGGGGTCGCCGCGTCTCAGAGCACCACGGCGCCCGGTCCCACAACCCCGGCATCCGCTGGTGGGGCGAACACCAGCAGCGGCTTCACCGTCGACACCATCGTGGTCACCGCCCAGAAGCGGAAGGAGAACCTTCAGGACGTTCCGATCGTGGTGACGGTGGTCAACAAGCAGCTGCTGCAGGACAGCGGCGTGAAGGACATCAAGGACCTCTCCAAGCTGACCTCCGGCCTGACGGTCACCTCCACCGCTTCGGAAGCCTCCACAACCGCCCGCATCCGCGGCGTCGGCACCGTCGGCGACAACCCGGGCCTTGAACCCTCCGTCGGCGTGGTCATCGACGGCGTGTACCGGCCGCGCAACGGCGTCGGCTTCAACGACCTGGGCGACGTGGACCAGATCGAAGTGCTGAAGGGGCCGCAGGGCACCCTCTTCGGCAAGTCCACCTCGGCCGGCGTGATCAGCATCACAACTGCGGAGCCCACCTTCAAGCCGGGCGGCAGCGCAGAGTTCACCACCGGCAACTATAACGAGGTCGGTGGCTCGGCCGAGGTCCACGGCGCCCTGCCGGTGCTCGGCGGCGACAAGGTGGCCGCCAGCCTCTACTTCGCCGACCGCCATCGCGACGGCTTCTACGACGTGGACACCGGCCAGGGCCCGCGCACCCAGGACGCCAGCGACAATGAGGACTTCTTCACCATTCGTGGTCAGCTGCTGTTCCGGCCGGACTCCAACCTGACCGGCCGCCTCATCCTCGACTACACACACCGGGACGAGAACTGCTGTGCGGCGGTGGTGAAGGCCAACAGCCTGCCGCTCAGCCCCAGCCCGGCGAACGTCCAAGCCCTGGACGCAGGCCTGGCCGGCGCCGGGGGCGGCGAGGCCCAGACGCCCGATCCGTACAGCCGGCTGGCCTACCAAAACCGGCCCAGCACCCAGAATGTCATCGACGAAGGCGTGTCCTATCAGCTCGACTACAAGCTGCCGAGCCTGAACGCGGCCATCACCTCGATCACCGCCTTCCGCAACTGGAAGCTGGTCGACGCCAACGATTTGGACTTCAGCAACGCGGATTTGTTCTTCACGCCCAACAGCGACGCGAACAGCACCCAATTCCAGGACTTCAGCCAGGAGATCCGCTTCGCCGGCACTTATGGCAAGCTGGACTACCTGGTCGGCGGCTTCTACGCCAACGAGTATCTGAGGGACAACTTCGAGTTCGAGCTCGGCAACCAGTTCAACACCTATCTGGGTGAGCTGTTCAGCGGCGGGGCCGCCCCCAACTTTCTGGCGGACACCTTCGGCCCGCAGGCGAACTTCCCCGGCGGCAGCGCCTCCATGGACCGCTATCGCCAGCGCGACGACGACTATGCGGTGTTCACCAATGACACTTATCATTTCACAAGCAAGTTCGATGTCAATGTCGGGGTGCGCTACACCATCGACAACAAGGTGCTGAACAGCAGCAATCAGAACATCAACGGAAACACTGGCCAGGGCTGCTCGGCCATCGACGGCAGCGCGCCGGTGCAGTTGGGCCTGATCCCGCAGGCGCTGATCAACACTGTCTGCCTGCCGTTCTTCAGCCCTGCCTTTAACGACTTCAGCAATCACCAGAGCGAGTCCACCTCCAACACCTCCGGCACCGTGAAGGCGGTTTATCGGTTCAGCCCGGAACTCCTGACCTATCTCTCCTACGCCAAGGGCTTCAAGGCCGGAGGCTTCAACCTCGACCGGGTCGGCTGCCCCAACGGCCTGCCCTACACCGGGACCGGAACGCCTCCGCAGGGTTCATGCCCGGTCTACACTGTACCGACAATCCCCCTGACCACGGAGCTCGGAACGGCAGGCGTTCAGCGGGTCACTGCAATCACCGCCGACACCAACACCTTCTTCAAGCCGGAATATTCCGACTCGATCGAGGCCGGAGCCAAGTCGACCCTATTCGATCGCAAGCTGCTGCTCAACGCCACCCTCTTCTATGAGAAGTTCTCCAACTTCCAGTACAACACCTTTAACGGCCTGGTGTTCGTTGTCGACTCGCTGCCTGCGGTCTACAGCAAGGGCCTGGACGCCGACTTCCTGCTGCGCCCCATCCGTGACCTGAACGTGCAAGGCGGCCTGACGATCGCCAGCACCCGCTTCTCGCATACCGACGGCGACGCCACCGGGGGCGTGCTGGCGAGCTCCGGCTTCCTGGGCTCGGCGGGCTCCCGCCTGCCGCTGGCGCCGCAGTACTCCGCCTCGCTCGAGGGGACCTATACTTACCGCCTGCCGAGCGACTACATGGTCCGCTTAAATCTCGGCACGAAGTTCAACTCCAAGTACAACACCGGCTCCGACGAGGATATCCGCAAGGAGCAGACCGCCTATTTCGTCACCGACGGCCGCATCATCTTTGGCCCGCAGGACGGCAAATACGATATCGAGTTCTGGGCGGAAAACCTGTTCAACACCAATTACGAGCAGGTGGCCTTCGACAGCGGCTTCCAGAACGCACCGACCAACGCCACCGGCCTGATCGACGCCTTCCTCGGCAACCCGCGCACCTTCGGGGCGACCTTGCGGGCCAAGTTCTAAGGGCGCAGAACGGGGCCTGCACACAGGTACGACCGGCGATGGCGGATGGTTCGATGGCAGGTCCCGGGTCCCTCAGGGGCCGGGTAAGCGAGCATGAGTGGGGCGCGCGGGTTGAACTCGCCGCCCTCTACCGCCTGGTCGCGCTTCACGGTTGGGACGACGCCATCTTCACCCACGTGTCAATGCGGGTGCCCGGACCCGAGCACCACTTCCTGATCAACCCGTACGGCGTCTATTTCGACGAGATGACTGCATCCGCCCTGGTCAAGGTGGACCTGGACGGCCGGATCGTCATGGAAACCGCATACAAGATTAATCCGGCGGGCTTCACCATCCACTCCGCCATCCACGCGGCGCGGCCGGACGCCACGTGCGTCATGCACCTGCACACCGACTGCGGCGTCGGCGTCTCCGCCCAGGCGGAGGGGCTGCTGCCGATCAGCCAGAACCATCTGATCATCATCCCCCAGCTGGCCTATCACGGCTACGAGGGCGTGGCGTTGAACCATGACGAGCGCGAGCGGCTGGTGGCTGACCTGGGGACCAAGACCCTGATGATGCTACGCAACCACGGCACTCTGGCGGTGGGCGCCTCGGCGGCGGAAGCCTGGAACGCCATGTACTTCCTGGAGCGCGCCTGCGCCCAGCAGGTGGCCGCCCTGTCCGGCGGCCGCGACCACATCCTGACCGCACCGCAGGAGGCGCAGGACACCGTCGTGGGCCAGACCTCCCGCGGCATGGCGGCGGTGGCCAACCTCGGGTGGCCGGGCCTGCTCCGGAAGCTCAATCGTGAGCTGCCCGGCTACGACGCCTGAGCAGCCGCGCCGGCCGGGAGGCGTCCCTGTACGGAGCCGCCATGGGTGAACCCCACGTCTTCGCCGGGGTGGAGAACTTCCGCGACTTCGGCGGGGCGGCATCCACCTTCGGCGGCCGCATCCGCACAGGTCGCCTATTCCGCTCCGCCCACCTCGCGGCGGCGAGCGAGGCGGACATTGCGGATCTGGAGCGACTCGGCGTCCACACCATCGTGGATCTGCGCCGCACCACCGAGCGGCGCACCCAGCCCTCGCGCTGGACCGATTTCCCAGGACGCGTGATTGTGTCGGACGACGGCGACCGGGCGGAGGGGCCGCACATCGAGTTCCTGCGCCAGGGCGATCTCAGCGACGCGGGCGTGGAAGCCTATCTCGCCGGCTACTATCGCGCAGCCCCCTTCGAACCACGCCACATGGCCCTGTTCGCCGAGACCTTTGCGGCCCTGGACCAGGACAGCGGGGCCCTGCTCGTCCACTGCACCGCAGGCAAGGACCGCACTGGCCTGCTCGCGGCCCTGATCCAGCGCGCGCTCGGTGTCGATGAGCGGGGGGTCATGGCCGACTTCCTGCAAACCAATACGGTCATGATGACCGCGCCCCGACGTCGCCGGGTCGCGGCTACCCTTGCGCCTATCGTCGGGGCTGAGCCCAGCGATGCCATCCTGCGGGGCTTCATGGGGGTGACGGCGAGCCATCTCGAGATCGCCTTCGCCGCCGTCGACGCACGGATGGGCGGGCTTACGCCCTATCTTGCAGCGCTAGGCGTCGACGAGGCCCGGCTGTCGCGGCTGCGCTCCACGCTTCTCGTTTGATCGCCGTACGCCACTCGTCGTCGGCTCCTCAGCGGAGATGCTCCCCATGCGGCTCGAGATGATCCTGGTCGCGGAGGGCCTTGAGTTTCCAGAGGGTCCGGTGGCCATGGCGGACGGCTCGATCCTGCTGGTGGAAATCCGGCGCGGCACGCTCTCGCGGGTGCGGGCGGACGGCGCGATCGAGGTGGTCGCGGAGCTTGGCGGCGGCCCGAACGGGGCCGCGATCGGACCGGACGGGGCGGTCTATGTCTGCAACAACGGCGGCCGGTTCAGCTATTACGAGCGCGATGGCCTGATCCTGCCCGGCCACACGCCGCCCGAGCATGTCGGCGGGACGATCCAGCGGGTGGAGCTCGGCTCCGGCGCTGTCTCGACCCTGTACGAGAGCTGCGACGACCGCCGGCTGATGGCTCCCAACGACTTGGTGTTCGATGCCGTAGGCGGGATCTGGTTTACCGACTACGGCACCTCCGACGGCGAGGGGACACGCGGCGGCGCGATCTACTACGCCCGGGCGGATGGCGGCTCCATCCGCCGAGCGGGGCGACTGCCGACGCCGAACGGGATCGGCCTCTCGCCCGACGGCAGGACCCTCTACATTGCCGACACCCACACCGGCCGGATGTGGGCGTGCGACATCACCGGTCCCGGCGAGCTAGGCCCGGGCCTGTTGCCGGGACTTCCAGGCCGGGTGGCGGCGAGCCTGCCCGGCTACCAGCTCTTGGACAGCTTGGCGGTCGAAGCCGATGGGCGGGTGTGCCTGGGCACCCTGATCAACGGCGGGATCACCAAGTGCGCCCTGGACGGCGCGATGGAGCACATCCCCGTCCCCGACCCAATGGTCACCAACATCGCCTTTGGCGGCCCCGACATGCGCGACGCCTGGATCACAGCCTCCGGGACCGGCAAGCTCTACCGGACGCGGTGGCCCCGGCCCGGGCTGAAGCTTGCCTTCAACGCCTAGACCTCTCTCCACGGGAGCGAGGGGACAGCGCTCACAATCCTACAGTCTCGCGACCGATCGCGGCGACGTTGGACACCCCGGCCAGCCCCATGGCCAGGTCCATCTCGCCGATCATGTTGTCGATCACCGCAGCCACCCCGGCCTCACCGTCCACCGCCAGGCCCCACAGGTAGGGCCGGCCGAGGAGCACTGCGCGGGCGCCCAGCGCGAGCGCCTTGACGATGTCAGCACCCCCGCGCACGCCGCTGTCGAACAGCACCGGCATGTCACCCGCCGCGTCCACGCAGGCGGCCAGCTGGGTGGCCGAGCCCACCGCGCCATCCACCTGCCGGCCGCCGTGGTTGGAAACCACGATGCCATCCCAACCCGCCTGCGCCGCCAATCGGGCGTCGGCGGGGTGCTGCACGCCCTTCAGCACCACTGGCAGGCGAGTCCAGTCTCGGATACGTTTCAGCCGCTCCCAATCCAAGGTGGGATCGGAATAGATGCTGGCGAACAGGCGGGCTGTGGCGGCCACATCCGCCTCCGGCGGCTTGTCGAGCATGGCTCGGAACACCGGGTCGGAGGTGTACTGCGCCAGGCCCTGGCCGGTCTGGAAGGGCAAAAAGCCATGGTCCAGGTCCACCGGACGCCAACCCAGCATGGTGGTGTCCAAGGTGATGACGATGGCCTCGCAGCCGCAGCGCTCCGCCCGCTGCACCAGCGAGCGCGCCAGATCGTCGGAGCGGGTCCAGTAGAGCTGGAACCACCGGGGCGCCTGGCCCATGGCGGCCGAGCACGTCTCCATGTCCACCGAGGCCTGGTTGGAAAAGACCATGGGCACGCAGCGGGACGCCGCGGCGCGCGCGGTGGCGAGGTCGCCCTCCGGATGGCAGAGGTCCTGCACGCCCACGGGTCCCAACAGCAGCGGTGAAGGCAGCCGGCGGCCAAAGAGTTCGACCCCGAGTTGGCGCGCGCCCACGTTGCGCAGCATCCGCGGCACGATCTGCACCGCGTCCAGCGCCGCGCGGTTGGCGTGCAGCGTCGCCTCCGCTCCGGACGCCCGCAGGTAGCCGAACGCCTCCGGCGTCATGGCGGATTCGGCCGCCCGCTCCAGAACCGATATTTGAAATGGGGTGCGCGAGCGTTCACCGCGCGCCCCGGCCTCATAGGTCTTGGCTAGCCGGATCTGACCCGGGCCTGCATGTCTCGACTGGGTCTGCACGGCCGTCTCCCTTGGGGCGCGCGAGCGGCGGTCCCTGGACGGGTTCTAGGTCAAAGGGTTAAGAGCCTCCAGTGAGTTAAGAGGGCGCGATGACGGTCGAGGAGCTCCTGCAGCAGCCGTTCGGGACCTTGCCGGGGCTGATCCGCGCCCATGCCGCCGAGCAGCCGGACCGCATGGCGGTGGTCGATGCGGATTCGACGCTGACATACCGCGAATTCGACGTTCGTCTGGACCGGGTGGCCGCCGCCCTGCAGCGTGACGGCCTGAAAGTGGGGGACGTGGCCGCGATCTGCGCCAGCGCCTCGGTCGCCTACGCCACGACGTTCCTAGGCGTGCTGCGGGCGGGGGGCACGGTGTCGCCGCTCGCCCCCTCCTCCACGCCATCGAGCCTGGCGGACATGGTGCAGGATTGCGGCGCGCGCATCCTGTTCCTGGACCTTGAGACCGCCATGGCGCTGGCTCCGGTGGCGGATCGCCTGCCGGCGCTAAGGGTCGCCCTGGACGGCTCGGACGCTGGCCGTCCGTTCGAAGCCTGGCTGGCGGCGCCGGGCTCGCCCGTCGCGCCTGTGACGGTCCAGCCGGACGGGGCCTTTAACATCATCTACTCGTCCGGCACGACGGGTAAGCCCAAGGGCATCGTGCAGCCGAACAGCCTACGCTGGGCTCAGGTCAGACGCGGCGCCTACACGGAAGCGGCGGTGACGGTGGTCTCCACACCGCTCTATTCCAACACCACCCTGGTCAGCTTCCTGCCCACCCTGGCCAACGGCGGCGCGGTAGTGCTGCTCCCGAAGTTCGACGCGGGGGAGTTCCTGCGCCTGGCCGAGCGCCATCGCGCCACCCACGCCATGCTGGTGCCCGTGCAGTACCGCCGGTTGATGCAGCACCCCGACTTCGACGCCCATGACCTGTCGAGCTTCGTGATGAAGTTCTCCACGAGCGCGCCATTTCCGGCCGGGCTGAAGGCCGAGGTGCTGCGCCGCTGGCCGGGTGGGCTGGTGGAGTTTTACGGCATGACCGAGGGTGGCGGTTCTTGCGCCCTGAAAGCGCACGAGTTCCCGGACAAGCTGGCCACGGTCGGCCAGCCCATGGATGGCCACGACATCCGCCTGATCGACGACCAGGGCCGCCAAGTCGCTCCCGGAGAGGTCGGCGAGGTGGTGGGTCGCTCGCCTGCGATGATGAAGGGGTATCACAACCAGCCCGACAAGACCCGGGAAGCGGAGTGGGTGTCGCCTGAAGGGGAGCGCTTCATCCGCACCGGCGACATCGGCCGCTTCGACTCAGATGGCTTCCTGACCCTGATCGATCGCAAGAAGGACATGATCATCTCCGGCGGCTTCAACATCTATCCGAGCGACTTGGAGGCGGAGCTGACGGCTCATCCGGACGTGTTGGAGGTGTCTGTGTTCGGGGTCGCGTCGGAAGCCTGGGGAGAGACGCCGGTCGCCGCAGTGGTGGTGCGGGCCGGGACGACGATCGCCGGGGCTGAGCTGCGGGCCTGGGTGAACGGCCGGGTCGGCAAGACCCAGCGCATCGCCGAGCTGCACCTCGTGGAGGCGCTGCCCCGGAGCGCCATCGGCAAGGTGCTGAAGCGCGAGCTGCGGGACACGTTCGAACTGGGCTAAGGCGTCCAGGCCCTGGACAGTGGGCGCGGCGCGGGTTTGATGTCGCACAAGCGATCTGGTGGGGCTCGAGTGGGGACGTCTTGGCTGTATGGGAAGACCGGCTTGGCGCTGGTCTTGGCGAGCCTGCTGGCGGGGTGCGCGTCCACGAGCGAGGGGCCTAAGCTTGCGGCGAGCGCCAGCGCACGGCCCAGGGTGCTACCCGCTGGCCTCGATCCCTGGGTCAACCCGGACCCCTTCCCCTCAACCTACCAGCCGACGCCCTCGCGGCCGGTCGCCCTCGTCGGCGCCCATGTGCTCACCGCTGCGGGTGGCGACTTCCCCCGCGCCACCGTCGTACTGCGCGACGGCCGCATCGCCGCCGTCGGTCCTGACATCGTCGTCCCGGCGGACGCGGAGGTGGTGGATGGGACGGGCAAGTGGGTGACGCCCGGCATCGTCGACCCGCACAGCCACCTCGGCGTCTACGCCAGCCCCGAGGTGCCCGCCCAGTCCGACGGCAACGAGCTGACCGACCCCGACACCGCCCAGGTCTGGGCCGAGCACTCCGTCTGGCCGGAAGACCCAGGCTTTAGCCGAGCGCTGGCGGGGGGCGTGACCACGCTGCAGATCCTCCCGGGCTCCGGCAACCTGTTCGGCGGCCGCTCGGTGGTGCTGCGCCCGGTGCGCGCCACCACGGTGCAGGCGATGAAGTTCCCCGGCGCTCCCTACGGGCTGAAGATGGCGTGCGGCGAGAACCCCAAGCGGGTCTATGGCGACAAGGGCCGCTTTCCGTCCACGGAGATGGGCAACGTGGCGGGCTATCGCTCAGCTTGGATCGCGGCCCGCGACTACAACCGCAAGTGGGAGGACTATAAGGACAAGGTGGGCCGAGGCGAAAAGGCCGACGCGCCCACTCGCAACCTGCAGCTCGACACATTGGCGGGCGTGCTGAGGGGCGAGATACTGGTGCAGAACCACTGCTACCGCTCCGACGAGATGGCGCAGATGATCGACATCTCCCACGAGTTCGGCTTCCACATCACAGCCTTCCACCACGCGGTGGAGAGCTACAAGATCGCGCCGCTCCTGGCGCGGGAGCACATCTGCACCGACACCTGGGCCACCTGGGGCCAGTTCAAGATGGAGGCGGTGGACGCCATCGCCGAGAACGCGGCCATGGTGGACGCTGCGGGCGCCTGCGTCTCGATCCACTCCGACGACCCGGACCTGATCCAGCACCTGAACGTGGAGGCCGGCATCGCCGCCGCCGCCGGCCGACGCGCCGGCCTAAGCATCCCGGAGGGGCATCTGATCGAGTGGATCACCGCCAACCCGGCCAAGACACTGGGCGTTTTCAAGCAGACCGGGAGCCTGGAGCCCGGCAAGCGGGGCGACGTGGTGGTCTGGTCGCACGACCCGTTCAGCGTCTACGCCATCGCCGAGAAGGTCTATATCGACGGGGCCCTGGCCTGGGACGCCCATGCGCCGCGCGCCCCCACCAGCGACTTCGAGCTCGGCCGGCCGGGCGCGGGAGGCGCGCAATGATTCGTCGGCTGTTCGCGGCCACCCTGGCGCTGGGCGCCGCGCTCGCCGCTTCGGCGCAGGCGGAGACAGTGGCCATCGTCCACGCGCGCATCCTGACCATGGGCCGGGCCGGCGAGATCGCCGACGGCGTCGTCGTGATCAAGGATGGGCTGATCGCCTCGGTGGGGACCGGGCCTGCGCCCGCCGGCGCGCGGGTGGTGGACGCCGGCGGCGGGATCGTCACCCCGGGCCTGATCGCCGTCGCCACGCCCCTCTCCAC
>CALMGB010000381.1:14601-17450 GCA_937863535.1 uncultured Caulobacteraceae bacterium
CCGTGGAGATCGAAGGCGTGGACGCCACCGGCGACACCGCCACCAAGAATGACCGGCTGAGCGCCGCCTTCGACGTGCAGTACGCCCTGAACCCCGAGTCCGCCCTGATCCCCCTGGCGCGGATGGAGGGGGTCACGGACGCGGTGGTCACCCCGGCCTTCGAGGGCGGGAACGGCCGGCGCGACCTGCTGTTCGCCGGCCAAGCGGCGGTGATCCACCTCGGCGGCGGCCTCGTCGACCCGCTGCGCCGGGCGGACGTGGCCCAGCTGCTGGAACTCGGCGAGACCGGGGCGGAGCACGCCGGCGGCAGTCGCGCGGCGGCGATTGTATTGTTGCACGCCACCCTCGCCGACGTCCGCCGCTTCGCCGCCCGTCCCGACGACTTCCGCACCTCGGCCGACACCTACAACCTGCGCCGCGAGGACCTTCAGGCGCTGATCCCGGTGGTGGAGGGGCGCGAGCCGCTGGTGGTCACCGTCCACCGGGCGGTCGACATCTTGCAGGTGCTGACCCTCGCCCGCGAAGAAAAGTTGAAGCTGATCCTGGACGGGGCCGAGGAGGGCTGGCGGGTGGCGCCGCAGATCGCCGCCGCAGGCGTGCCGGTGATGGTCTGGGGCTCAGCCGACCGGCCGGTCAGCTTCGAGCAACTGGGCGCCACGCTGGAGAACGCCGCCCGGCTGAACGCTGCGGGCGTGACGGTCATGCTGGACAACCCGCCCCTGTTCGAGGGCGGGCGCACGCCTCGCTACGACGCCGGGCGGGCCGTGGCGCATGGCCTGCCCTATGGCGCGGCGTTGGCTGCCCTGACCATCAACCCGGCCCGCGCGTTCGGTGTGGCCGACCGCATCGGCTCCATCGAGCCCGGCAAGGACGCGGACCTTGTGGTCTGGACCGGCGACCCGCTGGACACCACCGGCGCGCCGGTGGCGGTGTTCGTGCACGGCGTGCAGGAGCCGCTCCGCTCCCGCGACACCGACCTGCGCGACCGCTACCTGCCGCTGGATGTGGCCGGCAGGGCCGCGCGCCCGGTCGGACAGCCTTAGAAGATCTCGAACAGGCCCGCCGCGCCCATGCCGCCGCCGACGCACATGGTGACCACGCCCCACTTCGCCTTCTCCCGGCGCCCTTGCAGCAGCACGTGGCCGACCATGCGGGCCCCGCTCATGCCGTAGGGGTGGCCGACGGAGATGGCGCCGCCGGTCGAGTTCAACTTCTCGTCGGGGATGCCGAGCTTGTCGCGGCAGTAGAGCACCTGGGAGGCGAAGGCCTCGTTCAGCTGCCACACGCCGATATCGTCCACGGACAGGTTGTTCAGCTTCAGCAGCTTGGGCACCGCGAAGACCGGGCCGATGCCCATCTCGTCCGGATCGCACCCCGCAACCGCGATGCCGACGTAGCGGCCGAGCGGCTTAAGACCCCGGCGCTCGGCCTCCTTCGCCTCCATCAGCACCAGGGCGGCCGCGCCGTCGGAGAGCTGCGAGGCGTTGCCCGCGGTGATGTACTTGCCTTCCTTGATCCGCTGGCCACCCTTGAAGACGGGCTTCAGCGCCGCCAGGCCTTCCAGCGTAGTGTCGGCGCGGTTGCCCTCGTCCTTGCTGATCGTGATCTCGCGGTCGGAGACCTGGCCCGTCGCCTTGTCCGCCACCTTCATGGTGGTGGTGATCGGCACGATCTCCTCGGAATAGATGCCTTCAGCCTGGCCCTTGGCGGTGCGCTGCTGGGATCTCAGGGCGTATTCGTCCTGGGCCTCGCGGCTGATCCCGTAGCGGTCGGCCACGATCTCGGCGGTCTCGATCATGGTCATGTAGGTCTGGGGGATGTGCTCCACGAGCCAGGGGTCGGCGGCGCGGAAGCGGTTGGCGTGCTCGTTCTGGACCAGCGAGATGGACTCCAGGCCGCCGCCGAGCGCCACCTGCATGCCATCCACAATGATCTGCTTGGCGGTGATCGCCACCCCCATCAGGCCCGAGGCGCACTGGCGGTCGATGGTCTGGCCGGGAACGCTCATGGGCAGGCCGGCGCGGAGCAGGGCCTGGCGCGCCACGTTCATGCCCTGGGCGCCTTGCTGGGAGGCGCAGCCCATAGTCACGTCCTCGATCTCGCCGGGATCGACGCCGGCTCGCTCCACCGCCGCGCGGATGGCGTGGGCCCCCAGCGTCTGGGCGGGCGTGTCGTTGAAGGCGCCGCGGAACGCCTTGCCGATGGGCGTACGGGCGGTGGAAACGATGACGGCTTCACGCATGGGGGCTCTCCCGGGGAGTTTCGGTGGTGGATGGATGTGTCGCCACGGCCGGCGAAGCGACCAGGGCGTAAGCTGCGAGCGCGGTGCGCAAGGCTTCGGGCAGGGGCCGAGCGCCACCTTCCTTGCGGTGGACATGCACCAGGGTAGTCTCGGACGTGCCGATGCAGGCGCCGCCCTGAAAGAGGGCGTGGCCCATGGTGAAAGAGCTACGGCCCAGGCGCAGCAGGCCCGAGCTGACCGCCACCACGTCCGGATAGCGGCCTTCCGCCAGATACTGGATGGCGACCTCCGCCACCACGAAGCCGTGGCCGGGCTCGACCGCCGCCCGGCCGCCGATGGCGTCGATAAAGCGGACCCGCCCATCTTCGTAAAAGCGGGCCAGGGCTGCGTTGTTCAGGTGTCGCAGCGGGTCCAGGTCGCCGAACCGCGGCGGCACGTCCACGCTCCACGGGTAAGTGCCGGCCAGCAGCCGCTCCGCACTCGGCTTGGCCACGCTCAGCCGCCGCGCTTCAGGGTTTCGCGGGCGATGACCAGCTTCTGTATTTCCGAGGAGCCCTCGTAGATGCGGAACAGCCGGGCGTCTCGGTAGAGCCGCTCGATCCCGTAA
>CALMGB010000382.1 GCA_937863535.1 uncultured Caulobacteraceae bacterium
CAGATCACCGCCGGACTCTCGTTACGGCTGGATGAGAAACGGGGGTCACGTCAAGTGGCGAAGACTAAATAATTTTAGTCGCGAGCGACTGTCGATCCTCGGCTGATCATCGCGCGGGTTCGTGTTTCTTGGCATGGTATGGAAGCGCCGGTCCTCGGATCAGGTCGGAGCTGATCAGGGGTTAGTCGAGGGGGGCAATTAGCAAATCGTCGCTAACGGGAAGCGAGACTTTCGAAGCTCACGTAGCGCCGGCTGACGGTCCACTCATCCATGTCCGCTGGCGTTTAGCCACGGATGAGGGTCAAGCGGAGAGGCAGGCTTTCGTGCCGGCTCAGGCGAAATACCTTAGCGCTGCTTGCTGCGGGGCGGAAAGCTGGAGACCTTGTCGCGTTAGCTCCGGCTGTCTTGATGACGGCTCCGACGCAGTCTCAGGCGTCAACCCTTCCTTCCTTCGGTACGATCTGCAGTGTTTCTGGAGAGGGATTGATATATTTTCTCCGCCATGGGACCGTCTTAGTCTCAACGAAAAAAATTCCCCGAACTGGGGGTGCCAACAGGAGTTGGTGACCTTAACGTTTTGAGCGAGCTATGCTGCTTATCAAGGAAAGCCGCAAGGCTTGCGCCGAGTTGGATGACTGGAGCCGCTAAGTTGTCATCGCGATTGAGTCCCCCCTACAGAAACGCTGAAATCCTGATGTACGCCAAATTTTGAGAGGCTTGATGTCAGGCGCGCCGTGTAGACGTTACTGTCTTCGGGTTATCGGGATGATATCCGACCTAATCTTTCGAGAGATTGATCATGGACGGCATGCGCGCACACGATGCGCCTCTTGCCTTTCCTGGCGGCGCGATGTCGATGCAGAAGGTCTTTGTCATCCGTGCAGTCTGCTCCAGGCTAAGACCTGACGTCTCAGCGGACCTGGGCTTTCGAACTGGAAGGCTGTCCAGCTTCAATGCGGCGCGAAACGGATCCGTTTTGTGCCTCTTAGTGGCCCCCGGGCTGAGACAGGCTCGGTCAGGGCCCGCTCAACAGGCCAGCCTTTGCGAAGCCGCCATTGCAGCGAGCTTTTTGGTAACTCCGTCAGCTTGGCCCACTCTGACAGCCCTAATGTGACGCCCTTAAAGCTCAGCAGGTGTGAGCTGTGCCTTGGCCGCTTCGGCACAAGCTCGCGGGCACGCTCGCTCACCAACTCTGCAGATACGGAGGCTTGTAAAGGGTCGCGACCGGGCAGCTGCGTACTACCGGTGCGATAAGCGCGTCGGTAGTGCGTGTCACAAAGTTTTCCTGATCGAGTACGGGCGAGTTTTTCGCAGCCAGCAATAATGCACTGGCTCCATGGCGATTGAACCAGTGGGATGTCTCCAGACTTGGACGGCTGCGTTCTCGGCTCTCGAATGTGCATGTGATTATGCCGCCAAGTCGCCTTCCCTGTTTTGGACGCGGTCTCTTTCAGATAGCAGCCGCAGCTTCTTGCGCGCCCACTGGTGAGGACGTTTACAGCTACGTCGTGAGACGTTCCGCAATCGCAGATGCAGCGCCAGAGGGTCTTCCCTCCAGCCGTGCTGCCCGCATCATACTGGGCCACAAGCCGGCCGAACCGCCGACTGGTGAGATCTAGACGAGGACGCGGCATTGAGACGTCGATAGCCCTCATCGTTTGAAAGGGCCGAAAATGCCGCAAAGCTTTGGAAACAGAACCCTTATGCGGCTGCTTTCCGGCAAGCCTCTTAGGGTGCAGCCGGACCGCCGGTGGTCCTTTGAGGTAGCCATGGTCATGCTGTTGGTCATGTTCCTAATCCGAACCATGGCTGATCGTTGACGCTCCGATGTGCCGTTCTGAAATCTCAGCACGTCAGCCTGTGACGTTCAAACGCCCGACAGCAGGCCTGATCCGTCGCCGGATGGTGTCCCCTCACGGAGGCGTGCTTCAGTGGATGTGCGAACGTCGGCCACGACGTGCACACAAGGCGAAGGACTCGCCGGCCCCAAGAAGTCTCCCGCCCCGCTCGCGGGGTTGTGGGCCGAGCCGGTCGCGAAAATCGGCGTCAAGGGTCCAGCTAGCATGATCGCGGCAAGAGGCGACCCTCAGGGCGACTCCTCCAAGGTCGTGTCGTCGCAGGTACCAGAGAAGCGTCCTACGTAGTCGTTCAACTCCATGCGGCCCGTTGAGCGACTCAACGTCAGTGCGGCCCGATTTATAAAGTTCAAAGTCACTGAGCCGCTCACACTATGAGCATCGATCTTCACCTCTTTGACTCGACGCCATCCATCTCCGAAGGTGCTGGGCAGAAGCCTCGTTGGTCCTCTGACCCGCCATCGGCCGTCGTGAAGCTCTATTTCAGCAACGTCCTGAAAAGTCTCCGCCGCCACCTTCGGCTTAGGGGGGCTCTGCCCTTCTCCCATGCATATCAGATAGAGCGCCTTAGGAAGAACAGGTGGCTGTGAGGCAGGGACTGCTACTGCGGCGGCTAGAAGAGCAAGCATCATCTTGTCGCGCGCCACTATGA
>CALMGB010000383.1 GCA_937863535.1 uncultured Caulobacteraceae bacterium
GAGGCCCCGCCGCCGGGCGCGATGATGGGTCCCGCCGCGGCTGCCGCCGTCAGCATTCCGGTTTCCGACAACATACCCGGGGCGAGCGCGAGCCTGCCCGGCGCCCGCTGAGCCGCGGCGGCCGTTGCCGGGGCGGGCGGGATCGTGTATTAGCCTGCCCTTCGATTTACCCGCGTCAGATCGCGCCGCGCAGTCGTCTGCGCGGCGCCGCCGTTTCCGAGACTAGACCATGGCCGACATCGAGCTGAACGTAGAAGTCCGTGAAAAAGCCGGCAGCGGGGCGGCGCGCGCCGTGCGCCGCGAGGGCAAGGTCCCCGGCGTGCTGTACGGCGGACCCCGCGGTCCGGTGCCGATCGCGATGAACGCCAACGCCTTTGGCAAAGCGCTCTACACCGGCAAGCTGCTCGGCCACCTAGTGACGTTGCGCTACGGTGAGGAGACCCAGTCGGTCATCGCCAAGGACGTGCAATTCCATCCCGTGAGCGACAAGCCGCTGCATTTCGATCTGTTCCGGGTGGATGAGAACCAGCTGATCCGCATCGCCGTTCCCGTCCACTTCCGCAACCAGGAGGCGTCACCGGGCCTGAAGCGCGGCGGCACGCTGAATGTGGCCCGCCACGAGATCGAGTTGCTGGTCCGCGCCGACCACATTCCCGCGGAACTGGTTGTCTAGCTTACTCGCCTTGAGAGCGGCGACACTGTCCGCAGGTCCGACGTGACGCTGCCCCAGCGGGCGGAGCCTGCGATCGCCGACCGCGACTTCACCGTGGCCACCGTCGCATCGTCGTCTTCGCAAATGGCCGCCGACGCCGCCGCAGACGAGGCTGCGGCCACCGCTCAGGCCGGCGCCGCCGCCACCACCTGAGTCGCTGGCCCTGCGCCTTCGGCCCGACGGGACGGCCATGCTGGTCCTGGCGGGCCTGGGCAATCCTGGGGCCAAATACGCCGCCCAGCGTCACAACTTCGGCTTCATGGCTGTGGATGCCCTGGCGGCGCGCTGGGACTTCAGTTCTGAGCGATCTCGCTTTCAGGGCCTGATCCGCGAGGGGATCATCCCCACCCCGTTCGGCCCTGTGCGCGCCCTGGTGCTAAAGCCCCAGACCTTCATGAACGAGAGTGGGCGCTCGGTGGGTGACGCCCTGGCCTTCTACAAGGTGGGACCGGCGAGCCTAGTGGTCTTCCACGATGAACTGGACATCGCTCCCGGGCGCTTCCGCATGAAGCTCGGCGGCGGCATGGCCGGCCACAACGGGTTGCGCTCCATCGGCGCGAGGCTCGGCCCGGACTTCCGCCGCGCGCGCCTCGGCATCGGGCATCCGGGTCACAAGGACTTGGTGCTGAACTACGCCCTGGCCGACTTCCATAAGGCCGAACGGCCCTGGGTGGAGGCCCTGTGCACCGCCTGTGCGAACGCCGCGACGCTGCTGGCTGCAGCGGAGGACGAGAAGTACCAGACCGAAGTCGCCCGCCTCGCTCCGGCCGAAAAGCTGGACACGCGGGCCGCCAACCGCGAGCGGCTGGAACGATGATGACGCCGGCGTCGCCGGACCGCCTCGTCCTTCGACAAGCTCAGGATGAGGCGGTAGTTAGGTGTCGCGTTCGCGTCGGCCGGGCGGCGCTCCTTCCGGTCGTATCCTTCACGTCCCTTTCAGTCGCTTCATCCTGAGCTTGTCGAAGGACGAGGCGTCGAACTCCCGTCGAGACACCCATGGTCCTCAAAGTCGCCATCGTCGGCCTGCCGAACGTCGGCAAGTCGACCCTGTTCAACGCCCTGACGCAGACCGCTTCGGCCCAGGCCGCCAACTACCCGTTCTGCACCATCGAGCCGAATGTGGGCGACGTGGCGGTGCCGGAGCCGCGGCTGGACGCCCTGGCCGCCATCGCCAGGTCAAAGGAGATCATTCCCGCGCGCATCAACTTCGTGGACGTGGCGGGGCTGGTGCGAGGCGCTTCCAAGGGCGAGGGACTCGGCAACCAGTTCCTGGCCAACATCCGCGATTGCGATGCCGTGGCCTTCGTGGCCCGCTGCTTCGAGGGCGGCGACGTTACCCACGTGGAGGGCCGGGTCGATCCCATCGACGACCTGGAGATCATCGAGACCGAGCTGATGCTGGCCGATTTGGAGAGCCTGGAGAAGCGCCACGACAGCCTGGAGAAGCGCGCCAAGGCCGGCGACAAGGAGTCCGCCAAGACCCTATCCCTGGTCAAGCTCGCTCTGGAGCAGCTGAACGCCGGCCGTCCAGCCCGCGCCGCCAAGGTCCCGCCTGAGGACGAGAAGGCCTGGCGGATGCTGCAGCTGATCACCTCCAAGCCCGCGCTCTACGTCTGCAACGTGGACGAGGAGAGCGCGGCCGAGGGCAACGCCCTGTCCGCCAGGGTGGAGAGCCGCGCGGCCGGCGACGGCGCCAAGGCCGTGGTGATCTCGGCCAAGATCGAAAGCGAGATCGCTCTGCTGGACACTTCCGAACGCGCCGACTTCCTGGAGACCCTAGGGCTGGAGGAGCCGGGCCTCAATCGCATGATCCGTGAGGCCTACAGCCTGCTTGGCCTGCAGACCTACTTCACCGTCGGCCCTAAGGAAGCCCGCGCCTGGACCATCCCAGTGGGCGCCACCGCACCCCAGTCGGCCGGCGTGATCCATACCGACTTCGAGAAGGGCTTCATCCGCGCCGAGACCATCGCCTATCCCGACTACGTGTCCCTGAACGGCGAGGGCGGCGCGCGCGAGGCCGGCAAGATGCGGCTGGAGGGCAAGGAGTATGTGGTGCGCGACGGCGACGTCATGCACTTCCGGTTCAACACCTGAGGTTCTTCTCACATTGTGCTCATGGGTCGCGATGCATGCCGATCGCCTAGATGGGGGATCGCTGGCCAACTCACCGTGAGCGGGTCTACACCTCAGCCCATGACCGGCCAGATGATCCCCCTGAATTCTAAGATCGACGACGCGGCGTTCTCCGCCTTCCACGTCCAGCCGAAGCTGGAGGAGGGCGCGCGGCGACGGGGCGGAGTGATCGTGCTGCAGGAGATGTTCGGAGTGGACGGCCATATCCGCCACGATTGCGAGCGATGGGCCCGGCTGGGCTTCGAGGTGCTGGCGCCGTCCTTGTTCGACCGCTGCGAGCCGGGCTTCGTGGCCGAGCATACGCCCGAAGGCCTGCAGCAAGGGTTCAAGTACCTGCAGGCCACCCGGATCGAGGACGCCGTCGGCGACATCGAGACCTGTCTGGATTACCTGGCGCCCCGCGGGCCGGTGTTCGTGGTCGGCTACTGCTACGGCGGCTCGCTGGCCTACATCGCTGCGACCCGGCTGGAGGACCTGGCGGCGGCGTCTAGCTACTATGGCTCGATGGTGTCCAAGCATGCGGGCGACAAGCCGCTCTGCCCGGTGATCTGCCACTTCGGGGCCCTGGACCAGCATATCCCACTGGAGGGGGTCCACGCCTTCGCCGCCCGGCGGGAAGACGTACCGGTGCACATCTACGAGGCCGACCACGGCTTCAACAACGAC
Organism: uncultured Caulobacteraceae bacterium; assembly: GCA_937863535.1. Lineage (GTDB taxonomy): Bacteria > Pseudomonadota > Alphaproteobacteria > Caulobacterales > Caulobacteraceae > CAHJWH01. The sequence continues at coordinate 3,512 of CALMGB010000383.1, forward strand.
GGCGCGCCGGCTCACAACCTGGCCGCCGCCAAGCTCGCCCGCACCCGCACCCTGAAGCTGTTCGAAGCGAACGGCGGCTAGGTCTCGATGATCTGGCGTATCTTTGGCTCGCGCTCGAGCGCCGTGGCCAACAGCGCCTGGGCGAACAGTATTCCTATGCCTGCGCCATAGCCGGAGAACACGCCCGCAGGATAGCGGCCACCCGACGCCACGCCCGCGATCTGCAGGTAGATGAACACGGCGGCGAAGACGAGCAGGCCGAGTCCCGACACCACCGAGACCGGCGTCTGACCGAAGCCTGCCGCGAAGCTCATCCACACGTAGCGCTTCAGAACCCGCCGCACGGGCCTGATCTGCAGCGGCGCCACGAAGGCCAGCAGGGCGAACACGGCCGGGAAGACCAGGATCAGCGAGGCCTTGAGCGAGACCGGTCCCGGCAGGATCCGCCAGGCGTGCACCGCCGCCCCGGCGTAAATCAATCCGCCCGCCGCACAGGTCGAGACCTGCATCCGCCGAAAGCTCCGCCACGCGTCCACATGCGCCATCGCCGCCTCCGTCTTTCCTCCTGCTAGATAGGCGCCGCAACCGCGGGCGCGAGGGAGGTGGTCGCGCGCCGCGATGGCCAAACCGGCTCCGGGGGAGAGGCTCGCATGGGCAAGAAGATCGACGTGGACAAGGCGCCGGTGCGCGCCGGAACCGGCTATCCGCCACCCTACGACAAACCCTGCCTCGCCCGGCGCGGCATCAAGCTCAGCGACGCGGCCGGGCTGACCCAGATCGGCGTCAACCGCATGCACCTGCCGCCGGGAACCTGGTCCAGCCAGCGCCACTGGCACGCCGCCGAGGACGAGTTCGTCTACGTGCTCCAAGGTGAAGTGGTGATGGTGACCGACGCCGGCGAGGCATTGATGCAGACGGGTGACTGCGCGGGCTTCAAGGCCGGCGACCCTGACGGCCACCACTTCCAGAACCGCTCGGACCGCGAGGCGGTGTTGCTCCAGGTCGGCCTGCGCGACGACGGCCACCTCTGCGACTACCCGGACATCGATTTGGTGATCCCCGATGGCGCCGACCGCTACCACCACAAGGACGGACGGCCTTACTAGCCTCTCTTCCAAAATGGGAGAGGAGCGTCAGTGCCCTTCGAACGCGACCAGTGCGGAGGTCGGGACGCCATGGCGGCGCAGCAGCTCGGCGCCGCCGAGTTCGGGTAGGTCGATGACGAAGGCGGCGGCCACCACCTCTGCGCCTGCGCCGCGCAGCAGCTTCAGCGCCGCTTCCGCCGTGCCGCCGGTGGCGATCAGGTCGTCCACCAGCATGACGCGCTCACCGTGTACGATGGCGTCCATGTGCATCTCCATGGCGTCCGTGCCGTATTCCAGGGCGTACTCCACCGCCACAGTCTTGTGAGGCAGCTTGCCCTTCTTGCGCAGCGGCACGAAGCCGGCGGAGAGCTGGTGGGCGATCGCCGCGCCGAAGATGAAGCCCCGCGCCTCGATGCCGGCCACCTTCTCGATCCGCTCGCCGGCGAAGGGCGTCACCATCTGCTCGATGGCCTGGCGGAAGGCCTGGGCGTCGCCGAGAAGGGTGGTGATGTCGTGGAACATGATCCCGGGCTTGGGATGATCCGGGATGGTTCGGATGGCGTCGCGCAGGTTCATGAGGGCGTCTTCGAAGAAAGGATGCGCCCTGCCACCGCGTCGAGCTTGGCGATCAGCGCAGGATCGCGGTGCTCCGGCGCGGTGATCAGGGCCGCATCCAGCACGGTGTCGAGGGGCGAGGGCTTGCGCGGGGCCTTCGCCAGCGCGCGGCACAGTTCCGCGACGGTCGCCTTGGCCCGGTCGGCGTTGGCATGCATGACGCGCACAATGTCTGCCACCTGCACATGGGCGTGGTCTTCGTGCCAGCAGTCATAGTCGGTGACCATGGCCACGCTGGCGTAGGGCAGTTCAGCCTCTCGGGCGAGCTTAGCCTCGGGCATGTTGGTCATGCCGATCACGTGGCAGCCCCAGTCGCGGTAGAGGTCGCTCTCCGCCCGGGTGGAGAACTGCGGTCCCTCCATGCAGAGGTAGGTCCCCCCCTCGCGCACCTTCGCGCCCGCCGCCTCCGCCGCTTGCGCCGCCAGCCTGGACAGGCGGGGGCAGACGGGATGGGCCATGGAGACGTGGGCGACCACGCCCTCTCCGAAGAAGCTTTTCGCCCGGTCGAAGGTGCGGTCGATGTACTGGTCCACCACCACGAAGTCACCGGGCGCCAGCTTCTTGCGCAGGCTCCCCACCGCCGACAGCGAAACGATGTCGGTGCAGCCCGCGCGCTTCAGAGCGTCGATGTTGGCGCGGTAGTCGATATGGCCGGGCGACACCTTATGGCTGCGGCCGTGGCGCGGCAGGAAGCGGACGGGCACGCCGTGCAACTCGCCGAACAGCAGCTCGTCGGACGGCGCTCCCCAGGGGCTGTCGACGCGACGCCACTCGCGCTGCTCCAGGCCTGCGATCTCATACAGGCCGGAGCCGCCGATGACGCCAAGCACCCAGCCGGAGGCGGCGTCGGTCACTGGGCGGGCGCTCCACGAAACAGAGCCTGGATCGACGCGACCGCGTCCTCCCAGGCGGGCGTTCCGGGAGTGATCTCCTCCACATGGCCGCCAGGCGGCGAATGGAATTCCACCTTGTCGCCAGCGGCGCGGGCGGCCTGGACATAGGCCCGACCGATGACGGGCGGAACGGTGGTGTCGTCGGCGCCGTGGATCACCACCTGAGGCACGCCGAGTGGCAGCAGCGCGAAAGGCGAGGTGTCGGCGTAGACGTCCCGCCGGGCTTTGGACGCAGGTCCTGCCAGCTTCTTCAGCACGTCAGGGCCGCAGGCGGTCTCGGTGTCGCTCTTGAGGTTCGGAATGCCGGCGATGTCGACCACGCCGGCCACCGGCTGGGGCGCGGCCCAGTGCAGCGGGCTCCAGTCCGGCAGCTTGTAGCGGGCGGCGGCCCACAGTGCGAGGTGGCCGCCGGCGGAGTGGCCGACCACCACTACCCGCTTCATGGTGATGTCGTCGTGCGGGGCCTCGAGCGCCAGCCGGTCCATGGCCGCGCCCACGTCGCGGAAGGTGCCGGGGTAGCCGCCGCCCGGCTGGTCGACGGCGCGATACTCTATGTTCCAGACGGCGAAGCCGCGGCGTCGCAGGTCCTCGGCCGCGTAATTCATGTAGCTGCGGTTGGTGATGGAGGCCTGCCAGCAGCCACCGTGAATCATCACCACCGCGGGATGCTGGCCGGGTGTGGAGGGCAACCATAGGTCGGCGACCTGGTTAGGGTCGTCGCCGTAGGAGACGGTGCGGGTGGGCTGGGGCTTGGGCCGGGACAGCAGGTCCGGCCAGGTCATCAGGCGAGGCGCAGCGCTGGTCGAGCCGCCAACGAAAAGGGCGGCCAAAAGGGCCGCCCCGATCTTCGGGTGTCTGATGCGCACCTCAGTGCGCCACGTTGCGCCAGATGGCGCGGTAGGAGCCATACACCACGCCGGCGAACACCAGCAGGTAGATCATCACCGCCAGGCCCGTCTGCTTGCGCTCCTCCTGCTTGGGATCGCCGGCCCAGGCCAGGAAGGTCGCCACGTCGTGAGCCTCCTGGGGCGTGGTAGCCTTGGTGCCGTCGTCGAAGGTGACGCGGTTCGGGGTTAGCTGGAACGGCATGGCGATGAACCCGCCCTTGGGCACCTGGTCCTTCGGCCCCGACCAGAAGGAGGCCAAGTCACCCGGGAAGTAGGGGTTGTAGTATTTACCAGCTGGCACTGTCAGGCCTTTCGGCGGGCTAGCCGGATAGCCACTGAGCAGGGAGTAGATGTAGTTCGGGCCGTCCTCGCGCGCTTTGGCGATCACCGAAAGGTCCGGCGGTAGGGCGCCGCCGTTTGACGCCCTGGCCGCCGCCTCGTTGGGGAAAGGCGCCCGGAAATGGTCAGCGGCCGTTGCGGGACGCTGGACGGCGTCGCCGGTGTCCTGGTCGATATCGGGCACCTTTACGTCGGCGGCGATCGCCTTGGCGTAGGGGCTGTCGTTGGGGT
>CALMGB010000384.1 GCA_937863535.1 uncultured Caulobacteraceae bacterium
TCAAACTCGCTTCAACCCGCATCTGGCTACGCCATAATGAGTCGGTGACCTAGAGGTGGATGCCCAACGAGAGACGCCGCCCGCGGCGTGCAGCGCGGGCGGCGTGATCCTGCGCTGACGCATCAGCCTCGGGCGTTGGTGGGCAGCTGGCAGGCCATGCCTGCGGACTTGGCCTGGCCGCAGGTCAGGATGTCGCGCACCTGGTCGGTGACCGAGAATTCCATTACCCAGCCCGGCTTGCCGTCGGTGCAGGAGGTCTCGATGTAGGTGTCGCCGTGCGGACTCTGGCCGATGTAGCGCGCTCCGGAGACCTTGCAGGCCCCGCGGTTCTTGGCCGCCAGGGCGGCGCTGTACTTCGCGTAGACAGGCGTAGGCGAGCTGAGCGTACAGGCGCCGCTCGGCCCGAACTCTCCGGACTTCACGCAGTCGACGAACTGCGCCTTGCCGCCCGCGGTTTTGGGAAACACCGCCACGACGCCATCGGGACGATTGGAGCAGGCCAGCTCCGTGACATCGCCGCCGGCGCTGTCCAGCCCAATCGAGCGGTACTTGGCGACATCGCAATCGAAGCCGGCGGACTTGGCCTTCTGGGTGTAGCTGGCGCTCTCCTGCGCCATGATCTGGGTGCTGTCGCTGAGCTTGCAGCCGCCCAGGCCCTGGGCCTGACCGCAGGTGATGATCTTGTCCAGGCCGCCGGTCTTAGTGGCCGCGATGACGAAACCGGGCTGGGCGCCGCATCCGACCTCGTAATAGGCGTCGCCCGTATGTGAGTCGTTGCCGATGAAGCGGTCGGCGGAGATCGAGCACGTCTTGGCGGCCTGGGTCACCAGGGTGTTCAACACGGCCTGGGATTGCGCCTGGCTGGTCAGGGTGCAGGCATTGGCGCTGCCGTCCGTCTGGAGGCAGGGAACGGCGACAACCGCGGTCGTGGCGGGGGCCACAGGCGCCTGCAGCAGGTAGCCCGGCCCCTCCTGGCAGGCTACTTCATAGACGGTGGTGGTGGCGTTGGCGCCCAGGTAGCGGGCGTTGGTGGGCGTACAGGTCAGGGCCGCCGAGGCGATGTAGGGTTTCAGCCCTTGCTTGGGATCGGCGTTGCTGGGCAGGCGGCAGGTCAGGTTGGGTTGATTGGCCGTGGCCAGGCAGTCAAAGGCCCTGGTGCTCGCCGCGCCCTTCAGCAGCACGTAACCTAGGCCCTGTTGGCAGGCGACCTCGTAGATGTCCGACTTGCCATCCTTGCCGCTGGAGGCGCCGAGGTAATAGGCGTCCGACAGGGTGCAGGTAATCCCCGCCTTCTGGATCGCGGCCGGCGCGTCCTTCATGCCCTTGTCGCGCTGGTCCTTGGTGATCGGGTCCTTGGCTGCTGCGTGGGCGGCCATAGGGGCGACCAAGGGTGCAGAACCCAGCGCCAAAGCCGCCAGCGCGAACAGCGCCGTCGCCAAACGTCTCATCCCGGCCGTCTCCTCAGAATTTAAGCCGACATAAGCCCGCAGGCGTGCAGTCGGTCAAGACATCGGTGAGGCGTCCTGCCGCAGGGCGTCGGCGAGCTGCGCCATCACCGGCGCCCAGCAGTTGAAGCCAGGCGGGCTGAACACACGCGCCCGGGGATACCAGGGATATCGCCCGGTCCCCAGCATTGGCCAGCCTCCCGGCGGGCAGACGAACCAGCTGGGCGTGCCGCAGGCTGCAGCCAGGTTGATGGTGGCGTTGGCCGGCCCGACGACCAGATCAAGCGCGCTGGCCATGGCCGCCACCTCATCCAGGTCGTCCTTCAAGTCCGGTCCAGGAGGCGTCCAGATGTCGGCGCCCAGGATGTCGCGGGCGTAGGCGATCTCCTCCGAGCAGTCGCCGTACTGCAGGTTGATGAAGTGCGCTCCGGGCGTGGCTAGCACCGGCGCCCACTCGGCAAAGGGCGAATAGAAGCGGGATCTCTGCGAGCTGACCTTGAGGCTCTTCCAGAGCAGCCCGACCTTCAGGCCGTCACCGCGATCGGCCAGGGTCTCGCGCCAGTAGTCGACCTGGGCAGGGTTGGCGCGCAGGTAGGCCGGCCGGCTCGGAAAGTCGTCCACCTCCCTCCGGAAACGCTGGAGCAGGGAGGCCATGGGCGCCCAGAAATCAAAGCTTCGGCCGCGCGCAAACGGCGCGGTGCGTACCGACTGATGTTCGACGCGGTAGGTGGCGTGCGACCCGACCTCGGCCTGCGGAAAGCTGCGGCGGAACAGCGGGACGAGCCGGCGTTCCACCGCCAGGGTCAGCCGGCCGCCGGGACCCAGCGCCTCCAGCACGTCCGCGATCAGGTTGGCGAACAGCACCTCGTCGCCCAAGCCCTGCTCCCCGAACACCAGCAGGCTGCGCCCCTCCAGCGGCGCCTCCGGCGTCCAGGCCGGATCGTCCGCGGCGAAGTGGGTCACGTCCACGTGGCGGGGCTCCAGCCGCGCCTGGTAGGCGTCCCAGCCTGCTCCAAGCTGGCCGGACGCGACCAGCATGGTGGAGCGGGCGAAGCTCATCATCGCCCGTTCGCTCTCGCTCACCACGGGGCTCTGCAGCGCCGTCTCGCAGTCCTCCAGGGCGCCGGCGGCGTCGCCCAGCGACAGGCGTACATTGGCGCGGTTGTAGCGGGCCTTGGCGAAGGCGGGATCGAGCCGCAGGGCCTCGTCGAAGAAGACCACCGACTGGTCGGTCCCTCCCTGCTCTGCCACCGTGGCGCCGAGCGTGTTCCAGAGCAGCGCGCTTTGCGGACTGGCCTCGATGGCCGGTCGCAGCACGTCCAGCGCGTCGCCATAGCGGAGCTGGTCGCGAAGCGCGCAGGCCAGATTGTTCGGCCCGTCCACCGCCTCGGGCCGCTCGGCCATGAAGTGGCGGAACAGCTGCTCGGCGACTTCGTAGAGCCCCATCTGCATGGCCAGGCGGCCGAGATCGTTGGCGAGGTCGGCGTCCTTAGGATCGAGCTTCAGCGCCGTTTCATAGGCGTTCAAGGCGCCATTGAGGTCGCCGCCATGCTCGCGGCACAGGGCCACCACGTGCCAGGCCAGGCCACAGTCGGGATCGGCCTCCAGCACCTGGCCCGTGAGCTTCAGCGCGTCCTCGATCTGGCCGGCGTTCAGGGCCTGCATGGCGGCCGTGAGCAGGGGCAGGACCGCCTGGGCCTTCAGCTCGGCCAGGGCGCGCTTCAATTTCTCGATCGGATCACCACCGGCGGTGGCGTCGAGCGTACGGACAGGCAGCGGCCGGGCGTCGGGAGCGGATAGAGCTTGGGCGTGCGCCATGGGAGCCTCCGCCACGAGGTTGCGCCGGTTAGGCTTAACGGCCCGCTAACCGTAAATCTTTAGGCCGGGTTCAGCGCTGCGGGGCTAAGCGGTAGGCGCTCGCCCCGGACAGCGCGAGAGCGGTCGAACACCGCACGGGAGGCCTACATGCCCCTAAAACTGTCGCTGAAGCCCGGGGAGAAGTTCGTGCTGAACGGCGCGGTGGTCCAGAACGGGGACCGGCGCGGCGTTCTGGTGCTGCAGAACAAGTGCTCGGTCCTGCGCGAGAAGGACATCATGCAGGCGGAGGAGGCCAACTCCCCCGCCCGCCGGGTCTATTTTCCGGTGATGATGATGTATCTCGACGAGGCCGAGGCCGCCGCCCACTTCGGCGAGTTCTCCCAGCGCCTGAACGACTTCATGGGCGTGGTGCGGAACGCGGATGTCCTGGCCGAATGCGTTAACGTCTCCAAGCATGTCTTGGGGCGCAACTACTACAAGGCCCTGATGTGCTGCAGGAAGCTGATCGATTACGAGGACGAGAGGCTAGGGCATGTCGCTTCAGGCTTACCAGCAAGCGTCGCAACGGGCTGAGAACCCGCGCGAGACCGAGTACCGGCTGTTCGCCGAGGTGACACGGGCCCTGATGGAGGCCGCGCGTGCGGACCGCAGCGACCTAAAGGCGCGGGTGACCGCGCTAGACTGGAACCGCCGGCTGTGGGCGGCGCTGGCCGCCGACTGCGCCAGCCCGCACAACCAGCTGCCCGAGGGCACCCGCGCCAGCATCATCTCGCTCAGCCTGTTCGTAAACCGCCAGACCAGCCAGACCATCCGGAACCAGGGCGACCTCGACCTGCTGATCGAGGTCAACCGCTCCATCATGCAGGGCCTCACCCCGGGCGGGAGCCCGCCTACGGCTCAGGCCGCCTGAGAACCCCGATCCTATACAGGCGTTAGGTCCAAATGGCCGCTCTGGCAGGATCGCTTGATGGGCCGCCTCGTGACATCCGCGCTTGTGCCGATTACCGTGATCACCTTGCGCGGCATGACCGTGCGGCTTTTTCCATGAGTTCAGGATCGCCTTCCGCAAAGTCCCGCGCTAGGGAGGAGCTAGACCCTCGTATCCACGGCTTCGGGGTCGATTTCGCCGCGACGCAAGACGCGTGGCGCCTTGCGGGAAGAGCATGAAGAATACCCAAGCCCTGAGCCTGCACGTCCCCGAACCGCAGACCCGCCCAGGCGATGAGCCCGACTTCACCCGTCTGCAGCTGCCGGCCGCCGGCAGCGTAGAGCGGCCGGGCATCTCCACCCCCGCCCTGCAGATGCGCGAACTGGCCTATGGCCTGATCCGAGTCTTGGACGAGGAGGGCCGCGCGATCGGCCCCTGGAACCCGCGGGTGGATCCGGAGACGCTGCGCAGAGGCCTGAAGGCCATGCTGCTGACCCGGGCCTTCGACGACCGCATGTACCGCGCCCAGCGCCAGGGCAAGACCAGCTTCTACATGAAGTGCACGGGGGAGGAGGCGGTGGCGTGCGCCCAGGCCCTCGTCCTCACCCAGGAGGACATGTGCTTCCCGACCTACCGCCAGCAGGGTCTGCTCATCACCCGCGGCTACCCACTGGCGACCATGATGAACCAGATCTATTCCAACGCCTCCGACCCGATCAAGGGGCGCCAGCTGCCGGTGATGTACTCCTCCAAGGCGTTTGGCTTCTTCACCATCTCCGGCAACCTCGGCACCCAGTATCCGCAAGCGGTCGGCTGGGCCATGGCCAGCGCCTACAAGGGTGACGACAAGATCGCCGCCGCCTGGATCGGTGACGGCGCGACGGCGGAGGGCGACTTTCACTCCGCCCTGACCTTCGCCAGCGTCTATCGCGCGCCGGTGATCCTCAACATCGTCAACAACCAGTGGGCCATCTCCAGCTATCACGGCATAGCGGGGGGCGATCAGACCACCTTCGCCGCGCGGGGCATCGGCTACGGGTTGCCGGCGCTGCGGGTCGACGGCAACGACTTCCTGGCGGTGTATGCGGCCACCGAGTGGGCGGCGGAGCGGGCGCGGGCGAACCTTGGGGCCACGGTGCTGGAACTCTACACCTACCGCGCCGCCCAACACTCCACCTCTGACGACCCCGCCCGGTACCGGCCCGCGGAGGAGGCCGGCGGCTGGCCGCTGGGCGACCCCGTGCTGCGGCTCGCGGCTCACCTGATCGGGCTCGGGGAATGGTCCAACGAACAGCATGCCGCCTACCAGCAGGAGGCGATCGCGCTAGTCCGCGCCGCCGGCAAGGAAGCGGAAGCGATCGGCACGCTCGGTCAGTCGCGTCCAGAGGCGGCGACGATGTTCGAGGACGTCTACAAGGATATGGACTGGCGGCTGCTGCGCCAGAAGCGCGAAGCGGGATTTTGATACACATGCCCGCGATGAACATGATCCAGGCGCTGAACTCCGCCCTGGACAACATGCTGGAGAAGGACCCCAACGTCCTGATCTTCGGCGAGGATGTGGGCTTCTTCGGGGGCGTGTTCCGCGTCACCGATGGACTGCAGAAGAAACATGGCCTGACCCGCTGCTTCGATGCGCCCATCGCGGAGGGCGGCATTGTGGGCGCCGCCATCGGCATGGGCGCCTATGGCCTGCGCCCGGTCGTGGAGATCCAGTTCGCCGACTACATCTACCCCGCCTACGACCAGCTGGTCAGCGAGGCGGCTCGGCTGCGCTACCGCTCGGCCGCCGACTTCACCGCGCCGATGACCATCCGCAGTCCCTACGGCGGCGGCATCTTCGGCGGCAACACTCACTCCCAGAGCGTGGAGGCGCTGTTCACCCACGTGGCCGGGCTGAAGACGGTGATCCCCTCCAACCCCTACGACGCCAAGGGCCTGCTGATCGCGTCGATCGAGGACGACGATCCGGTGCTCTTCCTGGAGCCCAAGCGCATCTACAACGGCCCCTTCGACGGCCACCACGAGAAGCCCGTCTCGCCGTGGGCCGGACACCCGATGTCCGACGTGCCGGCTGAGCACTACACCGTACCGCTCGGCAAGGCGCACACCCTGCGGGAGGGTAAGGATCTCACCGTGCTGGCCTACGGCGTCATGGTGCACGTGGCGCTCGCGGCGGCGCAGGACAGCGGGATCGACGCGGAGGTGATCGACCTGCGCACCCTGGTGCCGGTGGACATCGAGGCCATCGAGGCCTCGGTTAAGAAGACCGGCCGCTGTGTCATCGTCCACGAGGCCACGCGCACGTCCGGCTTCGGCGCGGAGCTGTCGGCCCTGGTGCAGGAGGCCTGCTTCTACCATCTCGAAGCGCCCATCGAGCGGGTGACGGGGTGGGACACGCCCTACCCCCACGCCTTCGAGTGGGACTACTTCCCCGGACCTGAGCGGGTGGCCAAGGCCATGCGCCGCGTGATGGAGGGCTGAGCCTTGAGCCGCTTCACCTTCCGCCTGCCCGACGTGGGCGAAGGCACCGCCGAGGCGGAGATCGTCGCCTGGCACGTTGCCGTGGGCGACACGGTGGAGGAGGACCAGCCGCTCGTCGACGTGATGACTGACAAGGCCACGGTGGAGATCACCTCGCCGGTCTCGGGCAAGGTCGTCGCCCGGCGAGGCGAGCCGGGCGAAATGTTCGCCGTCGGCGGCCCGATCGTCGAGTTCGAGACCGAGGGCGGGGCGACTCCGCCTGAGCCGGTGATGGGCGTGCCCAATCCCACGGGTCAGCGCAACGTCGAGGCGCGCGAGACCCCGCCCACCACACCAGAGACGGAACGCCCCGAGGCCCCCTCCGTCGGCGTCGCGGCCGCCCTCCCGCGGGGGGGTGGATCGAAGACGGCTGAAGTTGCCGATCCTCTCCCCCTGGAGGAGGCGGGTCAGGCGAAGCCTGGTGGAGGGGGCTCCGCCGCGCCAGCCTTTTTCGAAAGCCCACCTGAGCGCCCCCTGACCTCGCCGGCGGTCCGCCGCCGCGCCCGGGAGGCGGGCGTGGAGCTGGCCGAGGTGCAGGGCACGGGTCCAGACGGCCGCATCACGCGCGAGGATTTCGACGCTCACCTCGAGCAGCCGAACGCCGCCGCCAAGCCTTCCGCGCTCGCCGTCGCCCGCGATGATGTCATCGAGATCAAGGTCATCGGCCTTCGCCGCAAGATCGCGGAGAAGATGTCGGAGTCCAAGCGCCACATCCCCCACTTCGCCTACATGGAAGAGTGCGATGTCACGGAGTTGGAGGAGCTGCGCCTCCACCTGAACGCGACCAAGCGCCCCGACCAGCCCAAACTAACCTTTCTGCCTTTCATGGTTCGGGGGCTGGTCAGGGCGTTGCCGAGATACCCACAGATCAACGCCCGCTATGACGACGAGGCCGGGATCGTGCGCCGCTATGCGGCCGTCCACCTCGGCATGGCCACCCAGACGCCCAACGGGTTGATCGTGCCGGTGATCCGAAACGCTGAGCGTCACGACGTCTGGGCGCTCGCCATCGAGATCGGGCGCCTGGCCAAGGCCACCCGCGAGGGCAGGGCGACGTCAGCCGAGCTGTCCGGCTCGACCATCACCTTGACCAGCCTGGGCCCTCTCGGCGGGCTGGTGCACACGCCGGTGATCAACCGCCCGGAGGTCGCCATCGTTGGACCCAACAAGATCGTCGAGCGTCCCGTCGTGCGCCACGGCCAGATCACCATCCGGAAGATGATGAACGTCTCCTCCTCCTTCGACCATCGGGTGGTCGACGGCTGGGACGCGGCGGAGTTCATCCAGACCCTCAAGGGCCTGCTGGAGCATCCGGCCACCCTGTTCATGGACTGAACGCCAGCGGGTTGAGGAACCTGCATGAAGCTTGGCCGTTACGCTACGGGGCGGGCGACCGCCGCGTGATGCGGTTTACGGGAGGGTTTCCAATGCTCGGGACTATTCTGCTCATCATCCTTGTCCTGGCTCTGCTGGGCGCTTTGCCGAGCATGTCCTGGAACTCCGGCCGTGCGTGGGGCTACTATCCGAGCGGCGGCATCGGCCTCATCGTGGTGATCGTCATCGTGCTGCTGTTGCTGCACGTGATCTGAGCGCGTCAGCCCGAGCGCAGCTTGGCTCGGGCATAATCTTCGGGCGTGTTGAGGTTGGCGAACGCGCTGGCGTCGTCGAATCCCACGCACGTTGCGCCGAGCCGCTTCAGAACCTCGAGGATCGCGGGATGCTCTCGAAGGTCGGACAGCGCTTCCAGTGCGGTGACCGGCCACAGCGTGCAGAGCGGTTCCATCCCTGCAGCCGTGCAGGCCATCGCGCCCCGCTCCTGTCCCCCGGCGCAAAGCCGGGCGACCAGATCGTGCGGTAAGAATGGTGCGTCGCAAGGCGCGGTGACGAGCCACCCGTAGCCCTGTGACATGGCCCAGAGCAGGCCCACCTTTACGCCTGCAATCGGCCCGTCAAGGTCGCCAGGTGCGTCCTTCAGGCAGGGCATTGCATTCGCGATCGCAAAGTGCGCCGCTGCAGACCCCTGTCTGGCGCTGATTGCGACGGTTGTGCAGCCGGCGCTCAGAACACGCGACACCGAAGCGATAAGCGGTTCGCCGTGGATTTCAGCGACCGCCTTCTCGCGTCCGAAGCGGCTGGAGCGGCCGCCGGCGAGGATCAGGCCCCCGATCGGAAGCTTGGCCTCTGGTGTGCACATGGTCTGCCCAGAGACGCCGCCAAGTTTCAAAGCGTCACACGGTCTGGATGGCTGAACACCTCGAATCCATCTGACCGGGCCACGGCGACGAGCGTCATGCCGGCCTCCGCGGCGGTCTGTACGGCCAGGCTGGTCGGCGCCGATACCGCGATCAGCACGCCCGCGCCGATGACCGCCGCCTTCTGCACCATTTCCACCGAGACGCGGCTGGTGAGCACCACCGCGCCCTCCTCGCCCCTGGCGCCGGACCGCGCCAGGGCCCCGGCGAGCTTGTCGAGCGCATTGTGCCGGCCCACGTCCTCCCGCGCCGCGACAAGTCCCTGTCCGCGGACCCAGAACCCCGCCGCGTGGACGGCGCGGGTGAGTTGGCCGAGGGATTGGGCGGCTCCCAACGCCTCGACGGCGGCCAGAATATCCTCTGGCGCCAGTTGTACTCGGCCGCCTACACGCGCCGGCCTGCGGGCGGCCTCGGCCAGGCTGTCGATGCCGCAC
>CALMGB010000385.1:0-964 GCA_937863535.1 uncultured Caulobacteraceae bacterium
CGACATGGCCCCGCCGGAGCGATCCGGCGGGGCTTTTCTCTGTGTGGACTTGGTTATCCACAGCCTGCTTGACACGATTCAGGAACGTAGGCAGAACAATGTTCCCGAAGCGTTCTAGGGAACGCCGCTGATTCGCGAGACGGTCATGCTGACGCGCAAGCAACATGAGCTGCTGATGTTCATCCACGAGCGGATCAAGGAAAGCGGTGTCTCTCCTTCCTTCGACGAGATGAAGGATGCGCTGGACCTGGCGTCCAAGTCTGGCATTCATCGTCTGATCACCGCGCTCGAGGAGCGGGGCTTCCTGCGTCGCCTGCCGCATCGGGCTCGCGCCCTAGAGGTTGTCAAGCTTCCAGAACAGGCGGCTCCGGCCAGCCGCGGACGCACGGGTTTCCGGCCGCAGGTGGTCTCCGGAGGCGGGACGGTAGTTCACGGCCGACCCACGGCCGCCAACGACTCCCAGAGCCTACCGGTGCTCGGCCGCATCGCCGCGGGTACGCCGATCGAGGCGATCCAGCAGGAGCGGGAGCGCATTGCGGTGCCTGAGGCGCTGCTGGGCTCTGGCGAGCACTATGTGCTGGAGGTCCAGGGCGACTCCATGATTGAGGCCGGCATCCTGGACGGCGACTTCGTGGTCATCCGCAAGGGCGATACCGCCCAGACGGGGGAGATCGTGGTGGCTCTGGTGATGGGCGAAGAAGCGACGCTGAAGCGGCTACGCCGCAAAGGTGGCTCCATCGCTTTGGAGGCCGCCAATCCCAAGTACCAGACACGCGTGTTCGGCCCGGACCAAGTTGAGGTGCAGGGCAAGCTGGTGGGACTCATCCGCCGCTATCACTGACGCTGGCGCGCTCCGCGGCTGGCGCTTCGACGGCCTTGCGGTCGGCCGGATCGGCGGCGGCCGGCGGTTGGACCATGGGCTGAGGTGCGTGAGCAGGCTCGCTCCAGGGCCGTTGTCCTCGCT
>CALMGB010000385.1:974-1387 GCA_937863535.1 uncultured Caulobacteraceae bacterium
GTCCTCGCTCGCTCTGCGCCCACGCCACACGCCAGCCTGCTGGGTCGGCGAAAATCTCGGCCGAACCGCCGCGCGCGAAGTCGGCCGGTGTGAGCACCAACGCGTGAGGGCAGTCGTTTGGCGCGGGCGGGGAGCCGCGCACCACCAGGATTTCGCTGGCTTGGCACAGGGCGGCCAGACGATCCGGCGGTATGGCGCGTCGGCTCCACCACGCGCCCAGCGCCGGGGCGACGCCGTCGCGGGGTGAACAGGCGCTGCGGTCGCACTCGAAGGCGAGGTCGGCCTCGGCCTGAGGATCGAAGGGGGTCAGCAGGCCGCGTCGCGTGGCCCAGGCGTTGCTGGCGAAGCGGCGCACGGCAGGCTTCAGCACGATGGCGCGGCCGTCCTCCACCACCGCTGCATTGTTCCCGTCC
>CALMGB010000385.1:1397-2895 GCA_937863535.1 uncultured Caulobacteraceae bacterium
ATCCAGGCCACGGGCGAAGGCGGCCTCGGCCAGACGAGCACGGCCGCCGACAGCGGGATAGCGAACCAGCGCAGGCGTCCCCTCCAGAGACAAGCGAACACCAGGGCGCAGAACGCCGTGACCAGAGCCGGCTGAGGCGCGCTCGGAAGGGTCCGCACCGCGCCGGGAAGGGTGGCGAAGAGATGCGCAATGGCCAGGATGGACTGCGCCGCGCCGCCTGCGACGGCCTGGGGCGCAGCCATCCAGGCGTGTGGCGCGCCGCATGCGACACCCATGGCGCAGACCACCAGGGCGGGCATGAGGACCAAGCTGGCCACCAGGTCGGCGGCGAAGTTGGCGAACAGGCCGTAGGTAGCCATGCGGTTGAAGTGCTGCAGGGCGAAGGGCGCAGTCGCCAGCCCCGCCACCAGGCTGACCGCCGCCATGGCCACGATCCAGTCCCAGGCGTGCTGCGGCCAGGCGATGAACCAAGGCGCCTCGATCCGCCCTGGCCGTACCGGCCAAGCCTCCGCCATGGCGACCAGGGCGGCAGTGGCGCAAAAGGACATCTGGAAGCCGGGCTGCACCACCGAGACCGGCTGCAGCGCCAGCACCGTCAGGGCGGCGATAGCCAGCGAGCGCAGGCTGATCGGCCTTCGCCCGCACAGCATGGCCAGGAATGCGACGCTGGCGGTGATCGCCGCGCGCCGTGCCGGCGGATGGGCGCCTGAGAGGGCCAGGTAGACGCCGCAGGCCACAAGGCCCGCCGCCGCCGCCAGCTTCTTGCCGGAGATGCGCAAGGCAAGCCAGGGCCAGGCCGCCACCAGCAGTCGGATCGCGGCGTACACGAAGCCTGTGACCGCGGCGGTGTGCAGCCCCGCGATGGCCAGCATGTGGGCCAAGCCGGAGTCGCGCAGGTCCTGGGCGTCGGCCTCGCTGAGCCATCCTTGGTGGCTGGTGGTCACCGCCGCCGCCAGACCCGCCGCATCGCCGCCGCCAAGGCTGTCCGCCAGCCGGCTCGCCAGGCGCCATCGCAAGGTGTTCAGCCGCACCTGGAGACACAGGCGCCAGTCCATGGGGGGAAGGGCTATGGGCCTGGGTGGCGCAAGGGCCAGGCCCACCCCGCCCAGGCGCGAGAACCAGGCGTCGCGGGCGAAATCGAAGCCGCCGGACTGGCGGGGCCGGGCGGCGGATCCAGGAGGGCGTGGACGGTGAGCGCGTCGCCCGGCTCCACGTCGGAAGGTTCGCGCAAGGTGAGCCGCACCCGGGCCGGGAGTTGCGCGGGCGCGAGGCCGGAGATCGCCACCGGCTGGATCAGCAGCCGCAGGCGTCCGCCCGCCGCCTCGGCGATGTCGATGACGCGCCCGGTGACCTGGGCCACGCCGACGCCGTCCGCGACAATCGGTGCTCGGGCCCGCTCGGTCGCAAGCTTGGCGTCCGCAAACCCCAGCAGGCCGGTCGCCAGCAGGGCGAACGCAATGGCGACAGAAGGCCGGGAGGCCGCCCACCTCGCCAGGCC
>CALMGB010000386.1 GCA_937863535.1 uncultured Caulobacteraceae bacterium
ACCACCCGTCGTTCACCTTCCACCTCAAGCATGCCGTGGTGGCCGACCTGCCGGACTGCGAGGCCATCGCTCTGCGTTGCGACGTCACCGAGCCCGGCGGCGTGGCGGTGGCGATGGACCAGGCGGTGGCGCGCTTCGGCCGGATCGGCGTGGTGGTCTTCGCTGGCGGCGCCCGCATCGCCCAGCCCTTCGTGAGCCGCATCGACGAGGCGGCGTGGCGCGAGGTGATCGAGACCGAGCTGATTGGCTTCACCCGCCTGGTCTCGGCCGCCCTGCCGGTATTCCGCGCCCAGGGCGGCGGGGCGTTCGTCAGCGTGGTGTCGGTGGCCACCTACGCCTATCCGCCCGGTGACGCGCTCTCGGCGGTTCCGAAGGCCGGCATCGAGATGCTCGGCCGGGCCATCGCCAAGGAGGAAGGGCGATATGGCATCCGGGCCAACATGGTCGCGCCGGGGATCATCGACGCAGGGCTGGGCGCCAGCTTCCTGAAGGAGCTCTACACGCCCGAGGTCTGGGAGGCGCAGCGCAGGCGCGTCGCCCTGCAGCGCTTCGGCGTCGCTGACGAGGTTGCGGAGGCGGTGGCGTTCCTGGCCTCCGAACGCGCCCGCTACATCACCGGCCAGACCCTGGTGGTGGACGGCGGCTTCAGCCTTTGAGCCCGCTGGCAGCGGTCAGGTCGGCGTGCTGGTCACCCACGCGTCCAGCCGGTCCCACAACCGACGGCGAAGCGTGGCGAAGTTGTGGCAGTGCGCGGTCCGCTCCAGCACCATCAGGGCCACGTCCGGGCTGGCCTTGAAGAAGGCGACCTCGCCGTGCGGGTCGGGGCTGGTGTCGATCTCGCCGTGCATCAGGAAGACCGGGCAGGCGATCCGCGCCGAAGCCTCGTGCACGATCCCGGGCGTCAGGGCGTCGCGGCCGAGGCAGGAGGGCGTCGTCGAGCCCGCCGCCTCGTCGGCCTCGATCAGGGCCTGCGGCACGTCCCGCCAGTAGAACAGCTTGCGCATGGGCGCGCGAGGCGAGGGAATGTAGCCGACCGGCAGGGTGACGCCCGCCAGCGTCGCTGCATCCATGTCGTGCAGCACCATGGCCTGGTTGGCCCAACCGAGCACCGCCAGTCGGTCGAAAGAGCCGAACTGGTCCGCCTGGGTGATCGCCATCATGCCACCGATGGAGTGGCCGATGCCCGTCACCGACACCGCCGCCGCAGCAACGCCCCAGCGGCCGGCCTTGAGTCCCTCGACCAACTCGCGGGTGGCGTGGTCGCTGGCGGCGGCGATAAGCGTGCGGCTGAGCAGACTCTCCGGTTCGGGCCGGCTGCTCGCGCCCATGCCCAGCAGGTCGAGCGTCAGCACCACCCGGCCTTGCGAGGCGGCGTCGCGGGCGAAGCTGTACTCCGGGCCCGCGAACGGCGGGTCCCAGTAGGCCCGGGTATAGCCGCCGCCGTGCAGGCAGACGAACAGCTCCGCCTTCGTCCCGAGATCGTCGGGCAGGTAGAGCGAGGCGGCGACCTTGGCTGGCGCCGCCAGCCCGGTGGCCGCCGTCACGTCGATCTCCAGCTCGATCGTCTTCACGGCCGGAGCCTCAGGCGCTCCAGACCAGCGGCAGCTCCTCCAGCTGGATGATGCTACCCATCCAGAAGGGCGCGGGCTTGCCGGGATCGAGCCGGAACTCGGGCAGGGTGGTCAGCATCTCCGACAGCGCCACCTGCAGCTCGCGCCTCGCCAGGTGCATGCCGAGGCACCGGTGGGTGGAGCTGCCGAAGGTCAGGTGGTTGGGCTTGCGGTCGAAGCGCACCTCCTGGGGCTGATCCCAGGCCTCCGGATCGCGGGCGGTCAGGGCGGTGGACATGGCGATCTTGTCGCCCGGCATCATCTTCACGCCGCGGAAGTCAGTCTCGCGGGTGCAGGTGCGGAAGGTGGTGACCGCCGCATAGGCCCGCAGCATCTCCTCGATGGCCTGGGAAAGCGCCAGCCGGTCGGGCGCTTCACGCAGCTCCCGCTGCTGATCCAGGTGGGTGGCGAGGTGGTAGATGTGCAGGCCGAGATTGGCCGACACCGTGTCCAGCCCGCCGACATAGAGGTTGAAGCAGTAGCCGAACACCTCCTCGTCCGACCACTTCTCCCCGTCGATCTCGAGCGTCAGGGCCTGGCTGATCAGGTCGTCCGTGGGGCGCTTGCGGCGCTGCTCGATGGCGTCGAGCAGGTAGGCCTTCACCGCGCGTGTGCCTTTGATCCGCTCCTCCATGCTGGGCGGCCGCAGCAGGTCACGCTCCCAGGCCAGGAACTGGTGCATCTGGTCCTCGGGCAGGCCGAGCAGGTCGAGGAAGATGGTGACGGGATAGGGCACCGCCATCTCATTGACGAAGTCGCACGAGCCCCGATCCTTGAAGGCGCCGATGTACTGCCTGGCGCGCTCGCGTACCTGAACGTCCAGGGCGGCCATTTTCGCCGGGGAGAAGATCGGATTCAGCACCCGGCGGAACTTGGCGTGCTTCTCGCCGGTGAGTTCGGTGGGCACCACGTCCCACGTCTCGCCGATCATCTTGGAGAAGCTGCTGAAGCCCTTCTTGGTGTAGAGGTCATCGTCGTCATAGACCTCGCGCAGGTCCTCCACCTTGCGCACCACCCAGCCGCCGGTGCCGTCCGGATAGATGTCGGGGCACCAAAACACCGCCGGCCCCTCGTGCACCTGGGGGATCATGGTCTCGAAGACGTTCTCGTTCACGACTCTGCGCAGCGCGATCGGGCAGTCGCGCACGAGATCCGGCGGCACGTGGGCCGGGATGTGGCGGGCGGCCTGGGCGAGGTCGGCCATCTAGGGTCTCCAAGGGTTCAATGGGGTCAGCCGAGCTTCGGCATGATCTCTTCGGCCACCCAGTGCAGCCGCTCGACATAGGCGTCGAAGCCGGTGATGCCGGGCGGCAGGGGCACGATGGTCTCGTTGACGCCCAGGCTCTCCAGCCAGCCGATCTGGTCCAGGATCTTCTGAACGCTCCAGTTTCCAGGCGCACGAGGATCGTCCAGCACCTCGTGGTGGGCGCCCACGTTCAGCATCTCCAGGGCGAAGAAGACGTCCAGCGGCCGACCGTCGTACTCCGGCTGGGCGCGGACGTAGTCCAGGCTCTCGGGGAACTTGTCAGGGGGCGTGCGGAAGGGCGACCAGCCGTTCCCGAAGCGCGCCACCCGGCGCAGCACGCCCGGCGCATCGCCACCGAACCAGGTCGGCAGGTGCGGCTTCTGCAGCGGCTTGGGGGCGAATCCGATGTCTCGGAAGTTGACGTACTCGCCCTCGAACACCGGATCGTCCTCGGTCCAGAGTTCGATCATGGCGGCGATGTACTCGTCGCCCATCTTGCCGCGCTCGTGAAAGGGCACGTCCAGTACGTCGAACTCGCCCTTCAGCCAGCCGATGCCGAACAGGGCGGTGGCGCGCCCGCCGCTGAGCCAATCCAGCGTCGACCAGGCCTTGGCCTGAACCACCGGGTGCTGCAGCGGCAGGATGGTGACCGAGGAGGAAAGCTTCATCCGCTGGGTGTGGCCGGCCAGGAAGCCCAACGCGACGGTGGTGTGCAGGTAGTGGTCGCCCGAGAGCGCCAGGTGCTCCTTGGGCACCACGAAGTGCTCGCCCAGCATGGTCTTGTGGAAGCCGAGGCCGTCGGCGACCTGCAGCGCGCGACCTATGTCGGCGCCGGTCAGCGCATGCTCCCACGGCTGGGTCATGGCCGCCACGTGCATGGAGTTCGGCACGCCGAGGTTCAGCTTCATGGCCCAACGATTGGCGACGGCTTGGCGGGCGCGCCACCTATCCTCCGGAGGGCGCCTCCCGCTCGATAGGTGCACACCCATCGGCCAAACGGCCTGTTCGCTTTCAGCCGCCGGGCGCAACCGGCGCTCGGAGGACTCCCTTGCTGCTAGACCTGGGCAAGCTGTTCGGCCTCGATGGCCAGGTCGCCATCGTCACCGGCGCCGCGGAGGGCATGGGCGCCGCCATCGCGCGCCACCTGGCCGGCGCTGGCGCGAAGGTGGCCCTGGCCGACATCAACCTGGCCCTCGCCGAGCAGACCGCGGCCGACATCCGGGCGGAGGGCGGCGACGCTCGCGCCTACGCCGTCGACATGGCGCAGGAGGCATCCGTGGTCGAGATGGTGGCTAAGGTGCGGGCGGACTTCGGCGGCCTGACCATCCTGGTCAACAATGCGGGCGTGCAGGACCGGGAGTTCCTGGAGAACACCACGGTGGAGCTGTGGGACCGCATCCACGGGATCAACCTGCGCGGGCCGTTCCTCGCGCTGCGCGAAGCCGCCAAGGTGATGCGCGCGGACGGCGCCAAGGGGCGCATCGTCAACATCGCCTCGCACAGCGCAAAGCACCCGATCCTGCCCGGCATCCTGGCCTACGCAAGCGCCAAGACCGGCGTGCTCGGGCTGACCCGCAACGCAGCGCTGGAGCTGGTGAAGGATGGGATCACCGTCAATGCGGTCCTGCCCGGCAACACCACCACCGCCGGCCAGTACCGCGCGCCCGGGCCTCCCATCGCGCCGGAGGTGATCGCCACGCTTACTCCGCCGCTCGGCCGCACCGGCACGCCGGACGACATCGCCGCGGCGGTGCTCTACCTCGTCACCCCGGCCTCTGCCTGGGTCACCGGCCAGAGCCTGGTGGTGGACGGCGGGCACCTGATGTCATGAGCGGGGCCAGGCTGCAGGACGCCTACGACTACGTCATCGTGGGCGCGGGATCGGCGGGCTGCGTGCTGGCCAACCGGCTGTCGGCCGATCCGCAGACCTCGGTGCTGCTGGTGGAGATCGGGCCGGACGACACCAGCCCCCTGATCCACATGCCCCGCGGCATCGGCAAGATGCTGACGCCCGGCAATCCGCACGTCTGGGACTACCAGGTCTCGCCGGGCGGCAACCGCGAACCCGAGCTGTGGCTGAAGGGCAAGGCCGTCGGCGGCTCCAGCTCGGTCAATGGCATGGTCTACATGCGCGGCGCACCCGCCGACTATGACGGCTGGGCCGAGCTGGGCTGCACCGGCTGGGGCTGGTCCGACATGGGCCGCCAGTTCGTGGAGCTGGAGGACCATGCGCTCGGCGCCGATGAGTGGCGGGGCGCAGGCGGCCCGCTGAAGGTCAGCGTCCACCCCTCCGGCGATCCGCTGTGCGAGGCGGTGCTGGACGCGGCGCAGGAAGCCGGCACGCCGCGGGTAGCCGACGTCAACGATCCGCACGCCGCCACCGACGGCGGCATGGGCTACCAGCCCATCACGACCTGGAAGGGTAAGCGCTTCAGCGCCGCCAAGGCGTTCCTGACGCCGGTGCGCGACCGGCCGAACCTGACTGTGCAGCCCAACACCGACGTGCTGCGGATCACATTCGAGGGGCGGCGCGCGTCTGGTGTGCAGCTCCGCGGTCCCGCAGGCGAGCGCTCTGTGCAGGCGCGGCGTGAGGTGATCGTCTGCGCCGGCGCCATCCAGTCGCCCAAGCTGCTGCAGCTCTCCGGCATCGGCTCCGGCGAGCTGCTGAAGGCCTATGGCGTGCCGGTGGTGGTGGATGCGCCGGACGTGGGGCGCAACCTGCGCGAACACCGTTTCATCTCCATGCAGTACCGGGTGAAGAGCCACAGCCTGAACAGCCGCTACATGGGCCTGGGTCTGCTGGGCTCGGTGCTGCAGTACGCGCTGGCGTCCAAGGGGCCGCTGACCCATGCCGCGCACGAGGTCGGCGGCTTCGTGAAGACCCGCCCGGGGCTCGACCGCTCCGACGCCCAGATTGGGGTGGGCGCCTATTCCATGACGGTGAAGGACGGCAAGGTGGCGCTGGAGACCGCGCCGGGGCTGACCGTGATCGGCTACTTCACCCGGCCGGAGAGCCAGGGCGAGCTGCGCATCACCTCGCCCGATCCGGACGCTGCGCCCTTCATCGACGCCAACCACCTGTCGGCGGAGATCGACCGCACCTCCTTCGTCTCCCTGTTCCGCTGGCTAAGGCGGCTGGCCCAACAGCCGGCGCTGGCGGACTGGATCGTGTCGGAGACCGCGCCCGGCGCGAAGATCGAGAGCGACGACGACATCCTGTCGAACGCCATCGGCATGGGCGGCACCGCGTACCACATCTGCGGCACCTGCCGCATGGGGGTGGACGCGCAGGCGGTGGTCGATCCGGAGCTTCGAGTGCGGGGCGTGGAGGGGCTGCGGGTGGTGGACACCTCCATCATGCCCACCCTCGTCTCCGGCAACACCAACGCGCCCGCCATGGCCGTGGGCCTGCACGCCGCCGAAATCATCCTGGCCGGCCGCTGAGCGGCGCAGGCTTCCCGTTCCAGCGAAAGCTCCCCATGGACATTCCCTATACTGATATCGAC
>CALMGB010000387.1 GCA_937863535.1 uncultured Caulobacteraceae bacterium
CCCTTGGGCACCAGCCGGTTCTCGCGCACCACGAACACCCGGCCCGAAGCCGGCACCCGGTCGAGCCTGATCTTGCACCCGATCCAGCCCGCCCGCCGAGCGTTAGGCCCGAGCGGTGGCCGCTCCTCGATCAGGTCGGCGGTGAAGAACTGCTTGGGCACGACGAACAGGTCGGTGACGCTGCGCCGGTTCAGGTCGTAATTCATGCAGATCGGGTTGGGATTGTCGCTGGCCTCCAGCCGCCGCATCATCGTTCCATAGGCGCCGTCCACGATCGTCGGCCCGAACCGCCCCTTCTTGCTCTTCAGCTCGTAGTCTTCGTGGCAGGTCTGGCAGGAGAAATCCGCCACTGGCTGATTGTTGGCGTACCTGGAGATGTCCGCCCGCCCGCAGTTCGGACAGAACATCGATTAGGCGACCCAACTCTCCGTCCAGACCCGAGCGTTCTGGGACGGGCTCTCATAGACGGCCTGAGCCTCCTCGAAGCCGAGGTTGGTCCATGGCCTGTTGTTCTCGCTCAAGCTGGAGCCGCTTGGCGGCCAGCGCCGCTAGAAGTCGCCAGCCTGCGTGCCGGCGATCTCGTCGCCGGCATCCAGTGTGATGTAAAGCCGGGCATCAAACTCCTGAGTCCCGCGCTTAGGCCATTTATAGGGCTTCCGTCGGCGCCTGTTAGCAATGCAGCCTCGCACGCATCCACCCACCCGACCTGAACAATATAGTATAAATACACGTCTATACAGCGTAGTATACTATGATTAGAAATAGGGCACTTCCTGTCAGGAAAAGTTTTTAATGACTAAACTATGAGCTTTTTGGCTGCCTTCTTAAGTAATCAGACTAGGACCACTGGTGCAGCTGCGCTGCTTGCCTGATAAATTAGGTCAGCGTTCTCGATGACTCGATCTCTAAACGATTGAAGCCTAGCAGTATCCCGTAGAAATGCATGACCACCATCATCGACAGCCTTTTGGACTATGGTGAACGCCGTTGAGAATTTTTGCTCTGAAGACTCGTAACTATGCAAAACGGCGTTGATTGGCGAGCACAGCTTTTCTATGCGACCTGAGTTTGGCGGAGCTGACTCCTTCCCTACAGTCATGACTTTCAAAGCTAGCAAAACGTGGAATCTAAATATCTTAAATTTTGTGTCAAAACTTCGGTTGCGAAAAAGCCAAGCTAGTCGATATGCCGCGAAGGCTGCGGTGTAGTACGGCATCTCGCGATGATCTTTACCAAACATTGAACCATCGCTAATATGGCCTATAAGCTCTTTATAGTAACGACCTGCGATGTGAGGCTCATTTAGGAACATGCTCGCATATGCGCGAACAAGATCATTGGGCGTGACAATCCTAGCCTTTTCTACGTTTGATAGGGAGTCATACTGCCGAGATCGCCGCTCGTAGAACAATCTTTCGTCTTCGCTAAAGGCCTGAAAATATGCCTCTAGTTTCTTTTGAAAATCCTCTAGGGCCCAAAGCTGTTCGTCAGTTATTCTATTCTGACTGTTTGATGATATGATGACAGCGCTGCGGACGTCTTCGTCATTGGTAACAACTATCTTGACTGGTATAAACGTAGAAGTTCCTAAGCTTTCTTTATTATCAAATATAACATTGCTAGTCTGGCAATCATTTACTATTTGATAATCTTTGATTGTGAACGAATCTCCTGTTCGAGAAAGTGCGCCAGCAACAACGGTCACACCATTATTTCGCAGAACGAACTCGCTTCCATGACCATCAGTCAAGGTAGCCGCAATCTTTTCGTTAACGCTGCTTCCTCTTTGATAATCCCTGATATTTTCATAAAATATAGATCTTACTAAACCGCCAGAGCCATCATCGAGAAGCTTGAGAAATTCAGAGGCGGGAAGCGCACCCAAGTAGGCTTGTTCGACCTTAGGAATGTTAGGAAGAGCAACACTACGTTCAAAGTTGATCTGAACATTTCGCGTGTTTTGTGTCTGCCGATACCAGTTCTGCACGTGCGCAGCATCAATACACTCATAACTAATCTCGCTAAGTATATTTAGTGCTTTCAGTCTCTTCTTAGTCGTACGTATATTTGCTACCATCGGTGCGGGCTCACCCCAATTACCGGTAGTTACATAATACATATATACTGATGGATTACCACGTTTGAACTTTGCAGACTGCTCATAAACGGCATTCTTGAGTTCCACGAATGGCTTAACATCGGCGCCCCCGGTAAAATGACTGTCGTCTTCAAAAAATCCAACTACAGCATCAGAGAACTTTGACATCTCTCCGAGGTCGAAGGATGAAGACGTTTTTGCTTGCACAAATATAAATGTTGTAAAAAGGTATCCGTTTGCCTCTACAAGCTCTGCTATAGTGTCTGGGCTATCCAGAAAGGCACCGTTCACAATCACCGCGATCCCGTCAATGCCCTGGAAATCGCCCGTTGAGCATTGAGATACATCAAATGTGTCAGAGAAATGCTGCGACACGGCGCAAAAGTTAGAGAAATATTCAAACCGGACGGCTTCACTCTTATTCTTTAGGTCGTTAGCTTCTGAAAACTCGTTCAGCAACGATCTAGTGACTACGTCCACAAAAACCTCAACCAAAACGTTCAACGTGGAGCATATATCATGCCGTTTGGCTCGTCTATCTCCGCCCCTTCCTGAATGCCTCCGCCTTCTCGGCCGCCGCCTCCGCGCGCAGCTTCTTCGGGACGCTGCGGTCGACGTCCTCGCCCGGCGCGGTCAGCACGTCATTGGCGAATTCCAGGTCGAGCATCTTCAGGCGCTTGAGTTCGTCGCGGAGGCGCGCGGCGGTCTCGAACTCCAGGTTGGCGGCGGCGTCGCGCATCTTGGTTTCCAGGTCTTTCAGGGTGGCCTGGAAGTTGGAGCCGAGGAAGGGCTTGGCGTCGGCGCCCTTCACGCCCACGGGGATGGTGACGCGGTCGCCGGTCTCGTAAGGGGAGTCCAGGATGTCGGCGATGTCGCGCTTGACGCTCTCCGGCGTGATGCCGTGCTCCAGGTTGAAGGCGGACTGGCGCTCGCGCCGGCGCGTCGTCTCGGCCATGGCGCGCTCCATGGAGCCGGTGATGCGGTCGGCGTAGAGGATCACCCGGCCGTCGACGTTGCGCGCCGCGCGGCCGATGGTCTGGACCAGGCTGGTTTCGGAGCGGAGGAAGCCCTCCTTGTCGGCGTCCAGGATGGCGACCAGGGCGCATTCGGGGATGTCCAGGCCCTCGCGCAGCAGGTTGATGCCGATCAGCACGTCAAACGCGCCCAGCCGCAGGTCGCGGATGATCTCGATGCGCTCCACCGTGTCCACGTCGGAATGCATGTAGCGCACGCGCACGCCCTGCTCGTGCATGTACTCGGTGAGGTCCTCGGCCATCTTCTTGGTCAGGGTGGTGACCAGGGTGCGGTAGCCGCGAAGCGCTACGTCCTTCACCTCGGCGATGACGTCGTCGACCTGGGAGAAGCCGTCCTTGGAGACGGGGCGCACCTCCACCGGCGGGTCGATCAGGCCGGTGGGGCGGATCACCTGCTCGGTGAACACGCCGCCGGTGCGCTCCATCTCCCAGGGGCCGGGGGTGGCGGAGACGTGCACCGTCTGGGGGCGCATGGCCTCCCACTCCTCGAACTTGAGCGGGCGGTTGTCCATGCAGGACGGCAGGCGGAAGCCGTACTCCGCCAGGGTGAACTTGCGCCGATAGTCGCCCCGATACATGCCGCCGATCTGGGGCACGGTGACGTGGCTCTCGTCGGCGAACAGCAGCGCGCGCTCGGGCAGGTATTCGAAGAAGGTGGGGGGCGGGTCGCCGGGCTGGCGGCCGGTGAGCCAGCGGGAATAGTTCTCGATGCCGGCGCAGGAGCCGGTGGCCTCCATCATCTCCAGGTCGAAGCGCACGCGCTGCTCCAGGCGTTGTGCTTCCAGCAGCTTGCCGGTCTCGTTGAACCAGGCGACGCGGTGCTCCATCTCGGCGCGGATGCCGTCGATGGCCTGTTTCAGGGTCCGGCGCGGCGTGACGTAGTGGCTGTTGGCGTAGATCTTCACCGCGGGCAGCTCGGCGGTCTTCTTGCCGGTAAGGGGGTCGAACTCGGCGATCGCCTCCACCTCCTCCCCGAACAGGGTCAGGCGCCAGGCGCGGTCCTCGTAGTGGGCGGGCCAGATCTCGATGGAGTCGCCGCGGCGGCGGAAGGCGCCGCGGGCGAAGGCGGCGTCGTTCCGCTTGTACTGCAGCGCCACCAGGTCGGCCATCAGCCGCTTCTCGTCCACCACCTCGCCGACGGTAAGCTCGAAGGTCATGGCGGTGTAGGTCTCCACGGAGCCTATGCCGTAGATGCAGGAGACCGAGGCCACCACGATCACGTCGTCTCGCTCCAGGATGGCGCGGGTGGCGGAGTGGCGCATCCGGTCGATCTGCTCGTTGAGCGATGAGTCCTTCTCGATATAGGTGTCGGTGCGCGGGACGTAGGCCTCCGGCTGGTAGTAGTCGTAGTAGGAGACGAAGTATTCCACCGCGTTGTCGGGGAAG
>CALMGB010000388.1 GCA_937863535.1 uncultured Caulobacteraceae bacterium
GGCCAGCAGAGCCTGTACGTCCGGGCGGCCCGAGGCGGCGTCCACCGAAGCCGCGATCCCGGCGTCGCGCAGGGCGACGGCCCCCGCCGTGTCGAACCCGCCCAGCTGGTGTAGGATCAGCGCCCTAGGCGGGCCGGCCCGGGTGGCGGCGGCCAGTCGGGCGCCTGTGCGGCCAAGACCCATCGCCGTCCAATCGCCCAGCAGGACCAGGGCGGAGGAGCCGTGCTCGCCGCGGTGCAGCTCGAAATCGGCGGGTCGAGCCATCGACATCCTATGCGCGTGGATGAAGCGCTTGGAAGCTATGCATCCAGGCCGCGAAGTGATCAGGCTTTTGGCGCCGCAAGCCCGATCCAGCCCCCACTATCGCCAAGCTGAGCCGCCTGCACCAGCAAAGTGTTGCGTGAAACCGCGCAGGCGCGCATAAGGCGAATGGTTGCACCTCAGCATCACGCCTCAGGCCAAGCCGATCTGATCAATACTGGCCTGGACTTCGGAGCGCCCGCCGCTCGGCTCGATGTTTTAGCCTGGATCGCTTTTCCAAGCTCTCTTTACTACATTTGATTTGTCCGATTTGTTGCTGTCGCGCCTGGATGTTCTGTTCGGGAACGCTTTTGGCGCGAAACCGTTGAAGTTCCGACACCTCTGTTCAACACCAGTTCAGGATGCCGACCTTGCACGACAAGTCACCGCGTTTCGTCTCGCCTAGCGTCACTTCTTCCATCATCGCGCCGACTTTTTTCGGGCATCGCGGCGGCGAGTCGCTGATCTGCTTCTCCCATCTGCGCTGGAAATTCGTGTTCCAGCGGCCCCAGCATCTGATGACCCGGTTCGCCCAGTCCAAGCAGGTCATCGTGTTTGAAGAGCCGATGGCCACCACCGCCGCGACGGCGAGCCTGGACCGGTACGAACAGGCCGGCGTGACGGTCGTCACCCCCATGATCCCCGAAGGCCTGCCGCCCGAGCAGATTACCGCAACGCTCCGCGGACTATTGGACGGCTTGATCGCCGAGCGCGGCGTCGAGAAGCCTATCGCCTGGTACTACACGCCCATGATGCTGGAGTTCTCACGCCACGTGGCCGAGGGCGCGGCTGCGGTGGTCTATGACTGCATGGACGAGCTCGCCGCCTTCAAGTTCGCGCCCGAGCGGCTGAAGCAGCTCGAACGCGACCTCGTGGGCTTGGCCGACGTGGTCTTCACCGGCGGATACAGCCTTTACGAGGCCAAGCGCGGCTGGCACGCCAACATCCACCCCTTCCCCTCCAGCGTGGACCGGCCGCACTTCGCCAAGGCGCGCAGCCTGACCGCCGCCGCCGACCCGGCCGATCAGGCCGCCCTGCCGCACCCGCGGCTCGGCTTCTACGGTGTCATCGACGAGCGGATGGACCTGAAGCTGGTCGCCGAACTCGCCGACGCTCATCCGGACTGGTCCATCGTCATGGTGGGGCCGGTCGTCAAGGTCAATCCCGCCGACCTGCCCAAGCGCGCCAACATCCACTACCTGGGCGGCAAGAGCTACGACGAGCTTCCGGTCTACCTCGCCGGTTGGGACGTGGCGTTGGCGCCCTTCGCCATCAACGAGTCCACGCGCTTCATCAGCCCCACCAAGACGCCGGAGTACCTGGCCGGCGGCAAGCCCGTAGTCTCCACCGCCATCGTGGACGTGAAGCGCCACTACGGCGAACTCGAGGCGGTCTGCGTGGCCGACACCCACAAGGCCTTCATCGCGGGCTGCGAAAACGCGCTGGTGCTCGGCAAGTCCAAGGCCAGCACATGGCTCGAGGCGGTGGACGAAGCCCTGGTCGAGCTGTCCTGGGACACCACCTACGCCCGCATGGCCGCCCTGGTGGACGAGGCTATGGTGCGCCATTCGCAGGAAGCCAAGGTCCAGTCCAACATCGCTCAGGTGACCCCGGCGCCGAAGAGTTCGGGATCGAGCATCGCCGCGCCATCCATCCTGCCGGCCGGCCGCAAGAGCCACTTCGATGCGCTGGTAGTGGGCGCGGGCTTTGCGGGTTCGGTGATCGCCGAGCGCCTGGCAGCCGGTTCGAACAAGAAGGTGCTGTTGATCGACCGTCGTCCGCACGTGGCGGGCAACGCCTTCGACGTGCACGACGAGGCCGGGGTACTGATCCATCAATACGGCCCACACATCTTCCATACCAATTCCGACGAGATCGTGCGTCACCTCAGCCGCTTCACAGGCTGGCGTACCTACGAGCACCGGGTGCTGGCGAGCGTGGACGGCAAGCTGGTCCCCATCCCGATCAACCGCACCACTATCAACATGCTCTACGGCCTGAACCTGACTACAGACGAACAGGCAGCCAACTTCCTGGCCTCGCGCGCCGAATCGGTGGCCCATATCCGTACGTCGGAGGACGTGGTGGTCTCCGCCGTCGGCCGTGAACTCTACGAGAAGTTCTTTCAGGGATATACGAGGAAGCAGTGGGGCATCGATCCGTCGGGCCTCGACCGCTCCGTCACCTCCCGGGTGCCGACGCGGACCAACGTGGACGACCGCTACTTCAACGACAGCTTCCAGGCCATGCCGCGCCTGGGCTTCACCCACATGTTCGAGAACATGCTGGATCACAAGAATATCACTATCGAGACGCAGACGGAGTTCGCCGACGTCAAGGACCGGGTGCTCTACGACCAGCTGGTGTTCACCGGCCCCGTGGACGAATTCTTCGGTCATCGCTTCGGAAAGCTCCCCTATCGCAGCCTGCAGTTCAAGCACGAGACCCACGACATGGAGGAGTTTCAGTCCGTCGCCGTGGTCAACTACCCCCATCCGGACGTGCCCTACACCCGCATCAGCGAGTACAAGCACCTCACTGGCCAGAAGCACCCCAAGACTTCGATCACCTACGAGTACCCGAGAGCCGAAGGCGACCCCTACTACCCGATCCCCAACGCCGAGGCCCAGGCGCTCTACAAGAAGTACGAGGCGTTGACGAGCACCCGGCCGGACGTAGCGTTCGTCGGCCGGCTGGCCACCTACCGCTACTACAACATGGACCAGGTTGTGGGTCAGGCC
>CALMGB010000389.1:0-599 GCA_937863535.1 uncultured Caulobacteraceae bacterium
GTGGGGTAGCCGACCGAGATCTTGAACAGGAAGCGGTCGAGCTGGGCCTCGGGCAGCGGGTAGGTGCCGTGCTGCTCGATGGGGTTCTGCGTCGCCACCACCATGAAGTCGTCGCCGAGCGAATGGGTGTGGGTGTCGATCGTCACCGCGCGCTCGTTCATCGCCTGGAGCAGGGCGGCCTGGGTCTTGGGCGGGGTGCGGTTGATCTCGTCGGCGAGCAGCAGGTCGCAGAAGATCGGGCCGCGCCGCAGGGTGAAGGCGCTGGTCTGGAAGTTGAACACGTTGGCGCCCAGCACGTCGCCCGGCATCAGGTCCGGGGTGAACTGGATGCGGCCGAAGTCCAGCTGCAGGGTGCGGGCGAAGGCCTGGGCCAGCAGGGTCTTGGCCAGTCCCGGCGGTCCCTCCAGCAGGATGTGGCCCTCCGACAGCAGGGCGGTCAGCATCAGCTCCACCGTCTCGGCCTGGCCGACCACGGCCTTGGCCACCTCGGCGCGGATGCGGGCGCCCAGCGCCGCGATGTCAGAGACGTTCACCCAGGATCTCCAGTTGTCGGTCGTGCAGGCGGCGCCCCGCGCGCAACAGGGTGGGGGTGTCGCCGG
>CALMGB010000389.1:609-23154 GCA_937863535.1 uncultured Caulobacteraceae bacterium
GTGGGGGTGTCGCGGGCGGCGTCGGCCTCGGCCGCCAGGGCCGAGAAGGCCTCGCCGCCCGCAGGCGTCAGCCGGTCCAGCGCGCCGTCGATCCGCGCCCCATCAAGCTGGGGACCTGCGCCGGCGACCGCGGTCACCCGTCGCATTAGGGTGCGCCGGACGAGGGCGGCGTAGCGGCGGCCCATCTTCGGCTCGCGCCGGGCGAGCTGGATCAGCATGGCGGTGTTGTCCAGCAGCGCCGTCTTGCCGAGCGCCAGGGCCGGCGCCTGCACCTGCGCGGGCCCGAACCGGGCGGCGGCGTGCGAGCCCATCAGCAGGGCGGCCGCCAGGGCGCACAGGCTCGCCCCCAGGAACGGCGGCGAGAGCGCCAGCCCGAGCAGGGAGCGGGATCGTCCCAGCCCGTTGAGCGTCACGTCGAAGATCACCGGCCCCTGACCGCCCCGCAGCGCGTCGATGATCGCCACTGCCGTGCGGGCGGCCTACAGCGAGGCCAGGCCCTCATTGTCCATCAGGTCAGGGTCGGTCAGCGCGTAGGTGTCGGGGCCGACGTAAAGCAGCAGCGGCCAACCCGCGTCGTCGGCGAGCAGGACGTTGGCGCCTTCGAACCGGATGGTCTGGAGCGACTGCACCGACCCGGTCGCGAGGCCGTCCATCCCGCCGAACCCTTCGCCGACGGTGTGCAGGCGGGTCATGCCCGCGCCTGCGCGTCGATCCACCTGGAGCTTGGGCGTCCCCCGGATGACGCTGGCGGCCAGGAACGGCGGCGTCAGTCCGCCCGCCCGCGCCCAGCCGATGTGGTCGGGATCGGGGGTGAAGCCCCACTTCGGCAATATGACCAGGGTCCGGCGAGAGCCTGGCGTTCGCGCCGCCTTCAGGGCGGAGGGCGGGGTCCCGGGCGGCGGCGTGAAGACGACCAGGCCCGACCCGTCGCGGCTCGGCGGCGCCTTGGCGCGGCTGACCACGACCGGCGTCCCCTCGGCCTGCAGCAGCCGCACCAGGCCGGCGTAGCCCACGGCCGAGCGCGACAGGGCGTTCTCCCCGCCCTGGCTGCGCGCCTTCAGCTCGGGCGCATAGGCGGTAAGCACGCCCAGCCCGACGAAGCCGACAAGCCCGGCGATGAGCATGGACAGGACCGCGCGCGGCGAGAATGCGGGCTCGGCCGCCGGCTTGCTCATGCGGTCGCCGGGACGGCGGGACCGCCCCAGGCTTCCGGCCGGGTCAGCGCGCCATAGGCCGTTCGGCAGCGCCGCCACGCCTCGGCGTCCAGCGGCCGGCCGCCGAACAGGGCGCGCTCGACCATACCCGCGATCAGCGAGAAGGCGGCGCGGGGCTCAGGTCCAAGCTCGGGCAGGGCGGCGATGTCGCGGCTGGTGAAGGAGGGGCGGATACGTCCCGGCCGGCCGGTCTCCACGTCGGCGACGCTGCGCAGCAGCAGCAGGTGGGCGGCTTCGGCGTAGAGCCCCTCGGCCGCGAGCCGGTCCGCCTCCGCCAGCCGCACCACCGCCTTGGCCGCGGCGTCGGACGCGCTGGCGCCCAGGCCGCTCAGGTTCAGCGGGGTCGACCGGTTCCGCCGTGAGGTCGGCACGACGAAGTGGCGGACCAGCGAAGCGACCAGGAGCGCAGCGCCCAGCCCGAGCACCACCCAGAACCCGATCCTGACCTCAGGCGCGATCGCCTGGAGCAGGTGGCCGATCTGCTTGAGCAAAGCGATCAGCCAAGATGGTGGCCGCGGCGGCTTCGGGGGGGCGGACCAGGCGAACTGGAACGACGGGTCGGCGATGAGCCGGGCATGAGCCGCTGCGATGGGATCGGTGGAAGCTGCGCCGACTCCCCTCGCCATTCCGCCGCCTTGCGCCCCGATCCCCAGGGATGTGTACCCGCCAAGTTGCGCCGCGTCCATTTCGCGGGGAGGGGGCCCGGCTCGGTTGCCAGAATGGTTCAACCTGAGGGCGGACGTCCTGACGGTGAGCTCGGGGTCACCGGGCAGGCCGGCTCGCCCTGAAGTGAGGCCTTCATCCAGGCCTCCCGAGTTAAGGGACTTTTCGAATAATCCGCGCATGGTTGCGGT
Source organism: uncultured Caulobacteraceae bacterium (assembly GCA_937863535.1). Taxonomy (GTDB): domain Bacteria; phylum Pseudomonadota; class Alphaproteobacteria; order Caulobacterales; family Caulobacteraceae; genus CAHJWH01. Next base: position 2,678 of record CALMGB010000389.1, read on the forward strand.
GGGGCGCGGGGGGATTAAGCCATGGAGTCGGCGTTCTCCGGCCGGATCATTCCGTCGAGGCGCATAGCCGCCGTGGATGGGTTGCGCGGCTTGTTGGCCCTAATGGTTCTGACCTGGCACGTCTGTGCACCTTTCGGCCTGAACTTCATGCTGATCCCGGCCGACGCCGCCGTGGCGCTCTTCTTCGTGATGTCGAGCTATGTGCTTACCCGCGCCTGGGACGGCCGGATCGGCGTCTTCTTGGTTCGGCGGCTTGTTCGCCTGTGGCCGGTCTACGCCGTCTGCATGGCGGCCGGTTACATTATCGCGGGCGTGCATCCGCTTTGGACGGAATTCTTCTGGTATCCGTTGATCGGCGCCAATGACAAACCGGCCATCGATCCGCCGGTCTGGTCCCTCTTCCTGGAAGCCTGGATGATGCCCTTCATGCCTATAGTGTTCTACGCCGGATCAGGGGGCCCGGCTCGGGCGATCTTCGCCATCGCCTGCTTGGCCTTGGCTGGCTTCGAGGTTTGCGGCATGGCCTTCCATCCGGCCTTCGTCCCCGCGACCTTCGTCCTGGGCGCCGGGCTGGCCCGTTTTGACTTCAAGAACCGCCTGTTGGAATCATCGCTTCCGCAATGGCTCGGACGCATCTCCTACAGCCTCTATCTCAGCCACGCCTTAGTTCTTGTCCTGGCGGTGCGCGCCTTTGGGCCGTGGGGCGGTGTGGCGGCCGTACCCGTGACTTTTGCCGTGGGCTGGCTGGTGTGGCGGATCATAGAGCGGCCCAGCATCGCCACATCGCGAGCGGCTGGTCACGCCGCGGGGCAGTTTCTCTCAAGCTTCAAACTGCACAAGATTGCACCGAGTGGTCGACTTTCCGCCTAGCACATCCGAAGCAACACTGAGCTGAAAGGAATGGTTTCCAGCGGTCGACAGGGTCAAGCCGCTTGGCGAGCAGCCGGTTCGCGCCTCGCCTTCGCGTAGAGGCCGAAGGCGAGTATGGCGGCGTAGCAGGCGGCGGGAACCAGGAGGGCGGCGCGCAGGCCGAACTGGTCCGCGACATGGCCGGCGAGCGGCGGCAGGACCGCTCCGCCGACGATGGCGACGCAGATCACCCCGGAGGCGTCCGCCGCCGCCTGGACGTCCAGTTCCTCGCACGCCAGGCTGAAGACGGTGGGGAACATGATCGAGTTGCAGAAGCCCACCGCCAGCAGGGCGTAGCCGCACGTGAGACCGTGCGTCGTCCCCGACATCAGCAGCAGCCCCATGGCCGCGACCGCCGCGCCCGCTAGCACCAGGCCCGGGGACGTCCGGCGCAGGACACCGGCGCCCAGGAACCGCCCGATCATGGCCCCGCCCCAGTAGAAGGGCACCATGCGCCCGGCCTGGGCCACGGTCAGGGCCAAGGCGTCCGGCTGCGACAGGTAGCCGACCAAGAGCGAGCCGACTGCGACCTCAGCCCCTACGTACAGGAAGATGCAGGCCGCCCCGAACGCCACGCGAGGCCGCCCCAGGATGGCGAAGGCGTGCAGCGGGTTGCGCTGCTCGGCCCGCACCACCGGCAGCTTGCCGCGCTGGGTCCACACCGCCAGGGCCGCCAGGGCCAGCACCGCGGCGAGCTCGGTGTAGGCGCGCACCACGGCTCCGCTCTCGATGCGGCGGAAGGCGGCCAGCGCCTGGCCGGTCAGGCGTCCGACCTCGCGGCCGTGGGCCAGCGGTCCCAGGATCAGCAGCGCGCCGACATAGGGCAGCACCGTGGTGCCGAGGGAGTTGAACGCCTGGGCGAAGGTGAGACGGGCGTGGACGGTCTCCGGCCGTCCCAGCGTGGAGATGAGCGGGTTGGCGACCACCTGCACCAGGGTCACCCCGCTCGCCAGCACGAACAGGGCGAGCAGGAAGAAGGGGAAGGCCGCCGATTGCGCCGCCGGGATGAACAGCAGGCACCCCGCCATCATGGTCAGCAGGCCCAGCGCCGCGCCGCGCAGATAGCCCACCCGCCCCACCAGCATGGCGGCGGGGATGGAGACGATGAAGTAGGCGCCGAAGAAGGCGGTCTGGACCAGCAGCGCCTCGCCATAGCTCAGGGTGAACAGAGCCTTCAGCTTGGGAATGACCACGTCGTTCAGGCTGGTGACGCCGCCGAATATGAAAAACAAGGCGAAGACGAAGCCCTGCAGCCCTCGCGGTGCAGCGCTCTGCGCCGCCGCGGCTACGCCCGCCTCTCCGTTGCGTAGGGCCGGCTCGCTGATCACCTGGCGGCCACGGCGGTGCAGCGCGTCTCCGCCTGGGCCTCGCTCACCCCGTTCGTCCAGCCGAAGCCGTCCTGCAGCGGGTGCTCTCCGCCGCCGCCAGGCGCGCTCGCCGTCTTCACGTCATGCTTCTCCGCCAGCTTGCCGCACCCCGCATAGGCGGCCTGTACCGTCGCCGTCCCCTCCCGCTTGGGAAAGGATCAGAGCAACTTGTCGAGGGTGATCGGCAGATCGCGGACCCGCTTGCCCGTGGCGTTGAAGACGGCGTTCGCCACCGCGGCGCCGACGCCGGTGATCCCGATCTCCCCGATGCCTCGGGCGCCCATCGGGGCGTGCGGGTCGGGCTCGTCTGTCCACATCACCTCGATCTCCGGCACGTCCATGTGAACCGGCACGTGGTACTCGGCGAGCGAGGGGTTCATGATCCGGCCGGTGCGCTCGTCGAACTGCGCGTCCTCCATCAGGGCGAGCCCCAGGCCCATGATGATGCCGCCGCGGAATTGGCTGGCGGCGGTCTTGGCGTTGAGGATGCGGCCGCAGTCGAAGGAACCCAGGAACCGGCTCACCCGGGTCTCGCCGGTGATCGCGTTCACCCGCACCTCGCAGAACATCGCGCCATGGCTGTGCATGGACCAGTGCTGCAGCTCAAGGGGTGGAGGCGCCTCGCCCTCCACGGTCAGCGTCTCGCGCTGGGCGCGGGCCAGGATCGAGGCGTAGCTCTCGCAACGCCCTGGCTCGTCCAGCTTGCAGAGGCCGCCGTCCAGCCCGCCCACCTCGTCCGGCTTCAGCCCGGCGAGCGGCGAGTCATTGCCGGCGAGCTTCAGCAGTTCGGTGACGAGCGTCCGGTGGGCGACGATGACGGCCGAACCGATCGAAGCGGTCTGCTGCGAGCCGCCCGCGAGCACGAGGCCCGGGAAGGCGGTGTCGCCATAGCGGAACTCCACCTGATCCAGCGATAAGCCCAGGCGCTCGGCCACGACCTGGGTGTGGGCGGTGGCCGTCCCCATGCCCATCTCGTGCGCGGCGATCTCGACCACGGCCCGGCCAGTCCGGTCCAGGATGATGCGCGCCGCGCCGCCCGCCATGCGGTAGTAGGGGTAGGTCGCCGTGGCGCACCCGACGCCGACCAGCCAGTCGCCGTCTCGCGTTGCTCCGGGCGTGGCGTTCCGGGTCTCCCACCCGAACCGCTCGGCGCCCGTCTTCCAGGCCTGCTCGACCCCGCGCTGCGAGAAGGGGAGGCCGTTGGTCGGGTCTTGCTCGGGCTCGTTGCGCGACCTGAGCGCGATCGGGTCCATGCCGAGTTCGGCGGCCAGTTCGTCGATGGCGCTCTCCAGGGCGAAGGTGCCCACCGCCTCGCCCGGCGCCCGCATGAAGGTGTTGGCCACCATGTTCAGCTTCACGGTGTCGACTTCGAGCTTGAAGCTCTTGGCGGCGTAGGCGCTGCGGGTGGCCACGATGAAGGGCTCGGTCATGGCGTTGTGCGGGGTCATGACGGTCAGGCCGGTGTGGATGATGGCGTCGAAGCCGCCGTCTTGCTGAGCGCCGATCGCCACCCGCTGCTCGGTGAGCGCGCGACCCCCGACGATGCGGAACACGCCCTCGCGCGAGACGACGATGCGAACCGGCCGACCTGCGAGCCTGGCGGCGGCGGCGGCCAGGATCTGGTGCTGCCAGAGCGTCTTGCTGCCGAAGCCTCCGCCGACGAAGGGCGAGGTGACGTGGACCTGCGCCTCCTTGATGTCGAACACCTGGGAGAGCGTCCAGGCCGCGTGCGCGACCGCCTGGGTGGCGTCGTGGACCCGCAGCTCGTCGCCCTCCCAGGCCAGGGTGGCGGCGTGCAGCTCGATCGGGTTGTGGTTGTGAGGCGGCGTGCGGTACACGGCGTCCACCTTGACGGGGGCGGCGGCGAACAGGGCCTCCGCATCCTTGATCTCCACCTTCAGCAGTTCGCCCTGGAACTTGCCCGGTTCGGGTCCCTGGGCCCTGGCCGCGTCCAGCGAGGTGACGCCGCCCTGCACCTCATATTGGACCCGGATCAGCGACTGGGCGTGATCGGCCTGGTCCTGGGTTTCGGCCAACACGACCGCGACCGGCTGGCCGTTCCAGTGGATGCGGTCGTCCTGCATCACCGGCACATCGTCGCCGCCCGCCGCCTGGGGCTTGCTGCCGAAGGGCGGCGTGGGCTTCAGGCGCGGTGCATTCAGGTGCGTCATCACCAGCACCACGCCCGGAGCCGCCTCGGCCTGCGTCGTGTCGAGGCTGACGATACGGCCGCGGGCGATGGTGGAGTGACGCAGGGCCGCGTAGGTGAGGCCCTCCATCGGGAACTCGGCGGCGAAGCGGGCCTGGCCGGCGACCTTGAGCGGCCCGTCGATGCGCGAGATCGAGGCGCCGATCAGCCCGTGCTTCTCGCGCATCAATGGATCGGGGTGGCCGCCCGGGATCCAGCCGTCGGGCGCGAGCGCGATGGCCTTCTTCATCACCGCCTGCATGGCTTCCTGGACAAAGCTCATCAGACGGTCTCCTCGGTGCGCGCCAGCTTGACGAGGGTGTCGACGATCACCCGCCGCGCCAGCTCGATCTTGAACCCATTGTCGCGCAGCGGCCGGGCCGGCGCGAGCTCCGCCTCCGCCGCCTCGCGGAATACGCTTTCGGTCGCGGGTCGGCCCTTCAGCGCCGCCTCCGCGGCGTGCGCCCGCCACGGCTTGTGGGCGACGCCGCCCAGCGCCAGCCGCACGTCGCCGATCACGCCGCCCTCGAGTTCAAGCCCGGCCGCGACCGAGACGAGGGCGAAGGCGTAGCTCGCCCGGTCGCGCACCTTGCGGTAGGTCGAGCGCGCCGCCAAGCCGTTCGGCGGCAGGGTCACCGCGGTGATCAGCTCCCCGGGACGCAGCTGCGTTTCGACCTCCGGCGTCTCGCCCGGCAGCCGATGCAGGTCGGCGAAAGCGATCTCGCGGCCGCCGTCCTGGCCCTCCAGCGTCACGGTCGCTTCCAGCGCCGCAAGCGCCACGCACATGTCCGAGGGGTGTGTCGCTACGCAGGCGGGCGAGGCGCCCAGGATGGCGTGGATGCGGTTGAAGCCCTCGACGGCGTCGCAGCCCGCTCCCGGCGCACGTTTGTTGCAACGCGCCGCATCGTCGTAGAAGTAGGCGCAGCGGGTGCGCTGCAGGATGTTGCCGCCCGTCGTCGCCATGTTGCGGATCTGGGCGGAGGCGCCGGCGAGGATCGCCTGGGCCAGCAGGGGATAGCGCTGGCGCACGCGCCGGTCGCCGGCGACGGCGGTGTTCTTCACGCCGGCGCCGATCCTGAGGCCGCCCTCCGGCGTGTCCTCGATCTCGCGGGAGAGCCCGGTGACATCCACCAGCAGCTCGGGGTGTGCGATGGTCTCGCGCATCAGGTCGACGAGGTTGGTGCCGCCGCCGAGATAGCTCGCGCCCGCCCGGGCGCCGAGCGCCAGCGCCCCCTGTCGGTCGGCGGCCCGCTCGTAGAGGAAAGGGGTCATCAGGCGGCCTCGCGCTTGCCGGCGTCTTCGGCGATCTGGCCGAAGGTCTCACGGATGGCGTCGACGATGCCGTTATAGGCGCCGCAACGGCAGAGGTTGCCGCTCATCCGCTCGCGCAGCTCATCGTGGGTGAGCTCGATCGTCTCCGCGTCGAGGTCTCCGGTGACGTAGCTCGGCAGGCCGCGCTCAAGTTCGGCCGCCATGCCGATGGCTGAACAGATCTGGCCCGGCGTGCAGTAGCCGCACTGGAACCCGTCGTGCTCCACGAAGGCTCGCTGCAGGGGATGCAGCGCCCCCGGGGCGCCCACGCCCTCGATCGTTGTGACCTCCCGTCCGTCATACTGCACCGCCAGCGCCAGGCAGCTGTTGATGCGCTCGCCGTCCGCCAGCACGGTGCAGGCCCCGCAGGCGCCCTGGTTGCAGCCCTTCTTGGTCCCGGGCAGCCCCAGGTGGTCGCGGAGGAGGTCCAGCAGGGAGGTGCGGACATCCACGTCCGCCTCGACCTGCCGGCCGTTGATGGTCAAGCGCATGCGATCCTCCGGTGACCTGCGCAGCCTACACGGCTGATCGCCATCGGCTCAATCGCGGAATGCTTCGGGCCACACCGGCCCTATTGAAATTAGCGGTGTCCTCGGGCAGCGGCTTGCAGGGTAGGCCGGCGCCTCGCCCATCATTTGGAACCGGCCACCTCGCGCCCGTCTTCTTGGGTCATGGCGGATGAAGGCATGCCGGACTGGCCCATGTTCGGCATCACGGACGACGTGCGGCCCGCGCTGGCCCGCGCGGGCGCTGAGGGCCGGTCTGTAGCCCTCGCCACCATCTATCAGGTCATCGGGGGCTCTCCGCGGCCCGCGGGCTCGCAGATGCTCATCGATGGCGGAGAGCTGCATGGCTTCCTGTCGGGGGGATGCGTGGAGGCCGACGTCAGCCTTCATGCCAGGCAGGTTCTCGAGACGTGGACCGCCCGGCGGCTGGTCTACGGCGAGGGCGGCCCCTACCCCGACATCCAACTCGTGTGCGGCGGGCGGATAGACGTGCTCCTGGAGCCCTTGGCGCCAGACGACGCCGCCGTGCGGACGCTCCTCGCCCTCCGCGCCGAACGCCGCGAGGGGGTATGGATCAGCGATGGCTCCAGGCGGGTCTGCTATGCCGCCGATGATCCTCCGGCCGCCGAAGACCGCTTCGGACCCTTGATCCGCGAACTCTCCAACCCGGCGGTCGATTGCGCACTGCTGCGGCCGGAGCTGGCGGTCGGACTTCGCCGCTCCCCTTCTCGGCGCCTGATCATCGTCGGTGCGGATCCGATTGCTCTGGCGATCGCCCGCCTTGCGGCCCAGAGCGAATTCGAGACTTGGCTGGTGCGGCCGAAAGGGCCGGCGGAGCCGCCGCCCTTGCCGGGCGTGATGTATGATCGCCGGGAGCCGGACGTCGCACTGCCAGCGATCGGCTTGGACCCCTGGACGTCCGTCGCCGTCGCCACCCATGACCTGGCCGCCGACGAGCCGGCGCTCGAGGCGGCGCTGGTGTCCTCCGTCTCCTATGTGGGCGCCTTAGGCGCACGTCGTCGCCTGCCGGAACGGATGGCGCGCCTGCGCGCCCGCGGCGTAGCGGAGACCCGCCTGGCCAAGCTGCACGCCCCGATCGGCTTGAATCTCGGCGGCAAGGCGCCTGCGGAGGTCGCGATCGCGGTGCTCGCCGAGATCATCCGCGAGGAAAGCGCGCGCCGCCCCCGCAGCTGGGTCAGCGTCGAGGAGCCCGGTTCGAAATCAGCATAGCGACATCGAAGGGGAACTCGCGGTCGCCGGTCAACGGTTCGCGCCCAAAAACAACGGGCGGCGGCGTTTCAGCCGCCGCCCAGCAGATGGAAGATGCTCCGATCAGAAGTTGGCGCGGATACCGACCTTGAAGGTACGGCCCAGGAAGCCCTGATTGTCGAAGGTCGAATTGTAGAGGGTGATATTGTATTCGGCATTGTCGTCGAACGGAGCGGGCTTGCCGAACAGGTCAAGCACGTCGAGATACACTTGGAAGTCGGCCGCGCCAACGTAGGGCAGAGAGAACTTGCGGACATCGTAGGAGGTGTGGAGGTCGAAGTCCCAGAAGGGCTTGGCCTTGCACTGGAGCGGTGTCGCACCATCAAGATAAGGGAGCGGAACGCCGCTGTTCAAGGTGCTGCCCGCACAGTCCCCGGCGGTGCCGCCGACGTCCTCGGCTTCTTCATCATAACCGTCGACGAAGTTGGCGGTGAGGGTCGTGCTTACCGGTCCATAGGACAGGGTGTTCTGCCAGGTTGCCTTGAACTTCGGCGTGCCGCCCGCCGCCACATTGTTGTAAGGACCAAGGGTGCCGGCATAGTGCTGTGTCCCGTTGGGCGTTATCAGGTTCAAGGCCAGGACGTAGTTGCCGTCGAAGGCGCTCGTATAGCGGATGCCGTACGGCAGGCGGAAGTTCGCCGTGGCGCCGAAGTCATAGCCCGTCGACGTCTCCACACCTTCGTTCGCAAAGCCGTACTGCAGGAAACCAAGCGTCGCCTGCTCCGTCGGATGGTTCGGGTCCACCAAAGCGGATGGTATCGCGGTATAGCCAGTGGGGAGCGGAAGACCAGCATAGTAGTCAGCGACGGCGAGACCTTGATTCGACGTGTTTGGCTGGATCAGATCCCTGACCTTGACCCGGTAGAAGTCCATCGAGAAACTAAGCTCGCGGATGGGGTCAAGCACGACGCCGGCGGAGAAGTTGTAAGACTTCTCAGGCTTCAGACCTTGCGTACCCTGGGTCGTCTCACCGAGCGAGTAGCCTTGGCCGTAGCCGTCGTTACCATGCAAAGCCTGGAAGCTGAGCGGTGCGGTGCTCGTGACGAAGCCAGTCGAGGGCAGCGAGTTGGACTCCGCAAAGCTGGGAGCGCGGAAACCCAGGCCATAGCTGGAACGGAAAGTGATATACTTGATGGGCGTAAAGTGCCCGTCGATCTTGGGGGAGAAGTTTTCCTGACCGGTCGAGTAGTGGTCATAACGTCCTGAGACGTCCAAATCCAGTTGCTTAACGATGGGCGCATCAACCTCGAACGCCACGGCGGTGACGTTACGGCTGCCGATTACGCCAAATGGGTTGATGTTGAAGTACTTGTCGGTCGGCTCGTTGGCTATGTCGGGGTTGGCGCTCGGAGAGAAGATCGACTCATACCGTACCTGCCCGAGAGCGACCACCGTCAACGGGCCGCCCGGAAGCTGGAAGAGCGCCCGCGAAAGGGTTCCCTGGACTTGATAAAGCTTAGACTCGCTGTTCGTGACGTCGAGGGGAGCAATGGAGTTGCGGACCGCGGCCGAGTTCGCTGACGGATTGAGGAAGTTGTAACTCCCGTTAGCGACCGCCGTCAGCAGGTTGGCGACATAGATGTCTCCCCCCTGATCGTTAGCCAGGTAATTCTCCGTACCCGTGAAGTCGAGGCCCCACTTCCAGTTGCCGTACAAGTCGAAATCGCCCTTGGCGCCGAAGGCGATCCGATAGTCCTGGTCATATTGACGGGAGTAGTTGGGGATGTCGCCGAAAAGATAGCGGATCGACGCCGGCTCTCCCAGGGCCGCAAAGGGGTCGTTGGGGTTGAGCGTGCCATTAGACAAGGTCGCCGGGAGGGTGATGCCGGGACTACCGTTGGTGGCGTAGCTCTCGCCGAGCTGTCCCGGGGTCGTCTGGCTGCGGATGCTGGATGGAGAGGCGCGGCTGAACACCGTGTTGTCGTAGTAGTTGGCGGTGAAGTAGGCCTCGGCGTGTTCGCCCAGCTCCTTGGTGCCGCGCACCGACAGGCTGAAGCGATGGTCGTCGGGGAAGGCTTCCGCGTACTGGTTCTTGAGGTCCTGCTGGCAGAGCGTCGTCGGCACGCCGATGCCCGTGGCGCCGAAGATGTTCGCTTGAGCGGGCGTGACGGTGACGGAGGTCAGCGAGCCGCAGCCCGTGCCGGGGTAGAGGGTGTAGTTGCCCACTGGCGCGCCACCGGCGACCGCGCGGAACGTAGGAACGGTGGTCGATCCGACGCCTTCGAACCCGCCGTTGAACTGCAGCCCGTTCGTGACGCCGTTTGGACCACAGACCTGCGCGCCCGCCGGAACGGCGTTGGCGCCTATGGAGCCGGCCCCGTTAGCGACGCCGCAGATTGAGCTCAGGTTGGATGAATTGAAGGGGAAGGGACGTTGGTTGAAGTACAGGTCGTCGTCGTGCTCATACTCCGCGGCGACGTAGACGTTGAAACCGTCACGGGCGAGGTTGCCGTAGCCAGCGATGACGTTGAAGTTGTTCGTCGAGGCGCCGCCGCCTTCGGTGTAGCCGCCCTCCGCACGCGCGTTGACGCCTTCGAAGGTCTTCTTGGTAATGATATTGACCACGCCGGCGATGGCGTCGGAGCCGTAGGTGGCCGAGCCGCCGTCCTTCAGGGTCTCAATGCGGTCGACAATGATGTCGGGAATGCTGTTGAGGTCGACGAAGTTGCGGATGCCGTCGTCCGACAAGGGGTAGTCGGCGGTGCGCAGGCTGTCGATCAACACCAAGGTGCGCGAGCTGGTTAGGCCCCGAAGCGAAACGTTGGCGGCGCCGGCGGCGAATGCGCCGTTGGCCGTGAACGAGGCCGGCAGGGAGGAGGAGCCGTTGTCGGCGATCGACTGGACGGCGTTGGTGATCGTGGTGATCCCGCGCTCGTCCAGCTCCTGGGAGCTCTGCGTCGTCACCGGCACGTTCGTCGCTGACAGGGCGTTGCGCCTGATCAAGCTTCCCGTGACGACCACTTCCTGGACCGTCGTGGCGTTCGAGCTCGCGTCCGGCGTCGGGGCGGGCGCTATGCCGGCCTGGACTTGGCCCTGCCCGGTCGTCGGCGAGCCATTGTCGGCGGCCGGAGCCGTAGCGGTCGCCTGGGCCAGCGCCTGGCTGGCGCCGATCAGCGTCACCGCACCGATGATCATGGTGGAGGCGAGCAGACGCTCGCGCGTTGATCGAATATTCAACTTTAACCCCTCCGAAAAGCGCGGCCCCAGCCGTCACCTTCCATGCGTTTGAACTGCCCCGCCGAGAAACGCCTCCCGGGGTTGCCTTCATTCAGACACATGCCCGGCCAGGGTCAACTCCGTCTCTCGCCGCAGTCACATGCCTGGGGGAACTGTCATTTTGGCGCCACACCGTGGCACGGGTCCGCCTTAATTCGCGGCGAGGGCGTTCGACTTGGCGTGGAATAAGGCAGCGGTGCGGCGGCCAGGGAGAAGTATGGACGTCTGGGTGAGGTGGTGACGCCTTAATGCCCTGAAACGACAACGGCGGAGGCGGTTGCAGACGGCATCTCGGCTGCAAAGGAGCCGTGCGGGTCAAATACATGACGGCTTGCTTCAGACATGCGAAGGGCCGCCCCGGCGTTACCGAGGCGGCCCCGCATCGTCGTCGCTATGGAAGGCGGCGACCAGACCTTAGGGCGTCTGAGCCGTCAGGCGGATACCTCGGTGTTGAGGCTCCAGGTCAGCGCATGCGACCGTAGCTGGAGACAATGAGACACTGGGTCACCTCCTTTCGACTGTTGAACAGGGATCGGCAAGATAGGAGGTTCATGACCGCTTGAAAAGCCCCTTGTTTCTACTCACGTATTTGGACACGCGACGGTGCTCCTTTGCCGGAGGGCGGAGGTCCGACCAGCCCTGCGGCCCGACTATTCCCGACCTATCCCGGCTTTCACCGCGCTTTGTAGCACGCATGTAGCAGCAGCCAAGCCTCTTCCAACCCCGGCTAAATAAGGCATGCGCTACCGCGAGATCGTGCCGGAAAATGACCAGAAATCCATAGCCCGCAAGGCGAAGCGCGTCGCCGACGCAAACCATAAAACAAGCCAAGCCGCGCACGATTACCAAGCGAAACTTCGCCGATTGAAAGACGACGAAGCAGTAGCGACGAGCCAGCCGCCCGGACCCCAGAAAGTTCGGTGCTTACGCAGCGCGCGAGACCAGCGAGCGGACGCGCGTCGCGTGTATCAGGATGCTCTCGTTCGGGCTAACCAACTCGCTCAACGGCATTGAGGCGAGAGCCACTGCCCGGCCTTTCTGCTATGATGTAGCCGAGATTCGCCGAGACGGGCCATGTCACCAACTCTATCCGATTTGATCCTTCGGCACGAGTTCACCACCTGTGCCGCGTGGAAACAAGCGATCAATAGCTGGGCAGACGATAACGAGCGGCTTCGTCAGAGCGTTGGTAATAGACGGGATGAGCGTTCGAGTAGGATGAGGAAAGAGGCAATACAGTTTAGGGAGGATGCCGAGGCATTGCTTGCCGCCTTGCTTTATGGTGATCCCCTGCCGTATAGGCAGGACGACCTGCGCGAAGCGAAGGAACTAATCTTAACGCAGCTACGAGGAGCGAAGTCCTAATATGAAGCCTACGTTGCTCGCACTTGGAGCCATGATGTTGCTCGCTGCGACCGGCCACGCAGCCTCTTCGCGGGACAGATACGATCTAGTATGCGCGGCAAGCAGTTCGGAGCCGATGCCGAGTGGCTTTGAAGGACCGGTTAGTCTTTCGATAGACTTGTCGAACAATACGTGGTCGTGCCGAACAGGCGTTTGCCGGGACGGCAGCGGAACGATTATGGTAGATGGCGATGTCCTCCATCTAACCAAGGCTATGTGGGTAGACCGAGTTGCTGGAGAGTTCCACACGGCTGGTCTGGGAACCGCGTTTCCTGCCCAGAGCGGCGCCTGTGTAAAGAAGCCTTACCGAGCCACCACGAAGCGCAAGTTCTAAGTCAGTCGCACATGGGCACGCCCATGTGACACGCCGCTAACAGCCTCGCATCTGTCTCACACAAGTCGAGCTTGACTTTAGAGACGGTTCGTCTACACACGTCTAAGACATGTGTGAGGCACAAATGAAGAGCAGTCACAGCGGCGCCATCGTCGGATACGCGCGCACCTCGACGACGGATCAGGAAGCCGGTCTGGCCGCCCAGATCGCGGAGCTTAAAGCCGCCGGGTGCTCCCGAGTCTTCAGCGAGCAGGTGTCCAGCGTGGACGCTCGCCGCGCTCAGCTTGAAGCTGCGCTCGACTGGGTTCGCGAGGGCGACAGCTTTGTGGTCGCCAAGCCCGACCGCTTGGCGCGCAGCGTCTCCGACCTGCTGCGGATCGTCGACATCCTGAAGCGTCGCAAGGTTGGGCTTCGTATCCTTTCCATGGGCGTGGACACGAACTCTCCCACCGGTGTGTTGATCCTTCAGGTGCTCGGCGCCGTGGCAGAGTTCGAGCGCACGATCATGTTGGAACGTCAACGGCATGGCATAGCAAAGGCGAAAGCCGATGGAAAGTATCGTGGACGCGCTCCTACTGCTATGTCAAAGTCGGATGAGGTCAAACGTCTGCGGAACACAGGGAAGAAGATTTCCGAGATTGTTGATGCATGCGGTATTAGTCGAGCAAGCGTGTATCGTATACTTGAGGCGTGAGTCTTAGGCACACCTACCCATTGCGAGGTTTCGCCTCACATTTGAAGTTTCGTCGCGCGGGCCTCCCGGTTTCGGGCATCCTACTGCCGGGGAGGGTTGCCGAGCTATGACTTGCGCTTGAACTTGTCGCTCCAGAGTTCAAGTGAGCAGACGGATAGATCATGGTTCAGGCCCGTCTCCTTGGTTGCGTAGTGGAGGGCGCCGCTGTCATTGAACGGCACCGACCAACAAGTGCCGCTCGGGACGACATCTCTCCAGCACTGCTCCATGAAGGTAACGTAATCTGGCGCAGGATGTCTCGACCGACTGTCGTCTGGCGCCATGACCAAGCCGTGGTAATGAGGATAGCTGGCCATCTTCTCCGGCACGAAGAAGAACAACGTCCGATGTGGATGGCCGAACTCGTAGAAGCGGGAGCCGAGCCGTTCGCTGTCAAGCTGGCGGGGGAAGTCGTTTAACGCATGCTTGGCGGCATGCGGCGACACAGCCCCCCGCCAGTTGAAAGTCAGAGTCGTGAAGAACGATACGGCTTGGCCGAAGAACTCAGACCATCCGTCTATCAGCCGTCTTTTAGTGATCAACATGGATACATTATCTCACGAACAGAACGCCCGTGGCGATATTTACTTCTATGCCGCCCGTAGTTCTTGGAATGCCTGATCCGTAGCTTCGGCTGCGTCTGCCAGCCGTTCCTCCCTCAGTCGGCGGTAGTAGGCGAGGGTGGTTCGCGTATCGGTGTGGCCGACGTTCTCGGCGACCTCCTCCAAGGTTGCCGATCCCGTATCAAGGGCATGATTGATGTAGGCAGACCGGAGGTTGTATGGCGTGAAAGATAGACCTGAGAGCGCACCAATCTTCGCGGTATAATGCGTCAACTGATGAACATGCTCTCGACGTTGGTTTGACTGCGTTCGTCTTTGAGGAAAGACATAGGGTCCGGTGTAGCCGGTGCGCTCCCGCAGTGCGCGCGCCCTGACGAGAACCTCGCAAGCACCCGACCCAAGCACGATTTGCTTTGGCCTGCCTGTGCGCTTCCAAGTCTTGTGCCGTTCTTTGACGATACGGGTTCGCATGCGCCCACCAAGCTCAACGGGCTTGATTTCGTCCCACCTAAGCGTGGTGATTTCCGAAGGGCGGGAGCCGGTGAGCATAAGCAGTTCGATGACCAGCACGCCCACATCGCCGACACTGGGATCGCCGTAAGCGGCCGCAAGGCCCATGTTCATTCGCGCCCAGTCCTCAGGTGCCCATGCCACGGCGTAGCTCCCCGGCACATGGTCGTCGAAGATGCGGAGATCGCCACGTAGCTTGGCTGCCGGGTTCCTGAAGTCGGCGGGAAGCGTCAGGTCGCGCTCGGCCTTGTTGAACGCTGCCGTCAGGTTGCGGAGGAGGTTCGCCGCGCTCCCTCGCCGCTCAGTATAGTTCGCGTCGATCCAGTCTCGCAGTAGTGCGCGGCTGACATCTCGCACCAGAACGTCGCCATGGGCGCAGAGGATGTCCTTGTAGAGGCTTTGGACATTGTGCCCGGTGTCCTTCCGCAGGCTGGCGACGTGGTGGTCCAGCACGTTCCGTAGCGTCGGTGCCGTGGCGGGCCGGAACACTGCGAGTCCGGGATCGCGGCCCTCTGCCCGGAGGCGGTCATACGATTGGGCGATGCCACGCGCTTCGGCGTAAGGAATCTCGGGGAATGGACCGATAATGATCCGGCCCGGCTGGCCGCGCCCGGCGAAGCGGTATTGATACCGCCAGACCTTCGTTCCAGTTGTCGAGACCCAGATGGCAAGCCCGCCCGCCGGGTCGGTCTGCGTGATAGCGCGCTTGTCCTTCGGACATCTGAGGCTCTCCACATAGCGGTCGGTGAGCCTGACTCTACGGGCAGCCATGCGCGGCTCCCATCGGCTGGCCGCGTGTGCTTCGGGCTTGGGGAACCACCGCCTGCCGACCGGACTGGACCACCCAGCGATCCAGTTCGGTGATAGCGTATCGGGCGAGTCCACCCCTTTGCGCTCCCGTAGAGCGAGTGTATCCGGGGCCGAGCCCCTTGGCGGCGAGGTTAGCAAGCGTCTTTGGAGACAGTCGCAGGTATTCTGCCGCCTCCGTTCTGGTCATATACGGTGATGAAATCGGCACGCGAAAAAAGTCCCACAGGTCTATGCCTTGGACTCTACCGACGGCGGCCTGTTCCCGTCCATTTTCCCGAGCACGAAGGCGGGAAATAGTTATATCGACTTTCTGAGCGCGCAGTGCGTAGTGTCGATGCCCTCGCTGCCCTAACGCTGATGCTACGACCGAACTTTTCGCGTGTAGCAACAGTGTAGCAGCGCGAGACCGCCGAGGGGCGAGAATCTTAGGAGATTCAACGCGCTGTGGGCTGGAGGCGATCCGACACTGGGTCACCTCCTTTCGACTGTTGAACAGGGAAGGCGAGGATAGGCGCCGCACGGAGATTTGAGAAGCCCCGATGCGAGCCCGGCGTCGGTTAGCCGCGCCCCACGCTGGAATAGTCGAAGCCTTTCGCGCGCAGGTCGGCGGGCTGGTAGACGTTGCGCAGGTCCACCAGGACGGGGCGCTTCATCACCGTCTTCAGACGCTGCAGGTCCAGGGCGCGGAACTGGTCCCACTCGGTGACGATCACCACGGCGTCCGCGCCCTCCGCCGCCTCGTAGGCGTTGGCGGTGAAGGCGACGTCCTTTAGCAGGCGGCCGGCCTCGTGCATGCCTTCGGGATCGAAGGCGCGCACCTTCGCACCTTTGGCCTGCAACGCCGGCACGATGGCCAGGGAGGCGGCGTCGCGCATGTCGTCGGTGTTGGGCTTGAAGGTGAGGCCCAGAAGGGCGACCGTCTTGCCAGCCGCCTCGCCGCCGAGCGCAGCCAGGATCTTGTCGGCCATCTTCAGCTTGCGGGCGTCGTTCACCGCCACGGTGGTCTCCACCAGCCGCGCAGGCGCGCCGGCGTCGGCCGCGGTGCGCACCAGGGCCAGGGTGTCCTTGGGGAAGCAGCTGCCGCCGTAGCCGGGGCCTGCGTGCAGGAACTTGCCGCCGATGCGCTTGTCCAGGCCGATGCCGCGGGACACCTGCTGCACGTCGGCGCCTACGGCTTCGCAGAGGTCGGCCATCTCGTTGATGAAGGTGATCTTCAGCGCCAGGAAGGCGTTGGCGGCGTACTTGATCAGCTCGGATGTGCGCCGGGCGGTGAACAGGATGGGCGTCTCGTTCAGGAACAGCGGGCGGTAGAGCTCGCGCATCAGGTCCTGGGCCCGGGGCTCCAGCGTGCCCACCACCACCCGGTCCGGGCGCTTGAAGTCCTCGATGGCGGCGCCTTCGCGCAGGAACTCGGGGTTGGAGACCACCGCCACGTCCGCCTCGGGCCGCACGCGCTTGAAGATGGCCTCGATCTCGTCGCCGGTGCCCACCGGCACGGTGGACTTGGTCACCACCACGGTGAAGCCGTCCATCAGGCCCGCCACCTCCTCCGCCGCCGCATAGACGTAGGAGAGGTCGGCATAGCCGTCACCGCGCCGCGATGGCGTGCCCACCGCGATGAACACCGCGTCGGCGCTGCGCACCGCGTCCGCCGCCTCGGTCGTAAAGGAGAGCCGGCCTTCGCGCACGTTGGAAGCCACCAGCTGCTCCAGTCCGGGCTCGAAGATCGGGATCTCGCCTTGCTCCAGGCGCGCGATCTTGGCGGCGTCCTTGTCGATGCAGGTGACCACGTGGCCAAAGTCGGCGAAGCAGGCGCCTGACACCAAGCCCACATAGCCGGTACCGATCATGGCCACGCGCATGAGTTATCCCTTTGGAGTTCAAGCCTGAACGTGGCTGCGCTTAGAGCAGACGGCTTCGCGGCGGTAGGCCCTCAAAGCGTCGCGGAAGCCACGTCGCGCGCACGGCCCTGCTTCAGCAGGTCGTCGAAGTAGGCGATAGTCTTGGCCAGCCCCTCGCGCAGCTGGATGGCGGGGCGCCAGTCCAGCACCTCGCCGGCCAGGCTGATGTCGGGGCGGCGCTGCTTGGGGTCGTCCTGGGGCAGGGGGCGGTGGACGAGCTTGGACTTCGAGCCCGTCATCTCGATCACCTGCTCCGCCAACTGGCGGATGGTGAACTCGCCGGGGTTGCCGAGGTTGACCGGACCGGTCACCTCGTCGCCGGTCGCCATCAGGCGCACGAAGCCCTCGATCAGGTCGTCCACGTAGCAGAACGAGCGCGTCTGGTCGCCCTCGCCAAACACGGTGATGTCCTTGCCCTGCAGGGCCTGGACGATGAAGCTGGACACCACCCGCCCGTCGTTGGGGTGCATGCGCGGGCCATAGGTGTTGAAGATGCGCGCCACCTTGATGCGCAGCTTGTGCTGGCGATGGTAGTCGAAGAACAGCGTCTCCGCACAGCGCTTGCCCTCGTCGTAGCAGGAGCGCGGGCCGATGGGATTGACGTTGCCCCAGTAGCTCTCCGGCTGGGGATGCACGGCCGGGTCGCCGTAGCACTCCGAGGTGGAGGCCTGGAACACCTTGGCCTTCACCCGCTTGGCGAGCCCCAGCATGTTAATGGCGCCGACCACGCTGGTCTTGGTCGTCTGCACCGGATCGCGCTGGTAGTGGATGGGCGAGGCGGGGCAGGCCAGGTTGTAGATCTCGTCCACTTCCACATAGAGCGGGAAGCTCACGTCGTGACGGATGAGTTCGAAGTGCGGATGGCCGCGGAGGTGGGCGACGTTGGCGTGGGCGCCGGTGTAGAAGTTGTCCGCGCAGATCACGTGCGCGCCGGTCCCCAGCAGACGCTCGCTGAGGTGCGAGCCCAGGAAGCCGGCCCCGCCGGTGATCAGGATGCGCTTTTCCAGGTGCATGGAGGCTCGTCCACAGGGTTCCGGGTCGCCAGTGGCGCGCGCCCAAGGCATGGCTAGCAGCATAGGCGCTGCAGGCGAGTTAAAGCTAGCGGCGGGAGCCCGGCCCGAGGGCCGACTTGCCGGAGGGCGGTTTGGCGCCTAAGCGGCGGGCATGAACTTCGTCATTGCGGTGGACGGGCCGGCGGCCTCTGGCAAGGGAACCGTCGCAGGCCGGCTCGCCCTGGCGTACGACCTGCCTTACCTGGATACTGGAATGCTCTATCGCGCCGTGGGCGCCCTGGCCGGGAGTACGGGCGGAGACTTCAGGACCGCCGCGATCACCTGGGCCTCCGCCCTCAATCCTGAGAGCGTCTACGATCCTCAGTTGCGAGGCGGACGCGTGGGCGATCTCGCGAGCCGGGCGGCGGCGATCCCCGAAGTGCGCGGAGCGCTCCTGGACTTCCAGCGAAGTTTCGCAACGCAGGCCGGAGGCGCGGTTCTGGACGGGCGCGACATCGGCACGGTGATCGCCCCCTCGGCGCCCGCCAAGCTGTTCGTTACCGCCGCACCCGAGATCCGCGCAGAGCGGCGGTGGAAGCAGCTTGCCGGCCACGGAGAAACCGTGAGCTTTGAGGAGGTCCTGGCCGACATCCGCCTGCGCGACGCCCGTGACAGCGGCCGCGCATCGGCGCCCCTGGTGCAGGCGGCGGACGCCGTCTTGCTCGACACATCCGAAATGGATATATCCCAATCCGTCGAGGCGGCCCGCCGCATCGTCGAGGCGGCCCGCGGCCGGTGGGAGACATCCCACTCCGGCTAATCCCAACGAGCGCCTCTCAGGACATCAAACACGGTCCACAAGCTCCGGCGTCGGCCTCCGGCTGTACGCCTGACTGCAATCCCCCCATCAACCCTGAACGGCGTTGTCGACCGACCGCGATGCGGCGCGTCCGGCCACGCCCCCTGCCGGAGTCTCCATGGCTGACGATATGAGCTTCACCCCCTCGCGCGACGATTTCGCAGCACTCCTCGACGAGTCCCTCGCCGGGCGCGACCTGAACGAAGGCACCGTGGTCCACGGCATCGTCGTCGGTCAGGAGAAGGACTTCCTGATCGTGGACGTCGGCCTCAAGACCGAGGGCCGCATCTCGGTGAAGGAGTTCCAGCAGGGCGACGGCAAGCCCACGCCCAAGATCGGCGACACGGTGGAAGTGTTCCTGGAGCGCGTGGAGAACGCCTCCGGCGAGGCGGTGATCAGCCGCGAGAAGGCCCGCCGCGAGGAGGCCTGGACGCGCCTCGAAGGAGTCTACGCCGAGGCTCAGCCGGTCATGGGCTCCATCGTCGGACGGGTGAAGGGCGGCTTCACCGTCGACCTCGGCGGCGCGTCGGCCTTCCTGCCAGGCTCCCAGGTCGACATCCGCCCCGTGCGCGACGTCGGCCCGCTGATGGGCAAGGAACAGCCCTTCGCCATCCTGAAGATGGACCGCCCGCGCGGCAACATCGTCGTCTCCAGGCGCGCCATCCTTGAAGAGGCCCGCGCCGAGCAGCGCACCGAACTGGTGGCCCAGCTGCACGAGGGCGAGGTGCGCGAGGGCGTGGTCAAGAACATCACCGACTACGGCGCCTTCGTGGACCTCGGCGGCATCGACGGCCTGCTGCACGTCACCGACATGAGCTGGAAGCGCGTCAACCATCCGAGCCAGGTGCTGGCGGTGGGCGACACGGTGAAGGTGCAGATCGTCAAGATCAACCCGGACACCCAGCGCATCTCGCTCGGCATGAAGCAGCTGCTAGCCGATCCGTGGGACGACGTGGAGGCCAAGTACCCGATGGGCGCCCGCTATACCGGCCGCATCACTAACATCACCGACTACGGCGCCTTCGTGGAGCTGGAAGCGGGCGTTGAGGGCCTGGTGCACGTCTCCGAGATGTCCTGGACCAAGAAGAACGCCCATCCCGGCAAGATCGTCTCCACCTCCCAGGAAGTGGACGTGGTGGTGCTGGACGTGGACGCCTCCAAGCGCCGCATCTCGCTGGGCCTCAAGCAGGACAACCAGAACCCGATCGAGGGCTTCCTCCAGCCGCACCCGATCCGGGCCGCCGTCGCCGGCGACGACAAGAACACCAACGAGTTCGGCCTGTTCATCGGCCTGGACAACGACATCGACGGCATGGTGCACCTGTCCGACATCGACTGGAACGCCACCGGCGAAGAGGCCATGGCCAAGTACCACCGCGGCGAGATGGTCAAGGCGCGGGTGCTGGACGTGGACGCCGAGAAGGAGCGCATCTCGCTCGGCATCAAGCAGATGTCCGGCGACCCGATCGCCGGCGACGTCTTCCGCCGCGGCCAGATCGTCACCGCCACCGTCGCCGAGGTCACCTCGGGCGGGCTGGAAGTGACCTTCGGCGAGGCGGATGCGCCTATGGCGGCCTTCATCCGCAAGTCCGACCTGTCACGTGA
>CALMGB010000390.1 GCA_937863535.1 uncultured Caulobacteraceae bacterium
GCCTCTGACCTGGCCACCGGCGCCTCGAACCTGTCGACCTCCTACCAGACCTTCCTGACGCTGCTGACCAACCAGCTGCAGAACCACTACCAGTCATCGCACATGTAAACAAAACAGTTCACCACCGAGCTGGTGCAGATGACGGGCGTGCAGCAGCAGCTCCTGTCTAACCAGCTGCTCCAGCAGCTGGTGAACGCCTCGCCGGCGTCCGGGGTCTCGAGCGCGGTCAGCCTGATCGGCCAGCAGGTCACCGCCACCAGCGCCACCGCCAACCTCAGCAACGGCAGCGCCAGCTGGACCTACAACCTGCCCTCGGCCGCCTCCAGCGCTACGGTCTCGGTGGCCAACTCCACCGGCCAGGTGGTCTACACCGGCACCGCGCCGAGCTTCGCCGCCGGCGCCAACACCTTCAGCTGGAACGGCCAGTCCAATTCCGGCGTCCAGCTGCCGGACGGGACCTACACCCTGTCGGTGGCCGCAACCGACTCCAGCGGCGGCGCGATCACGCCGACGCTGTCGGTCAGCGGCACCGCCAGCTCGGTCCAGAACGTCAACGGCACGACCATGGTCACCGTCGGCTCCAGCCAGGTGCCGGTCTCTGCGATCACCGATGTGGGCGGCTCATGAGCCGCGCCCGCGCCCTCTCTGATTTCCCCCGCCGGTCGGCCCGGCCAGTTCCGTTCGAAGGGATCCCGTCATGAGCATCAACAGCGCGCTGGCCGCCGGCGTCTCCGGTCTGACCGCCAATTCGGCGGCGCTGGCCACCATCTCCGACAACATCGCCAACGCCAACACCATCGGCTACAAGACGGTGGACACCGAGTTCGGCGACATCGTCACCAACTCCAGCATCCAGGGCGACTACGACGCCGGGGGCGTGCTCGCCTCCACCCGCCAGCTGGTGACCCAGCAGGGCAACCTGACCCAGACCTCCTCGAACACCGACCTCGCCATCTCCGGCCAGGGCATGTTCGTCACCACCGGTGTGGCCGATCCCACCATCACCGACTCGCGCAACTTCACCCGCGCGGGCTCCTTCACCCTGGACAGCTCGGGCTACCTGCAGAACGCCTCAGGCCAGTACCTGCAGGGCTGGCCGGTGAACGCCGACGGCACGGTGACCACCAACCCTTCGAGCCTCGCCTCGCTGCAGACCATCAATGTGGGCGACGTGGGGGGCACCGCCACGCCCACCACCATGCTGTCGTTGAACGCCAACCTGAACGCCAGCCAGAGCATCAACGCGGCGGTGACGGCGGGGACCTACAGCGCGTCAAGCAGCTCCACCAGCATGGCCGCCTATGACGCCGACAACAGCACGGGCACCAAGCCGGACTTCACCATTTCCGTGCCGGTGTCCGACAGCCAGGGCGGACAGCGCACCCTGCAGCTGAATCTGCTGAAGTCCTCCACCGCCAACACCTGGGACGCCGAGCTCGTGGCCAGCCCGGCCAGCGACGTGCAGGACGGCTCGGGCCTGACCGACGGCCAGGTCGCCACCGGCACGGTGGCCTTCAACGCCGACGGCAGCATCAACATGGCGTCCTCGACCCTGTTCCAGTCGGGCGCCTTCTCCACCACGACCGGCTCCAACACGCCAACCCTCAACATCGGCGCGTCGTCCTCCACGCCCGCCGCGGGCCAGGTGTCCTGGGGGACGAGCCTCGGCGTCGCTGCCCAGCCGATCGCCTTCAACGTGGACACCTCGCCCGGCGGGCTCAGCCAGTACGCCAGCGCCTCGGTCACCCAGTCGGTGGAGACCAACGGCACCCAGTTCGGCAACCTGACCAGCGTGGACATAGACGACCAGGGCTTCGTCACCGCCGACTACGACAACGGCGTCACCCGCAAGATCGCCCAGGTGGCGGTCGCCACCTTCCAGAATCCGGACGGGTTGAAGTCGGTGTCGGGCGACAACTACCAGGTGTCTTCCACCAGCGGCACGTACAACCTGAAGACCGCCGGTTCCGGCGGCGCGGGCACCATCTCGCCCTCGACCCTGGAGTCCTCGACCGTCGACCTCAGCCAACAGTTCTCCGGCCTGATCGTCACCCAGGAGGCGTACTCGGCCTCCACCAAAATCCTTACAACCGCAGACCAGATGCTCCAGTCCTTGATCAGCATTAAACAGTAGTACCAGTAAACAGCGGCACACTTCAATCTGCTGCTTAAAACCTTTAGATGTGCCAGAAAGAGACACTTCGGTTATGAACTTTTTTACTAACGTCGTTAAACGCCCGTTATGCGACAGGGGCTATCTTCCGTCTTGTAGGTGATCGGAAGGGCGTAGAACGATGCTTCAAGCGCAAAGGCTAGACGCCAAAGGCGAGCGGTATGTGGTGGGCCCCACGGGTGCGCGCCTGACGTTGGACGACCTGCCGCCGGCCAACACGCAGCGCTGGGTGATCCGGCGCAAGGCCGAGGTGGTGGCCGCCGTTCGCGGCGGCCTGCTGACGATGGAAGACGCCTGTCAGCGCTACAAGCTGACGGACGAGGAGTTCGCCGGCTGGCAGAAGTCCATCGAAAGCCACGGCTTGGCCGGACTGCGCACGACCCGAATCCAACAATACCGATAAACCGCTGCTCGCACCTTCGAAGGCCGGACTTGGCGACGGGTCCGGCCTTCGTGCGTCTGGAGCCCCCTGCACCCCTCAGGGCGCGCCGCACGACGGCGAGGCCGGCTACAGCCTTGCGAGACCTCCGACGCCACTTGTGAGCAGCAAGGTGGCGAGGGCGAGAATTACGGCATAGGCCTTGGGCCTCTGAGCGCGCCGCTTGAGCCGCGAGACATCTTTTGATGGACTTGCTAATTTCTTTGAGGCCGCCACTCGAAATGCGCTCCGTCGAACGAGGATAACGTTCAAGTGCGTTGACACCCTTCGCGTTTTGCCCTTTGTAAGGAATTGCGAAGGTTACGGCGCTGAGACGCTGAGCCTCCGGCGTTTCGGGGAGGAAACGCCTCTTTAATTCAAAGCAAAAACAAGCCTTACCCGCCG
This sequence comes from uncultured Caulobacteraceae bacterium, assembly GCA_937863535.1. Classification (GTDB taxonomy): domain Bacteria; phylum Pseudomonadota; class Alphaproteobacteria; order Caulobacterales; family Caulobacteraceae; genus CAHJWH01. Next base: position 2,997 of record CALMGB010000390.1, read on the forward strand.
CGTGTCCCCCGCGGCGGGTTTTTGGCGTTTTGGATTGACGCAACTGACAAATCCGATGGCGGGGCTCACCAGATGTGCGCGCGCTGGTCGGGCGCGAGATACAGGGCCTGCCCCGGCTGGACGTTGAACGCCGGATACCAGGCGTCGACGTTGCGGACCACGCCATTAACGCGGAAGCGCTCCGGAGAGTGCGGGTCGGTCACCAGCCGCTGGCGCAGAGCGTCATCGCGGGTCTTGCCCCGCCAGACCTGCGCCCAGCCGAGGAACACCCTCTGGTCGCCGGTGAACCCGTCCACCACCGGCGCCGGCTTGCCATCGAGGGTGGCGTGGTAGGCGTCCAGACCGAGGTTGATGCCGCCGGAATCTGCGATGTTCTCGCCCATGGTCAGCTTGCCGTTCACGTGGCCGCCGCCGGGCAGGGGCACGTAGCTGTCGTACTGCGAGCCCAGCCGATCGGCCCGGGCCTGGAAGCCAGCGGCGTCCTCCGGGGTCCACCAGTCACGCAGCCGCCCGGTCGCGTCGAACTTGCGTCCTTCGTCGTCGAAGCCGTGGGTCATCTCGTGGCCGATCACGCCGCCGATGGCGCCGTAGTTCACCGCCGGGTCGGCGTGCGGATCGAAGAAGGGCGGCTGCAGGATGGCGGCCGGGAACACCACTTCGTTCCACACCGGGTTGTTGTAGGCGTTCACCGTCTGAGGCGTCATGCCCCACTCCGACTTGTCCACTGGCCTGGCCAAGCGGTGCACCTGGCGCGCCCATTCGAAGGCCTGCGAGCGCTCCACGTCGCCGGTCAGGTCGCCCGGCCGGATCACCAGGGCGGAGTAGTCGCGGAAGTGGTCGGGATAGCCGATCTTGACCGTATAGCCGGCCAGCTTCTTAAGCGCCTCCTGCTTGGTCGCCGGACCCATCCAGGTCAGGTTCTCGATGCGATGGCGGAAGGCCAGCTTGAGGTCCGCCACCAGTTGCTGCATCTTGGCCTTGGACTCGGGCGGAAAGTACTTGTCGACGTAGATTGCGCCGACGGCCTCGCCCATGCCTCCGTCCACCGCCCTGACGGCCCGCTTCCAGCGCACCTGGATCTGCGGCTGACCGGACAGGCCCTTGTTGTGGAACTCGAAGCTGGCCTGGACGAAGGCGTCGGACAGGTAGGGCGCGCCGGCGTCGGCGATGTGGACCGCCTCCCAGGCCTTCAGCACGTCCAGGGGGGCCTGCTGGTAGATCGCCGCGATCCTGGCGAGGGCGGTCTTCTCCTGCTCGATCACCCGCTCGGTCGAGCCGAGGTCGGCCGCCCTCAGGAAGGGGCGCCAGGCGAAGCCGGGATCGGCGGCCTCGACCTCGGCCACCGTCATCGGATTGTAGATCTTGTCCGGGTCGCGCTCGTCCTCTCGCGCCCAGCTGACCTCTGCGATCTGGGTTTCGAAGGCCACGACCTTGGCCGCGCTGCCGGCCGGGTCGGTCCAGCCGATCAGGCCAAGCAGCTTGGTGGCGTAGTCCTGGTAGAGCGCCTTCTTGGCCGCGAATTCCGGCTTCAGGTAGTAGTCGCGGTCGGGCAGGCCGAGGCCCGACTGGGAGAGGTGGACGGCGTAGTGATTGGGGTCCTTCTCGTCGGTGTCGATGCTGACGTCGATGAGCGAGGCGAAGAAGCCGTCGTTCTCACGGCCCATCAGGGCCGCCAGCGCCGCCTTGTCGGGCGCGGCGCGCACCGCGTCCAAGTCCGGCTTCAGGGGCGTCGCCCCTAGGCTGTCGGCTCGCGCCTGATCCATGAAGGCGCGGTAGAAGGCGCCGATCTTCTCAGGCGAGGTGGTGGGCTGGACCGGCGAGCCGGCGCCGGCCTGCTCAAGGATCGCGTGCACCCGCGCTTCCGACAGCACCGCCAGCTGGGCGAAGGCGCCGTAGTTGGAGCGGTCCGGCGGAATCACGATCTGGGCCACCGCCGTCCCGTCGGTGAAGCCAAAGAAGTCATTGCCGGGCAGGATCGCCCTGTCCTCGCCGGCGGTGTCGAAGCCCCAGGTCCCATAATGCGGGGTCGGCGGCACATTCACCTCGCCGTCCGCCCCGCCGGATCCGGACTGGGCGTGAGCCGCGCCCGCACAGAGCACCGCCGCGCAAGACGCAGCAAGCCAAACAGCCTTATTCATGGATCAACACTCCGACGGGACGACGACCCATGCCGTGACCGCCGGACTTTGACCCATTAACTTTCTGTCATGCAAGGCGCGGACGGTCAGCTTCCGGCCGGCAGGTCGGGATTCTCGAACAGCCCGACCAGTTCGCCCTTGGCGATGGTGACGCCCTTCAGCGTTTCTACAAGCTGCTCCAGGGACGTGTCGGGTCGGAAGCCCAGCGACTTGCTCAGGGCGAACAGCTGGAAGTGGTAGTGGTGCACGCCGTGGGCGTTGGGCGGCGCCATGCCGGTCCAACCGTGGCCCCCCTTGCCGTTCAGGCCCTGGGTCGCGCCGGCCGCGGCCTCAGGATGGGCCTTGTCGCCGATGTTGGCCGGCAGCGAGGTCGCCGTCCCCGGGATGTCCCACATCACCCAGTGGATCATGGGCTCGTCGCGCGGGGCGTCGGGATCCTCCACGATCAGCACGTAGCTATCCGCCGCCATCACCCCGCTCCATTCCAGGGCTGGCGAGGTGTCGTCGCCCGCGGCGGAAACCACTGGGTCGATCCAGCCGTCGGCGTTCACGGCGGTGGAGGTGACAACGATGCCGCCGTGCTCGTAGGCTTCTACCCGCAGGCTGCTGATCGCCTTACCGGAATGGGTCGCACCGGACGGCGCGGCGCCGGAATGGGCGGGCGCGGAATGCAGGTGTGTGCTTCGGTTGGCCATGATCGCAGTCTCCGTTTTGCGGAAAGAAGCCGTCTGGCGGGGGTAAGGTTTCGACCGGCGGCGATCCGGCGCGCTTCCGCGGGCGGGCGACGCAGCGTATGGCCGTGTCGTGCCCAAAGGACCGACCCGAGCCGCAGCCAAACCTGCAGCTGCAAAGCCACGCGCGGCGCCGCTCGCCCGGATCATGGCCGAAGCGCCCTCCTTAAGGCTCGAGGCCCTGCACCCCCATCCGGTCTGCGGCGTGGACGAGGCGGGTCGGGGGCCCTGGGCCGGGCCGGTCAGCGCCGCCGCGGTGATCCTGGACGCCCGCTGCATCCCGGAGGGGATCGACGACTCCAAGAAGCTCAGCGCAAAGGCCCGCGAACGGCTGGAAGCGGACATCAAGGCCAGCGCCCTGGCTTGGTGCGTGGCCTTCGCCTCGGTGGAGGAGATCGCGGAGCTGAACATCCTGCACGCCACCGGCCTGGCCATGCACCGGGCCGTCGCCGGGCTCCAGGTCGCCGCCGCCCACGCCCTGGTGGACGGCAACTATGCGTTCAGGCTGCCCTGCCCCGTGAAGACGGTGGTGGGCGGCGACGCGCTGTCGCTCTCCATCGGCGCCGCCTCCATCCTGGCCAAGACGGCGCGGGACCGGCTGATGCGGGAGCTGGACCAGACCTATCCCGGCTACGGCTTCGCCGCCCACAAGGGCTACAACGCGCCCGTCCACGTGGAGGCGCTGCGCACGCTCGGCCCCTGCCCGATCCACAGGCGCGCCTGGCGTCCTATCCGCCTGGCGCTGGAGGGCCGCGACGCGGGCGACCTCGACGACGCCGCATGAACCTCGTCCCGTGAGCCTTGGGGGCTTCGCCGGCGGCAAGGCCACCGTTTCGGCAGCCGGCGGGCTGCCGATCCGTGCGCCCCTGCCCGCCCGCGCCCGCGGCCTGCTCGCCCAGGTCCGCGCCCTTGTGCGCGCCAGCGAGGTGCTGCTGGTGCTGGTGGCGGCCGTGGTAGGCTGCATCGCCGGCGCGATGGTCACCCTGATGAGCGAGCTGACCCAGGCCGCCCATGTCGCCCTGTTCCACATCGCGCTGGACCAGCGCCTGAGCGCCGTCGAACGCGTGCAGCTTCCGGCAGCCCTGCTCGTGCCGGTCGCCGGCGGCGCCGTGATCGGGCTGACCGAGCTCTGGCGCAACTGGCGCAAGGCCCGCACGCCCGTGGACCCGGTGGAGGCCAATGCACTTAGGGGCGGGCGCATGTCGCTGCGCGACAGCGTGCTGGTCGCCGCCCAGACGGTGATCTCCAACGGCTGCGGCGCGTCGGTGGGTCTGGAGGCGGGTTACACCCAGATCGGGTCGGGCATCGCCTCGCGCATCGGCATCCTGCTGAACCTGCGCCGCGGCGACCTGCGCATCATGGTGGGCGCGGGCGCCGCCGGGGCCATCGCCGCCGCCTTCGCGGCGCCGCTGACAGGGGGCTTCTACGCCTTCGAGCTGATCGTGGGCGTCTATTCGGTAGCCAACGTGGCGGCCATCATGACCGCCTCGGTCACCGCGGTGCTGACCACCACGGCGCTGTCGGGCTCTGCGCCCTATTCCCTGCACGCCGCCCCCGTCGCGCCACTGCACACGGTGCACTACCTGGCCATCGTCATGCTGGGCCTGTGCGCCGCCTTCCTCGGCGTGGCGGTGATGCGGTCCGTGGCGGTGGTGGAGCGCGCCTTCGCCGCCACCCGACTGCCTCCGGCGGCGCGCCCGGCGCTGGGCGGACTGATCGTGGGCGGCCTGGCGCTCGCCTCCCCCCAGGTGCTGGCGGCGGGGCATGGGGCGCTGCGGCTCGACTGGCCGCTCGACATGTCGATGAAGACGCTGGCCTTCCTGATCCTGCTCAAGCTGGCCGCTTCCATGGTGTCGCTGGGCTCGGGCTTCCGGGGCGGGCTGTTCTTCGCCTCGCTGTTCATCGGCAGCCTGGTCGGCAAGCTCTACGGGGTGGGGCTGGAGCGGCTGATGCCGGGCTTCGGCCTGGAC
>CALMGB010000391.1 GCA_937863535.1 uncultured Caulobacteraceae bacterium
GAAGCGGCCGTGCTGACCCCCGGCCGCTTCATGGTCGAGGACGTGGCGCTCAGCCGCGACAAGCGAAGCTTCCTCTACAGCGCCGACACGGGCGCGGAGCCCGGCGACGACGACCGTCGCCACATCTTCCGCGTGGCCCTGGCGGGCGGCGCACCGGCGGCGGTGACCTCGGGCGACAGCCTCCAGACAGCGCCGGCGCCGATCTCCGGCGACCGCGTCGCCTTCGTCGATTGGGGCGCCCGCCGCCCGGCGGAGGTCGGGATGGCGATCCCGGACGGCGGAGCTCCGCGCCCGCTGGACGATACGGCGGTGCGCGACTATCCGGGCGACGCCCTGGTCGTCCCCCGCCTGGTCAGCTTCACGGCCGCCGACGGCACGCTCATCCAAGGCCAGCTGTTCCAGCGCGAGGACGGCGCCGCCGCCAAGCCCGGGGTGATCTTCGTGCACGGGGGGCCGTCCCGGCAGATGCTGCTCGGCTGGCACTACATGGGCTATTACAGCAACGCCTATGCGGTGAACCAGGATCTGGCGGCGCACGGCTTCGTGGTGCTGTCGGTGAACTACAGGCTGGGGATCGGCTATGGCCGCGCCTTCCAGCAGCCGGACCATGCGGGGCCCGCAGGCGCTGCGGAGTACCAGGACGTCGTGGCGGGCGCCCGCTTCCTGCAGCATGTCCCTGGCGTAGATCCGGCGCGCATCGGCATCTGGGGCGGCTCCTACGGCGGGTACCTCACCGGGCTGGCGCTGGCCCGCAACTCCGACCTGTTCAGGTGCGGGGTGGACTTTCACGGGGTGCACGACTGGTCCCTGCTGCTGAACCAGGAGGAGCCGCCCACCAAGCGCTACGAGCAGGGCGACTTCGCCCAGGCCATGAAGACCGCCTTCCAGTCCTCCCCGGACGCCGATGTGGCCGCCTGGCGCTCGCCGGTGCTGCTGATCCAGGGCGACGACGACAGGAACGTCCGCTTCGACCAGACGGTGGACCTTTCACGCCGGCTGGACGCCCAGGGCGTCCGCTATGAGGAGCTGGTGATCCCCGGCGAGATCCACGGCTTCCTGCGCTATGCGAGCTGGCTGGCGGCGGACAGGGCGACTGTGGCCTTCCTGACGCGCGAGCTGGGCGCGCGTTAGTCCCCCTCCCCCCTGCGGGAGAGGGAGACTAGGCCAGCCGGCCGGCGAGCCCCTCCTCGATGAGCGTGATCGTGCGGTCCAGCCCGAAGATGGCGGCGAACGAGCCGAAGCGGGGACCTTGCGGCTGGCCCAGCAAAACCTCGTAGAGGGCGCAGAACCACAGCCGCAGGGGGTCGAAGCCCGCCGCCTTGCCGGCTTCGTAGACCTCGAACTGGATCGCCTCTCCGTCAGCGTCCGGCGGCAGGGTGCGGAAGCGGGCGATGAGGTCTTCCATCGCCGTGCGCTCCCGCGTGTCCGGCGCCCGGAAGCGCTTGTTCGGCCGCACGAAGTCCTCGTAGTAGTGCAGCGCACCGTCGGCCATGCGGTCCACCAGGGGATGGCTCTGCGGCGTCGTCCCGGGCCTGTACTTGCCGATGAAGCCCCACAGCATCGCCTTGTCCGAGGCGCCGGACGCGGAGACCAGGTTCAGCAGCAGGCCGAAGCTGACCGGGGACGGGGACCGGGGCGCGCCGTCGTGGACGTGCCACACCGGACTGTCGATCCGCTTGGCCGGCGGCTGGCCTTCGTAGGCGTCCAGCCCCTGCAGGTACTCGTCCGCGGCGCGGGGGATGACGTCGAAGTACAGCCGCTTGGCCGACCGCGGCGACTGGAACAGGTAGAAGGCCAGGCTCTCCGAGGGGCCGTAGCGCAGCCAGTCCTCGAGGCTAAGGCCGTTGCCCTTGGACTTGGAGATCTTGGCGCCCTCGGCGTCCAGGAACAGCTCGTAGGTGAAGCCGTCCGGCGGCGTCCCGTCCAGCACCTTGCAGATGCGGGTGGAGACCTTGACCGAGTCGATCAGGTCCTTGCCGCTCATCTCGTAGTCGACGCCGAGCGCGGCCCAGCGCATGGCCCAGTCCGGCTTCCACTGCAGCTTGACATGGCCGCCGGTGACCGGGGCTTCGATCCGCGCGCCGTCCTCGTCCTCGAACACGATCGTCCCCCGCGCGGGGTCGCGCTCCAGGGTGGGGACCTGCAGCACCCTCCCGGTCTTTGGGCTGATGGGCAGGAAGGGCGAGTAGGTGGCGCGCCGGTCCGGCCCCAGGGTCGGCAGCATCACCGCCTGGATGGCGTCGAACCGCTCCAGGGCGAGGCGCAGCTTGTCGTCGAACAGGCCCGCCCGGTAGGCTTCGGTCGAGGACTGGAACCGGTAGTCGAAGCCGAAATGGTCCAGGAACCCCCGCAGGCGGGCGTTGTTGTGGGCGCCGAAGCTGTCGTGCTCGCCGAAGGGGTCGCGCACGGCGGTGAGCGGCTTGCCCATGTCCTGCTCCAGCCAGTCCTGGTGCGGCACGTTGGGCGGCGCCTTGCGCAGGCCGTCCATGTCGTCGCTGAAGCAGATCAGCTCGGTGGGGATCGCATCCTCGGTCAGGGCGCGGAAAGCGTTGCGCACCATGGTTGTGCGCAGCACCTCCTGGAAAGTGCCGAGGTGCGGGAGCCCTGAAGGCCCGTAGCCGGTCTCCAGCCGTACGGGCGCAGCGGTGAGCGCGGGGAAGGCGGCGACCGCTGCACCCGCCTCGCCCCCGGCGATCAGCCGGGCGGCCTCGTGCTGCGCGTCGCCCTGCAGACGAAGGCGCAGCACCCGGGCGAGCAGGAGGCGCGCCTGCTCGAACGGCCAGCTGCGCGCGTCGTGGGCGAGGGTGGACAGGCCGGTGAGCATGGCGTGGCGATAGGGGCGGGCCGGCGTGGGGTCAACGCCAGCGACCTCTCCTCCTGCGAGGCCGGAGAGGCGAAAGCC
>CALMGB010000392.1 GCA_937863535.1 uncultured Caulobacteraceae bacterium
CCCCCCCCACCCCGGCGTGTGCGCGGGGGGCCCCCCGGCCGGGCCCACGCCGGGCCGGGCGCGGAGGGGGGCCGCCCGGGCGGCCGCGGAGCGGGCCGGCGCGGTGGTGCTGCTGAAGGGCGCCGACACCGTGGTGGCCGCCCCTGACGGCCGTGCGGTGGTGAACACCAACGCCTCGCCCTGGCTGGCGACGGCCGGGTCTGGCGACGTGCTGGCCGGCGTCATCGCCGGGCTGATCGCCCAGGGCATGGACAGCTTCGAGGCGGCCTGCGCGGGCGCCTGGGTGCACGCCGAGGCGGGACGCACCCATGGTCCGGGCCTGATCTCGGAAGACCTGCCGGGCCGCATCCCCAACGTGTTGGCTGGCCTCCTCGCGCTCTCCCAGGCGCCGCCCTGACGCGTGCGCTGCGACGTCGGCCGGTTAATCCCTTCTCAGCCCTGCCACCGTACTCTCGCCGCGAGCGGCCCATCCGCCGTCGGAGGAGAGCATGGCCAGCATCGCCGTGGAAAGCCGCAGGCCCTGGTCGCCCGCGCGGGGCCTTGACCTGCTGGAGCGCGGCGCGGTGCTCGTCCTCTTCGCCAGCTTCGCGGCGCGCAACTACCATGCGGTGGTGGACCAGGGGCAATGGTTCAACACCATCATGGTGGCGTCCGAAGCCCTGGTCGCCCTGTTCATGCTGATCCGACGGCCGAGCGCGGAGGTCACCCACAGCGGGGCCGATTGGGCGCTGGCCTTCGCCGCCACCGCGGGTCCGCTGCTGGCGCGGGCCTCTTCCAGCGGCCATCCGCTGATCCCCCTGGGCTCCGGCGTGGTCCTGTTGCTGTGCGGGCTGGCCTGCCAGGTGTGGGCCAAGCTGACGCTGCGGCGCAGCTTCGGCATCATCCCCGCCAACCGGGGCGTGAAGGCCAGCGGTCCCTACCGCTTCGTGCGCCACCCGATGTATCTCGGCTACGTCACCGTCCACGTCGGCTTCCTGCTGCTATCGCCGAACCTCTGGAACCTCGTGGTCTATGGCCTGAGCTTCGCGATCCAGATCGTGCGGATCCGGGCGGAGGAGCGGCTGCTGGGCCAGGACCCGACTTACGCCGCGTTCAAGGACCGCACCCGCTACCGCCTCCTGCCGGGGGTGTTCTGACCCGGCCCTTCTGACGCTGGCGCGCTCGCCCGGCGCGTAGTAAGCGCCGCAGCGGAGCCCATGCGGATGTGGCGGAACTGGTAGACGCACCAGATTTAGGTTCTGGCGCCGCAAGGCGTGGAGGTTCGAGTCCTCTCATCCGCACCAAGACTGACCTCGCCTGCAGGCTTTGACGGCGCGGGGGCGCTCACGTACAAGCTCCATCCTTCGCCGTCCTGGGCCCCGGCTCCGGGCGGCGCATCCATTTTGACGACCCGCGGGAGCCCCGGCCCGCGGCAGGTGCGGAAGACCGATCATGGCCATGCAGATCACCCAGAAGTCCGGCGAGGGCTTGAGCCGCGTCTACGGCGTCACCGTGCCCATGCAGGACCTGGCCGACAAGCTGGAGGCCAAGATCGCCGAGATCCGCCCGCGCATGAACATTAAGGGCTTTCGTCCGGGCAAGGTCCCCACCGCCCACGTCAAGCGCATGTACGGCAAGTCGCTGATGGGTGAGATCGTGCAGGAGACGCTGAACAGCGGCCAGCAGCAGGCGCTGGACGAAGCCAAGGTCCGCGTCGCCACCTCGCCCGACCTGAAGCTGGACGAGTCCACCATCGACAAGGTGCTGGCCGGCCAGGCCGACCTCGCCTTCGACCTCGCCGTGCAGGTGATGCCGGACTTCGAGCCGGTGGACATCGCCACCCTGGAGCTGAAGCGGCCGGTGCACGAGGTCTCCGACGAGGAGATCGAGACTCAGCTGAAGGCCATCTCCGACTCCAACCGCAGCTACGAAGCCAGGCCGGACGGCGAGCCGGCCGAGGAGGGCGACCTGGTGGTGGCCGACTTTGTGGGGCGTATCGACGGGGAGCCGTTCGAGGGCGGCTCGGCCGAGGCCAGCGAGATCACCATCGGCTCGGGCCGCTTCATCCCGGGCTTCGAGGAGCAGCTGAAGGGCGCCAAGGCCGGCGACGTGGTGACCATCAAGGTCACCTTCCCCGAGGACTACAACGCCGAAGCGCTGCGCGGTAAGGCGGCGGAGTTCGAGACCACCGTCAAGGAGGTCCGTGCGCCAAAGGCTGAGGAGACCCCGGACGACGAGTTCGCCAAGCGCATCGGCTTCGACACCCTCGACGCCCTGAAGGAGGCGATCCGCAACCAGACCGCCCAGAGTTACGGCCAGGCCAGCCGGTTCAAGGCCAAGCGCGCCCTGCTCGACGTTCTCGATCAGGCGCACGCCTTCGACCTGCCCCAAGGCATGGTCGAGAACGAGTTCAACGCCATCTGGGCCCAGGTGGAGGCCGAACGCGCCTCGGGCGAGCTGTCCGACGAGGACAAGGACAAGTCCGAGGAGCAGCTGCGCTCGGAATACCGCAAGATCGCCGAGCGGCGGGTGCGCCTGGGCCTCGTGCTGGCCGAAATCGGGCAGCGCAACAACGTGCAGGTGTCCGAACAGGAGATGCAGCAGGCGCTGATCGCCGAAATCCGCCGCTATCCCAGCGACCAGCAGCAGCAGGCCTTCGACTTCTTCCGCAACAATCCGCAGGCCTCCGCCCAGCTGCGCGCGCCGATCTACGAGGAGAAGGTCGTCGATCTGATCCTGGAGCGCGCCAAGGTGGAGGACACGCCGGTGTCCAAGGACGAGCTGTTCGCCGAGGACGAGATGCCGGAAGGCTACGGCGGCTGACGCTCGGCGAGGATCGCTACAGCCCCTGCGCCGCCAGCGCCGCGTAAGCCTCGTTCGGCCAGCGCTTGTGGACCCAGAACCACTCGCCCGGCCGCTCGCGCACCCGCGCCTCCACGAAGGCGTTGACCTTGCGCACGCCCGCCTCGACATCCCGGTCACGATCGCCGGTGTCGTCCAGCAGGATGGGTTCATGCACGACGACGCGGAAGCGCGCCTTGGGCAGCCGTTGTACCGAAAGGGGCTGCAGCGCGCCGCCGAAGCGGATCGCCACCCGGGTCGGCGCGCCGGCGGTGTGGGCCACGTGGCCGAAGAAGGGCGCGGCCACGCCGCCGTTGAACTTCTGGTCGTTGAGGAAGGCCACCGACTGGCCGTCCTGCAAGGTCTTCAGCAGGTCGCGTGAGCCGGCGCCGCCCTTGGGGGCGAACAGCTTGACGCCATAGCGGGCGCGGCCCTCGATGACGCGCCGGTCGAAATAGGGGTTGTTGGCGGCGCGGTAGGTGATGCGGCAGTCCAGTCCGCTGGCCACGATGACGGCCGCCATCACTTCGAAGTTGGCGAAATGGCCCGAGATCAATACAGCGCCACGTCCTTCGCGGGCGAGAGCCTGCAGGCGTTCCATGCCCTCGACCTCCACGCGACCGTTCGCCGGGGTCAGGCGATCCATGAGGGGGAACTCGAAGAAGGAGCGGCCGAGGTTGTCCCACTGCTCGGTGAGCAAGTGGCCGCGGACCGCATCGGACATTTCGGGGAAGGCCAGGTGCAGATTGCGTTCGGCGAGCCGATGGGTGCCGGTCAGGGGTCCGATCAGACGCAGCAGCCGGCCGCCAGCGCCGGAGACCCAGGAGATCGGCCAGGGCCGCAAGGCCAGGCTCAGGACATCGTAGGCTACCGCTTCCAACCGCCAGCCGAGGTTCTTGCCGAAACTCACGCCGGGAGGTCGCGCCATGAACGCTCTAGGGGGCGATGTCGGCCAAGGCGTCAAGCGTGGCGAGCCCCCTCGGTCGGCTTCGCTGGCGCCTCCCCCAGCGGGGAGCATCTCAGGCGGCGGCGACCCGATCGGCCTCGCTCGGCTGCCGGAAGACGCCGTCGCCCACGGCATCGAAGCCTGGCGGCCCTGGCTCCCCCGGGCCGAGCACCAGATATCCACCGGGCGCGAGGGCGGGAAGGAATTGGGCCAGGACCCGTTCGCGCAGGTCGGGCTCGAAGTAGCTCAGCACGTTGCGACACAGGATCAGGTCGAACTGGCGGCGGCTGCGCCGCTCCTCCATCAGGTTGAGGCGGCGCCAGCGGATAGCCGAGCGCAGGCGCGGGGTGATCGCCCACATCTCGCCGGCTTTCTCGAAGTACTTCAGCAGCAGGCGGATGGGCAGGCCGCGCTGGACTTCGAACTGGGTGTAGAGACCCGAATGGGCCTTCTCCAGCACCCGTTCGGACAGGTCCGTGGCCACGATCTCCAGCCGCACGGGCGGGCTCTGCTCCTCGGCCAGCATGGCCAGCGAGTAGGCTTCCTGGCCCGTGGAGCAGCCGGCGGCCCAGACCTGCACCACCCGCTCGGCGGCCGCGGCCCGCAGGGCGGGGCGGCTCGCGGGGCTCAAACGCGC
>CALMGB010000393.1 GCA_937863535.1 uncultured Caulobacteraceae bacterium
CGCCCGCCCCGGCAACGGCCGCCGCGGCTCAGCGGGCGCCGGGCAGGCTCGCGCGCGCCACGGGTATGTTGGCGGAAACCGGAAGGCTGCCGGCGGCAGCCGAGGCGGGAACCATCATGGCGCCCGGCGGCGGGGCCTCGGCCTGCTGGATCTGGGCGGCGCTCGCGGCCTCATTGGAAATGCACTGGGCGGTTTCACCCAGCGCATGTTCCCCCAAGCAGAAGATGTCCTCGTACCAGGGCACGGCCACCGCCAGGCACTGGTAAAGGTTCAGCTTGGCGAGGTTCAGGCAGGCGCCGTCGGTGGGCTCGGTCTCCACCGCCTGGACGGCGGCGGCGTTCTCGTCGCCTGCCTCGCCCAGGGCCGCCAGGGCCGCCAGGGCCAGGCCGCGCTCGACCACAGGTGCGTAGGGAATGGACTGGCCGTGCACCGCCAGCACCTGGGCCGCGGTGGCGTCGGCGCCGCCGTTCATGGCCAGTTTCAGCTGGTCCACGTCGCCCGCCTCGCCGTTCATGATGGCGGCGGACAGCGCCTTGGTCTGGGCCAGGCGGCCGGCGGGATCAATGACCTTGGTCTTGGACCAGGCGGAGTGCTGGACGCTGTAGGCGGACTGCTTGATACGGGCGGCCACGTCGGTGATGCGGCCGCTCTCCACGCCCATGGTGGCGACGATCAGGCCCGCCGCGCTGGCGGCGCCTGGAAAAGCGATGACGTAGCGGGGATCGGCGGCCAGGCGGGCGGCGACCTCACGGCGCTGGGTGGGATCGACGGCGTAGGTGCGAACGCCCTCCACAAAGGTGCGATCCTGCAGCGCCAGCAGGGCGGCGTAGGCGATGGAGCCCCGCGCCAGCTGGTGCGGCTCATAGGCGGAGCCCACGGCCAGCGACTGCTCCACCCCTGCTCCGCTGGTGAAGGCGGCGTTCAGCAGCTCTGCGTGCTTGGTGTAGGCGCGGAAGGCGGCGGCGTCCGACAGCGCCTCCGAAGACATTGCGACGGGCGGCGGAGGCGGCGGCGCGACCACCTCGACCTTGGGCGCTTCCTTCTGGCCGAAGGGCCAGGCCAGGGCGGGCGAAGACGCGGCTGCGGCGGTGAGGAGGACGGCTCCGGCGAGGAGCACGGCCTTGGAGGTTCGGCGGACGCTGGACATCGGGGGACAACCTTCCGGGATACGCAGAAGCTTTGCTGCAGGGGCCGGGTCTATGTCCGATCCTTAGGCCCCACATGCTTAACCGTTCGTCACCGCGCCCCGGACCGCGCCCCCTTGGCGGCCCCGAACGCGAGGTCAGTCGAAGAGCTTAGAGACGGACTCCTCGTTGGCGATACGACGGATCGCCTCACCGATGAGCGGGGCGACGCTGACCCGCCTTAACTTCTGGCAATCGGCGGTAAGGGCGCTGTTGTCGATGGTGTCGGTGATGACCAGCTCGGTCAGGACCGAGGCGTTCACCCGCTCCGCCGCCGGGCGCGACATCACCCCGTGGCTGACATAGGCGGCGACAGTCTCGGCCCCCTGCTCAGTGAGGGCGGCGGCGGCGTTGCAAAGGGTTCCGGCGGTGTCGACGATGTCGTCGAACAGGATGCAGCGACGGCCCCGAACGTCGCCGATGATGTTCATCACTTCGCTCTCGCCGGGACGGGCGCGGCGCTTGTCGACGATCGCCAGGTCCGCGTTCAGCCGGTCGGCGAGCTGGCGCGCGCGCACTACACCGCCCACGTCCGGCGAGACAATCATCAGCTCGTCGGCGTAGCGGGCGTAGTGGCGGCGGATGTCCTCCGCCATAACCGGAAAGGCCACCAGGTTGTCGGTGGGAATGTCGAAGAAGCCTTGGATCTGTCCGGCGTGAAGGTCCAGCGTCAGCACCCGGTCGGCGCCGGCGCGGGAGATGATGTTGGCGACCAGCTTGGCCGAGATGGGTGTGCGGCCGCCGGTCTTCCGGTCCTGGCGCGCATAGCCGAAGTAGGGCGTGACCGCAGTGATCCGCCGGGCTGAGGCCCGCACCAGGGCGTCGATGCAGATCAGCAACTCCATCAGGTGGTCGTTGGCCGGATAGGAGGTCGACTGAATGATGAAGACATCCTCGCCGCGCACGTTCTCGTCGATGGCCAGGAAGATCTCGTTGTCGGCGAACCGGCGCATCTGCCTCTTGGTCAGCGGCAGTCCGAGGTAGTCGCCGACGTCCTTGGCGAGCTTGGCGTTGGAGTTGCCGGCGAGCAGCTTCATCGGGACGTGGGACCTCTCGCGAGCGGCGCGCGCGCTTCCTAGCAGGCGCATGGCGCCCTGCAAGGGCGGAAGACGCGACACGCCGATGGCGGGTCGACAAGCCCACCATCCATGACCTAAGCGATCAGCCCGCGACACCGGGGGGCGCTCGGTGGAAAGGCCCTCGTTCTCGGACATGGAAGCGGTGGACGCCCTCATCGCGCGCGATGCGCACCGGACGGGTCCGCACGACTACGAGGCCTTCCACGCCCGGCGCTTCGCCTATCTGCTCGACACGGCGCGCAGGCTTCGCCCGGATGCGCAGCGCGTGCTGGATGTGGGTTGCGGCCCCTTCACGGCGATGGCTCGCGCCGCCTTCCCAAATGTTTGGACGCTCGGCTTCGAGGGGCAGGCTTCGGACCGCCACATCGCCTACGACCTCAACGCCATCCAGCATGGCGTGCTCCCCGTGGCGGACGCCGCGTTCGACCTGATCATCTTCTCGGAAGTGGTCGAGCACCTGCACGTGCCCGCAGCTGCGGCGTTCGTCGCCCTGAAGGGACTGATGAACCCGGGCGGCGCCATCCTGCTGCAGACGCCCAATGCGGCGGAGGTGATGAACCGCGTCGCCCTGCTGGCCGGCCGCAACCCCTATGAGCGGCTGCGCCTGACGCCCCTGAACCCCGGACATTTCCGCGAGTATACGATGCACGAGCTGGCCGATGACGCGAAGGCCGCGGGGCTGGAGGTGGTCTTCGCCGCCTTCCGGGACTACTTCCCCGCCGAGCGGGTCGCGGGCTTCCACCCGGTGCGCTTCCTGCTGGATCAGGCCCGAAAGGTGACGCCCTCGTTCCGGGCCGGGATCACCATGGCCCTGGAGGCCGCCGAGCAACCCTAGGCTGAGCGCGCCCGCGCGCGTTTGGCTGGGGGATGCGGCCCGATCTGGAAAGGCGCGACGGAGCGTGACACGGTGCGGGGCGGCTCGTCGAACAGCTCCGCGAGCTTCTCGGTCATGGCGCCGCCCAGCTGCTCCACGTCCACGATGGTGACGGCGCGACGGTAGTAGCGAGTGACGTCGTGGCCGATCCCGATGGCGATCAGCTCCACTGGCGATTTGCATTCAACCTCGCCGATCACCTCGCGCAGGTGCCGCTCCAGGTAGTGGCCGGAATTGACCGACAGCGTGCTGTCGTCCACCGGCGCGCCGTCGCTGATCACCATCAGGATCTTGCGCGCCTCGGGCCGGCCGAGCAGGCGCTGGTGCGCCCAGATCAAGGCTTCCCCGTCGATATTTTCCTTAAGCAGCCCCTCGCGCATCATCAGACCGAGGTTCTTGCGCGCGCGGCGCCAGGGTGCATCGGCCGCCTTGTAGACGATGTGCCGGAGGTCGTTGAGCCGGCCGGGCTGGGCGGGCTTTCCGGCCTTGATCCAGAGTTCGCGGGCATGGCCGCCCTTCCAGGCCCGGGTGGTGAAGCCAAGGATTTCGGTCTTCACCCCGCAGCGCTCCAGGGTGCGGGCCAGGATGTCGGCGCAGAGCGCGGCCACCATGATCGGGCGTCCGCGCATGGAGCCGGAGTTGTCGATGAGCAAGGACACCACCGTGTCGCGGAACTCCGTATCCTGCTCCTGCTTGAACGACAGGGGGGCTGTCGGATCGGTGATGATGCGAGTGAGGCGCGAGGCGTCCAGCACCCCCTCCTCAAGGTCGAAGCTCCAGGCCCGGTTCTGCTTGGCCATCAGGCGGCGCTGCAGCCGATTGGCCAAGCGCGCCACCACGCTCGAGAACACCGCGAGCTGCTGGTCCAGATAGGCCCGCAGCCGGCTCAACTCCTCCGGGTCGCAGAGGTCGTCGGCGGCCACCAACTCGTCGGAGGCTGAGGAAAAGACCTTGTAGCTGGGCTCCGCCGCCTTGCCCGCCATCGGGTCGGGTCGTCCGCGCTGAGGCGCTTCCTCCACGTCCGGAGCGTCGTCGGCGACCTCGCT
>CALMGB010000394.1 GCA_937863535.1 uncultured Caulobacteraceae bacterium
CCGCCAGCTGCTGCTACACCGTCCTGAGATCCTTGGCGTCATCGGCATCGCGATCGGCCACCAGCTCTTCGCTGCGGATGCGCTTCTCGCCAATTTCCTGCTGGGTGCGTGCGCGGTCGGCGGCGTAGCTGGCCGCCGTCCCGTCGATCTCCGCCTCGTTCTGCTGCAGCTGCCGGACCCTGGTGGCCGGCACGAGCCCCTCCTTGAACAGGTCATGCAACCCGTCGAGTTCCTGACCGACCAGGGTGTGCTGCCGGCGATTGGCGTCCAGCTCTTGACCGTAACCGCTGATCTGTTCGTTTGCCTGAGCGACCTGCCGGTCCAGGACCTCCCGCTCGGTGGTCAGGGCCTCGCGGCGGCGGGTGAACTCCACTTGCTGAAGGGCGAGCGCCTTGCCAGCCGTCGCTCGGTCTTCGGCGTCGTCCAGGGTTGCGAAATCGGCGGGTGGGTTGATGAAGCTCGATCGGTCGATCTCGGCCTGCAGGCGCGATTGCAGCGCTTGCTGCTCGATGACCTGGTTCTGGACAGCTCGGGCGTTGGCCGTCAGCTCCGAGGCCTGGAGCCTGAGGAGGACCTGTCCCGCTTGCACTGTGTCACCATCACGTACGTCCAGCTCCGCGACGGCGCCGCCATCCCTGTGCTGGACCGCTTGGTGGTTGCCGTAAACGACGACCTCGCCCGCCGCTGTCACGCCGGAGTCGAGCCGGGCCAGGGCGCCCCAGCCTAGGAGCGCCAATAGGAACGCCCCGATCGCGACGCTCCCGATCCGGATCTCGCGGTCGGGGGTTTCCCGGTTGAGATCCGGGTGGTGGCGCGGAGTGGCCAGGCGATCTGCTCTGGCCTTCGGTGCGACAGCTTCGCTCATCGTCATGGCCCTTCGGACGCCGGCGTGGAGGCGGGCAGGGGCGTCGGCTTCAGCACGGGAGGCCCGCTCGCCGAGATGGCCGCACGCAACCGCTCCAGCACGGCCGCGCTCGGACCGAACTGCTCCATACGCCCGTCCTTCATGACGCCGATCTGGTCGGCCAGACTGATCAGGGGCATGCGATGAGCGGAGAGGATGATCAGGGCGCCTTCCTGCCGCAGGCGGGAGATGGTCTGCATCAGCTGCATTTCCGCGGCGCCGTCGAGCGCGGAGTTTGGCTCGTCAAGCACGTAGAAGCGTGGCTTGCCGTATAGCGCCCGGGCCAGGGCGATCCTCTGCTTCTGGCTGGCTCCAAGCCCCTGGCCGCGGGGGCCCAGCATCGTGTCGTAGCCGGCGGGCAGCGACAAGATGAGCTCGTGCACGCAGGCGCGTTGGGCTGCCGTGACCGCAGCGGCGTCGACCTGATCGGCCGGCGTTCCCGTCAAGCGTTCGAAGCGGGAGATGTTGTCCTTCACGGAGCCTGGGAACAGCACGGGCTCCTGGGAGAGGTAGCCGATGTGTGGGCCAAGCGCCTCTGGAGCCCAGTCCGACAGCCGGGCGCCTCCGAGCCGCACTTCACCGGTGTCGGGGACCCGGGCGTTGGCGAGAAGGCGCAGCAACGCGCTCTTGCCCGAGCCGCTTGGCCCAAGGATGCCGATCACCGACCCACCGCTCGCCTTGAACGACACGTCGTGCAGCAGGTAGCGCCGTCGCCCGTCGTCCAGAACGCCGAGACCCTGGACCGAAAGCACGGGATCGGGTGGCGGCAGAGCGGTGCGCTCGGCGGACTCCATGGCGGTGAGCAGTGCACGAAGCGAGGCGTAGGCCTGAGGCGCCGCGGCGATGGAGCGGTAGCTCGCCACCAGCTGGTCGATAGGGGCCAAAGCCCGAGAGACCAGCATGGAGGCGGCGAAGATGGCGCCTGGCGAGAGCTGTCGGTTGATGGCCAGCCAGACGCCGAGACCCAGGGCCGCGGACTGCATGAAGAGTCGGAAGAACCGGCTTAGACCGCCTATGCGGGTCTGGGCGTTTTGCGCCTCCAGCAACGGCCGGTTCACCTCGGCGCGCCCCGCCACGAACTGCACCACCATGGCGTCGCCCATGCCAAGCGAGCGGATGACGCCTGGCGCATTAGAGACGGCGTCCTGAAGGGCGGCGGTCTGGGCGGCCGCCTTGCTCAACTCCGCAGCCCATCCCCGGCCGGCCTGGTCGTTGACGACCGCCAGGATGATGAGCACTCCGGCGGCGCCGATCGCCAGCAATCCAAGCCCGACGTGCAGGGCGAAGCAGACCGCGAGATAGACCGGTATCCAGGGGATGTCGAAGGCCGCCACGGCCGCCGGTCCAGTCACCGCGGCCCGCAGGGTGTCGAACTCACGCACCGCTTGGGAGACGCGGCTGGAGCGGTCGCCAGAGGCCACGTCGCTGAGACGCCGAAATATGCGGGCGGAGAAGACCCGGTCCAGGCGCACGCTGGCGGCGAGCATGATGCGTTGCCGCAGCTGGTCGAGCAGGGCGAGGAAGGCGAGGGCGCCCATCAGGGCGAAGGTCAAAAACAGCAGCGTCGGCGTGCTGCCGGACGGCAGGACGCGGTCGTATACTTGCAGCATGTAGAGTGTCGGAGCGAGATAGGCGACGTTGATGCAGGCGCTGAAGAGCAGGACGGAGCGGATGTGGGACCGGCAGAGCCGAAGGGCTTCGGCGGCTGGGGACGCGGAACGGTCGACGCCAGGCGCCTTGGGCTGAGCAGTACTGGAAGTCATAGACGTCCTCGCAGAACAGGCGGGCTTACGCCCACGTCCCGGCCGTAGGTGGCGGGCGTGGAAGGACTTGTTGTATTCAAAAGAGGTTTCGTCGGGGTTGCCGTGGCGGGCGGAGCATCCAGCGGCACGTCCGTCCCCGCGGTGGCGATCGGGGCCCCGGGGTCGGCGAGTGAAACGGCGGAAAGGGGATTCGGCCGCTCCGGCCGGGGCTCGCTGATCCTGTCCAAGGCGGCGATGGCGCCTTCCCAGGGAACGGCCTGCGCCTTGACCACGGTGTGGAAATTGCGGGCGGGATCATAGGTCCGGCCGCCGGGTACGAGTTGCTCCTGCGTCAGCACGCCCGTGGCGGAGAGCAGCGACACCTCGCCCAGATAAGCGTCGTGACGCGCCTGCAGCGCAGCGATCTCCGCCGCCCGTAGGGTTTCTTCGGCCGTGAGCACGTCCAGAGTGGTCCGCTGCCCAACACGATATTCCTTCACCGTGTCGCCGAAATAGCCTCTCGCGGTGATCTTCTCCGCCTCGTAGGAGGCGAGGCTCTGACGCAAAGACAGCATCTGCTCCCAGCTCTGGGAGACCTGTTGTACGACCGTGCGGCGCACCGCCTCCACCTGGCTGCGGTCGCTATCGTTCTGATCGACGGCCTTGCGGATGTTGGAGGCGTTCAGGCCGCCGGTGAAGAGCGGCTGGGTCAAGACGGCTTGGGCGGTAAAGGCGTGATCGAACGCGCTTTTAGTGAAGGGTTCGAGCTGGCCGGTGTACCCGTAGCTTGCATTCAGGGAGACTTCCGGGCGGTTCTGCGCGCGCGCATTGGCGATCCGCCAGCGGGAAGCCTGCTCGCTCTGCTGCGCCTGCTGAAGGGTGGGATTGTTGGCTTC
>CALMGB010000395.1 GCA_937863535.1 uncultured Caulobacteraceae bacterium
GTCTGGGGCGGAATATGAGAGCTTAGAGCCGCCGCATGCAGAGCCGGTGCGGATCAGCGGGCGCGTGAAGTGGTTCGACGCCGGCAAGGGCTATGGGTTCGTAATCCCGGACGATCCGGGCAAGACGGACTTGAAGGACGTGCTGCTGCACGTCACCAGCCTGCGCCTGAGCGGCCGGGAGAACGCCGCGGAGGGCGCCTTTATCGTCTGTGACGCGGTGCGGCGCAGCAAAGGCTGGCAGGTCGCCAGCGTCTATGAGATCGACGAGCCCGTCGCCTTACCCGCTCCCGATCGGAACGAAGGCCGTAGGCGGCTGGACGGTCACCCATCCGGCTTCGAACGGAGCAGCGAAGGCGCGGGTCGCCGTGAGGGCTTGGACAGCCGTCGCCCGGTCGAACCCGCCGGGCCGCCCGAACGCGCCAGGGTCAAGTGGTTCAACCGCACCAAGGGCTACGGCTTCGTGATGCGCGATGGCGAGCCCGGCGACATCTTCATCCACATCGAAACCTTGCGCCGCTGCGGAGTGGAGGACATCCAGCCCGGCGACGAGGTGATGGTCCGCTTCGCGCAAGGTCCGAAGGGACTTGTCGTGGCTGAGGTCGACTGCTCCAGCCTGGAGGGCTGACGAGTCCAGTCGGGTTCGATTGCGATCCGGGCGCGCCCGTGGCAAATGGGCGAGACGAAGTCGGGGCGTAGCGCAGCCTGGTAGCGCGGCTGTTTTGGGTGCAGCAGGTCGCTGGTTCGAATCCAGTCGCCCCGACCATCGGATTGAACACCGGCTCGAGAGGACCGGATCGGGAGCGCCGGGTCGGCGTTCCGGCCCGGCGAGACAGGACCAAGGAATGCTGGCGCGTATCTTCAAGCCTTCCAAGTCGTCGATGTCGTCCGGCCGGGCGCGGACGCTGGATTGGGTGCTGGAGTTCGACTCCGTCTCAGGACGCGCCAACGACCCGTTGATGGGCTGGATCTCTTCCAGCGACATGGACGGGCAGGTGCGGATGTCGTTCGAGACCGAGCAGGAAGCAGTCGCCTATTGCACAGCGAATGGCATCGCCTTCCAGGTGGCGCAGGAAAAACCCCGTCGGCACGTGATCAAGGCCTATGCGGACAACTTCGCGGCCGACCGGCGCGAGCCCTGGACACACTGAGCGTCGCTCTCCAAGCGCCCTTAGCTCAACCGGATAGAGCACCCGCCTTCTAAGCGGACGGTTGCAGGTTCGAGTCCTGCAGGGCGCGCCACATTCATCTCCGGCACGGATCTGGAGCCTTCTTTGACTTGCGCTCAATGGTCTGTGCCCTAGGGCGATAGTCAGCGCCGGAGCCCCCAAGGGCCAGGTGGGTATGCAGATTGCTTGCTCGGATGGGTGCGATCGCCTGAGATGGAGCGCGTTATGCGGTCGACCGGTCTTGGAACGATCGGAACGATGCCCGCTAAGCTGACAGGAAGGCCCTAAGCACGGGTTCGGCCGCGAAAGTGAGACGCCGGTGGCGACCAACGAGCTGTGGCAGGCATCTCAAGCCGAGTAGCCGATCTTCACAACGTTAGATGCAAAACGTCGGCAGCAAAGCGGCAAAACGCCGTCTGCAGTCGCTCTACTGGGCTCAGATAAATACCTCAAGAGGGGTAGGCACTCCTCTATGCAGCGAGCGTACTGTTTGACCGGAGAGCGCGCTTGTAGGATTGCACGAGGCGGTGAGCTTCGCCGGTTCCGAAAACTACCCGGTCTGGCCTCACCAGAACCGCCTCGGCGCCTTGCTCCCCGAGCCAGCCGCGTAGGGGTGCGGCGAAGGGCGCGAGCGCGGGATCGTCGAGCTCCAGCGCCTTTAGATCGTGCGCATCGAAGCTCGACCCGTCCGGCTTCGAACGCGTGATCAGCCAAGCGCCTGGGCCCAGGACGTCGTCCAGCCGTGTCTTGCCTGCCGAGGCTTGCGCGACGGGCTGGGGGAAGATCGCGCCCGCAGCCGCCGAGCCGTCCAGCATCAGGCCTCGGTGGAAGGGCGAGATCACAGGGCCGGGCGGCGAGATGCCGGCCTTGCGGGCGGCCAGCAGGTCCGTGTCGCGGGCTGCGGCCACCGCGGGATCGATGGTGCAGACGACCCGGCCGAGGCCGATGGCGAACTCGATCACCTCCCGGGCGTGAGGCGCCCGCTCCTCTTGGTAGGTGTCGAGCACCGCATCACCGGCCTCGCCGCGCACGACTGCGGCCAGTTTCCACGCCAGGTTGAAGGCGTCGCGGATGCCGGAGCACATGCCCTGCCCAGCCATCGGCGGCATCTGGTGGGCGGCGTCGCCGGCCAGCAACACCCGCCCGGCCCGCCACTGC
>CALMGB010000396.1 GCA_937863535.1 uncultured Caulobacteraceae bacterium
CTTCATGGCACCGCTCCAGTAGACCTGCGAGTCTAGCTCCTGGCGCCCTCGACAGACAAGGCGCGGCAGCCCGGCGCTGTTTAGGCGAACAGGCGCACGAGGAGCTCAGACCAGCCAGCCGGTGACGAACAGGCCGACGCCGCCCAAGCCAAGGGCGAGGGCGCCGAACCAGAACAGCCGGTTCTTGGTGATGATCGACACCGAAGAGATGCCGATCCCGATCTCCAGCAGCGCCGCGGCGGCGGTCAGCCAGTGGTGCCGCCGCTCCGCGGTCTCCGCCGTCTTGACCAGCTGGTCGCGCTCCTGCTCCCCGGCCGTGGCCTCGTCGCGGAGCGTCTTCTGGGCGGCGACCTGGTCGGCCGAGGTCTTGCGGTAGCGAGCCGCATCGGGCCCGGGCGCGTCGGCGGCGATGCCGTAGATGTGCTTCTTCAGGCTGTCGGCCTGGTACTCGTTCCAGACGTCGGTCGCCTTGTCCTGGGCCAGCACCGCGCGGCTTGTGGCGTTGATGGCGGTGGCGCTCTGCACCGTCTCCAGGCTGCCCACGATGGCGGCGGCCACGGCCAGCAGGGCGATGGTGATGGAGACGCGGGTGATGAACGGGTCCTGGGCGTGGTGGGCGTGCTCGGCCCGTTCGTGCTGCTCGTGGGCGTCCAGGGCGGACATGGCGGGACGGCTCCTTCGGTCGCCTAGACGGGCAGGGGATTGCGGTCGGTGTAGCCGAGCTGATGCCAGTAGGGGTAGGGCTTGGGCCTGGCGCTAGCCTCGTCCAGGCGTCTGACCTGCTCGGCCGTGAGGTCCCAGCCGACCGCGCCGAGGTTCTGACGCAGCTGTTCTTCATTGCGCGCGCCGATGATGACCGAAGACACTGTGGGACGCTGCAGCAACCAGTTCAGCGCCACCTGGGGCACGCTCTTGCCCGTCTCACCCGCGATGGCGTCCAGCGCATCGACCACCTTGTAGACGTACTCGTCCTGCAGCGGCGGCCCGGCGAAGGCCGTGGCATGCAGGCGGCTCTGAACGGGGAGCGGCTGTCCGCGGCGTATCTTGCCGGTCAGCCTGCCCCAGCCGAGCGGGCTCCAGACCACCGCACCCAGCCCCTGGTCCAGGCCGAGCGGCAGCAGCTCATGCTCGTAGTCTCGCCCCACCAGGGAGTAGTAGGTCTGGTTGGCGACGTAGCGGGGATATCCGTGGCGGTCGGCTGCAGCCAGCGACTTCATCAGGTGCCAGCCGGAGAAGTTTGACACGCCCGTGTAGCGGATCTTTCCCTCACGCACGAGCTGGTCAAGGGTGGAGAGCACCTCCTCCACCGGCGTCAGTGCGTCGAAGCCGTGCAGCTGGAACAGGTCGATGTAGTCGGTCTGCAGCCGTCGCAGCGCCTTCTCGACCGCCTGGATCAGATGGTAGCGCGAGGAGCCGATGTCGTTGGCCCCGTCGCCGACCCGGAAGCTCGCCTTGGTGGAGATGATCACGCTGTCGCGGGGGTGGTCCTTCAGCGCCTCGCCCAGGATCTCCTCGGCGGCGCCGCCCGAGTACATGTCGGCGGTGTCGAACATGGTGACGCCCGCGTCGATGCAGATGTCGACCAGACGGCGGGCGTCGGCCACATCGGTGGAGCCCCAGGCCTGGAAGAACTCGCCCTCGCCCCCGAAGGTCCCCGTGCCGAAGCTCAGCATCGGAACCTGGAAGCCGGAGGCGCCGAGGCGTCGATAGTCCATGGGAAGTCCTGACTTCAGCGAATGCAGGGCGCTGCTCTAGCAGAGCCGCCCTCCCGGCGCCCAGGCGTCTTTGGCCCCCTTCGTCAGGCGTAGGCGTACGGACCGCCCCGTTCCAGCGCTCGCTTGTAGGCCGGCCGCGCATGGGTGCGCTCCAGGAACGCCTTCAGGTTGACGCGGTCGGCGCCGTAGCCGACGCGGGTGGCGGCCGCCTCTACGGGGAAGCTCATCATCACGTCGGCGGCGCTGAACTCCGGGCCGGCGAACCAGCCGCTCGGTCCCAGTTCGGCCTCCCAGTAGTCCAGATGCAGCTTGATCTGCGGGTTGACGAAGCCGTCCTGCGCCCGCGTCGCGATCGCCTTGACCAGGGGGCGCATCAGTGCGGGCGCACGTTGCGGCATGGCCCCGAACACCAGGCCCAGCAGCAGCGGCGGCATGGCCGAGCCTTCCGCATAGTGCAGCCAGTAGAGCCAGCGGAGCCGCTCGGGGCTGTCGACGCCCACGCTCTTGGTGGGCGCCAGCCGGCCCTGTCCGTAGCGGTCGCAGAGGTATTCGCAGATCAGCCCGGTCTCGGCGATCGTCAGGCCGTCGTCGGTGATCACCGGGCTCTTGCCCAGAGGGTGGACCTGCTTCAGCTCCGGGGGCGCGAGCATGGTCTCCTTGTTGCGCTCATAGCGTTTCACCTCATAGGGCACGCCGAGCTCCTCCAGCAGCCACAGCACGCGTTGCGAGCGGGAGTTGTTCAGGTGGTGGACGACGAGCATGGGTGGGGTCTCAGACTTCGGCTGGCCGCCGGCGCTCCAGGGTGGCGAGCCAGGACCACGGGGTCAACGCGTGAGTCGGCTGAAGATGTCCGGCTCAGCTCGCCTTGCGCGCCGACGACTGGGCGGCCGCCCGCTCCAGGGCGTGGCCGGCGCTCTCGCCGGGCTGCAGTTCGGCGGCGCCCACCTCGAAATCGACGGTGAAGGGCCGCTGGTCCTGGCCGGCCTGGAAGGCGGTGCAGGCGATCACCGCTGCGATCCGTTCCGCCGCGCTGAGCGCCGCATCGGCCCCGGCGCCGGGCAGGGCGAGGCCGAAGATCTCCGGCGCGATCCGCCCGGCCGTGTCCTCCGCGCGGACCAGGCGGCCGACCATGGAGCCGATCTGAGGCACCGCGCGCTCCAGCCACCCATCCGCCCGGGCTCGCAGCGTCTCGGGCCGGTCGGCGATGCGCAGCACCGCCAGCGACAACGGGCGGCCCCGGCTCCGCAACGACTCCGTCAGGCGCGCGAGGTGGGCGGCGAAGAGTTCCGGGGTGAACAGGCCCGTGCTCGGATCGGTCAAGCCCACGCCGCGCGCCTGCTCCAACGCCCGACGAATGGCGAGTTCGCGTCGGTAGCCGCGCGCCAGGGTGGCGATGCGCCGGGCGGTCTCCTCCGCAGGCGTCTCGGCTGTGGCGATGTCGGTCAGGCCGCGGCGATAGGCCGACTGCGGATCGATCTCGGAGCGGGAGCGCAGGTAGAGCAGGGTGGGCAGGTGGTAGAGCCGGGAATTGCGCCGCATGCCCGCCGCGATCGACAGCGCCTCCGCCTGGGTCTCGCCGGCCCAGAGCGCCACCGCATCGAAGGCGCGCTCGTGCAGGTAGTCGAAGGCGGTGTAGGCGGTGAAGGCGGCGGTGACCTCCGCGCCATGCGCCTTCAAGGCGTGCGAGAGCGCCAGGAAGTTGGGCGCGGGCTCCCCCACGGTCAGCACGCGGAAGGCCGAGGTGTCGTCATCCGGTTTGGAGAGGCCGCCGCCATGCTCGGCGAAGGTCCGCTGGCGTAGGACGAACTCCTCCTCCGCCGCCACCGCCCTTACCAGTTGCTCCAGCCGCAGCGCGATCTGAGAGGGGTGGCATGCGGCCGAAAGGGTTAGGTCGAAACCGTGGTCCCCCAGCACTGCTTCGCCGGTGCGCACCCCGATCAAGGGGAAGGGTCGCGGCGCGCGTTGGGCGCGCAGCCGATCAGCCAAGCCCTGCGCCTCGTTCAGCCCGTCCACGACGACGAGCGCCGCCTCGATGGGCAGGTCTTCCAGGGCGATCTGGGCCGCCTGCGCGCCACGCGCCGTCACCGTGCGCCAGCCCAGGGCATCCAGGCCGCGGCTCAGCGGCTCGGCAACCGCTTCGTCGCGAGCCAGGATCAGCACGCGTACGCCGTGCGACACCGATCACCTCTTGTTGCGCACCGTTGCGCGAGCTTCGCACCCAACTGGCGCCCAACTCGTTTATGGATCATAGCGGTGCGGCCCAGCACTGCGCAAATCGGCCCAATTACAAGCGTTCAGGCGAACCCACCGTTTGACCACCGAGCCCGTCCAGAGCCGCCCCTCCGGCGGCGCCGACAGCCTTGCCCGGGCGGCGTCCGTGCGCGCGCTGGGCGCGCATGTGCGCACGCCATCGACGGGGGAGACGCTCACCTTCGTACGCGGGGCCGTGCTGCTGGTTCGGCGCTCTTTCCTGCGCATCTGGGGGCGGGACTGCATGCTCTACACCGGCGGGGTGTCGTTCTTCGCCCTGCTGGCGGTGTTTCCAGCCCTGACCATCCTGGTCAGCCTGTTCAGCCTGCTGGCCCCCACTTCCCAGGTGGAGGGGTTGGGCGCCGCCCTGGTCAACCTGATGCCCATGCAGGCGCAGGATCTCGTGCAGTCGGAACTGCAGCGTTTGGCGGGCGCGCCGCGGACGGCGATCTCGGTGCAGAGCATCGTCGCGCTGAGCATCGGGCTCTACGCGGCGCATCGGGGGTTCAAGGCGCTGCTGGCGGGGCTGTCCTTCATTTACGAGGAGGATCGCCCGCGCAACTTCGTGCAGTTCAACGTCATGGCCCTGGTCGTGGCGATGGGCGCTTTCGCGCTGCTGGCGGCCTCCTCCAGCGCCTTCCTGGCGGTGCGGATCCTCGGTTCGACGCTGAAGCTGGAGCTGCTTGGACAGTCCTGGCTGAACAACGAATGGACCTGGGAGTCGGCGGGCCTGGTCGCCGGGTTCGCCTTCCTCTATCGCTACGCCATGGCCAGCCACCACGTCAGCTGGCGCGCCTCCTTGATGGGCGGGATCGTCGCGACGGGGCTGTCGATCCTGGCCTCGTGGTTCTGCGCCTTCTACGTAGGCAAGATCGCCAATTACGGGGCCACCTATGGCTCGATCGGCGCTGTGGTGGTGTTCCTCGTTTGGCTGTCCTGGAACGTGAACGCCGTCTTCTTCGGCGGCGCGGTGGCCACCGAGATGGAGCTGATCCTCAATCCGGGGGTACGGCATGGTCCCCGTCGCCCAGCGAAGCCGTCTTCCGAACGCTGAAGCGCAGCAAAGCGCCCTCTTGGCGGCAGTCGAGCAGGACGTGACCGGTTTCGGCGGCGAAGTGGGGCACGTCGATGCGCGCCATGGGATCGTCCGCCAGTAGCACGACCACGGAGCCATGCGGCGCGTTCACCAGGGCGCGGCGCAGGCGCAGCGTAGGGGTGGGACAGCGGTGGCCGCGAGCGTCCACAATCGTCTCACCGGCTGCTCCGAGCTGCGGACGGCGATCTGACGTCAGGGCGCGCCCGGCGGCTCGTCCTGCCCGTAGGTGGCGAGGCCGTCCGGCTCCACGGGGTTGCCCAGCGATGACAGGGCCGGGTCGGCCTTCATGGCCTCTGTCAGGGAACGTACCGGTTCATCGTCGGTGGTGGCGAACCGCAACTCGAACGGAGTGGCCGTGCGGCGACCAAGACTTGTGAAGTCGGTCATCGGCGGCCGGTTGAACCAGACCGCGTACCGCTTGCCGGGCAGGGTGCGGCAGATCAGGACGAAGCTGCGCTTGTCGTCCAGCAGGCGCGGCGCCTTGGCGCAGTCAGGATATTCCGCACCTGCCTCCTGCGCGTAGGACCAGCCCTCGGGGCGCATGCGCGTGTCGTAGGTCACCCGGAGCACCAACAGGCCCGGCGCGACGTTGGCGCCGGAGGCTGGAAAGGTGCTCTGCACCTGAGGGATGACGCGGCTCGCGGTGACCGTGACCACCGAAGTTTCCGTGTCGAGCGCATTGCCCTTGGATCGGGCGGACAGCGGCTTGCTTGCCGCTACGGACGCGCCAAGGTTCACCAACGCCAAACTCACCAGCGCCGCCCTCAGGCCAGGGCTCAAGACGAAATGGCGATCCGCCCGCCGGAGGCCGGAAGCTTGGCGGCAGCGGATGAACGGAACGGTCAGGGCGGGTTCAGACTTCATTTGCTGTGCTGAGAGAAGGCCGCTCATGAGCGGTGGAGGATACGCCGATGACGCCGCCCGCGATACTGGCCCGATCGACTATGATGCTGGCGGCGCTGGGACTGAGCGTTTCGCCGCTGGCGATCTCGTTCGCTTCGGCGCAGGACAGCGGCGCCCCAGCCTATGGCCAGCCGTACGGGAATGGTCAGGGCTACGGCCAACCCAACTATGGTGGCCAGCCCGCCTATGGCCAGCCTTATGATCCAAACACCCAGCCCTACGGCCAGCCCGGCTACGATGCTCAGAGCTACGGTCAGGACCCGTCGCAGAGCGGGTATTCGTCTGCGCCACCGCCGCCGCAGGACGGCTACGGCCAGCCTCCTCAGGGCGATTATGGCCAGCAAGGCTACGGCCAAACCGGCGGCCCCGGACAGCAAGGGTATGGGCAGCAGGGTTACGGGCAGCAAGGGTACGGGCAGCCCGGCTACGGCGGCCAGATGGGCGGTGATCCGTCCGGCTACGGTCAGAGCGGCTACGCTCAACCGGGCTACGGCCAACCGGGGTATCCGCCAGCCGCCAGCGGGTATCCGCAGGGTCAGGGTTATGGCGGGAACCCTGCCGTTCCTCCGCCTCCTGGGTACGACCAGAGCGGGCCCGACGCCGGCGGCTCTCCGCAGGCCGATCAGCAGTACGCCCAAGCGGCCGAACAATGGGCCACCGACAATTGTGTGAAGTCCGGCGGCAACGTCGCCGGTGGCGCGCTGATCGGCGGCGCGCTGGGTGCGCTCGCCGGAGCAGGGCTCGCCGGGCGCCATAGCCGCGGAACGGGGGCGCTCGCCGGCGCCGCGGGCGGGGCGTTGCTGGGCGGTGCGGTAGCCTCTAGCCAGTCTGGCGGCACCAGCCCTGGCTGTCCTCCTGGCTATGTGCTGAGGGGAGGCGCGCCCGGCTTCGCCTACGGCGGCGGCTACGCCTATGCTGCGCCGGCCGACTACAACCCCTGGCTCTACGCCGGCGGGCGGTGGGACTACCGTCCGTATCCTTATCACAACTGGTACTACCGCCACCACCGCCCGTATGGCTACTGAGAAGGTTTGAACCCGACTCCGCTGCGGGCTTGCTGGCCGGCGCGTTCTGGGAGGTGCCGGGGACCAACGCCTGCATGTAAAAGCAGTGCTAGGCAGGCGCGTTTTCAGGATGAGAGGCAAGCGGCTCGGCCGGGCTGTGGAGCCAGCTTGAGAAACTGTAAGCCCACCGTCTCTCGACAGACGTCATGGCCCAGCTACAGTCATCATCCACATGATGGAGCGAATCCTATGCGAGTGTTGATAATGGCGACTGCGGCTACTGTGCTGATGGCTGGATCGGCGATGGGCCAGGCGCCGATGTCCAAGGCGCCCGTGGCCACCACCACGACCACCACCAAGATGGCCGGCCGGCCGAAGACCACCGTCACCCACGTCGGAGCTGCGCCCAAGGGCGCGCGCACGGAAGCTTCCCTGGCCTGCTCGGCCAGCGCCGATTCCAAGGGCGTGCACGGCAAGGACCGTGAAAAGTTCATGCGCGCCTGCAAGAAGGGCAAGTAGCACTCCACCCGTCTCCGGGTCCCGCAAGGCGCGGCGCACGCCGTCGCCTTGCACCGGACGGGGAAAGCCTCTATCGCCCGCTACCGCACACGCCCCGTGCCCCGGTGGCGAAATGGTAGACGCGGCAGACTCAAAATCTGTTGGCCGCAAGGTCGTGTTGGTTCGAGTCCGACCCGGGGCACCAGCCGCAGCGGCTTAGCGGGCCACTGAGGCGCTCATGGCGGCCTGACCATACTGGGCGCCGTTGTAGGCGCCAGGTGTCGTGGCGGAGGGAACCCAGCCGCCGCGTTTCAGGTCCGTAGCAATGGTGAGGGGCGCGGAGCCGCCGGCGAGGCGTGCGCGGTACACCTGCACGTTCTCCATCACCCGCATCACGTAGTCGCGGGTCTCCGAGAACGGAATGCACTCGATGAAGTCGGCCGGGTCGGAATGACCTCCACGGGGATCGCCGCACGACGCGATCCACTGCGGCGGCCGGCCGGGCCCTGCGTTGTAGGCCGCTGTCGCCAACACGTATGAGCCGTCGAAGTCGGTGGTCAGCTGCCCGAGGAAGGCGGCGCCGAGCTTCATGTTGTAATCGGGATCATCCAGGCGCGAGGGAGAATACTCCACCCCCTGCCGCCGGGCGACGCCGGCGGCTGTGGCCGGCATCAGCTGCATCATGCCACGCGCGCCGACATAGGAGCGGGCGGAGGGATCAAAGCTCGACTCCTGGCGGGTGATGGCGAAGACGAAGGCCGGCTCCGCAAGGCCGTAGCCCACGGGCGCGGTGCGGATCGGATAGCCGCGCTGCGGCAGGTAGAGGCCCCGCATGGCGCCCGAACGCACCACCCGCATGGATAGCGACTGGTCGGCGTACATCCGGGTCAGGTCGACCAGCAGGGCCAGCTCGGCCGGGCTGGTGATGTCCTCCTCTGCAGCCATGGCGAAGCTGGCCAGCAGCTGGTGGTCGCCGGCGTCGCCGAGCATCCGCGCCGCCTGGATGATGCTGCGGTTCTCGAACCGCGCCCGGTCGGCGACGCTGGGGACGGGATCGGTCCCCAGCTCAAAGCGGGCTTGGCCGATCTTGGCGGCGGACAGCTGGCCGTAAAAGGCGGTGTAGTACTTGGCGCCCTCGCCCCAGAACAGGTTGGCGTCCATGGCGTCGCCCTTGATGGAGGCGGTGCGGCCCCGCCAGTAATATGCGCGGCTCATGGTGATGGGCGTGGTGGCGCCGGACTGCAGCCTGGCGAAGTGCTTGTCCGCAAGGTCGGCGTTGTTCAGCTTGGTCAGGGCGATCCAGCCGGCGAAGAACTGGGCCTCGTTGGCGTCCTGGCCGGGCTGCAGGCCGTTGTCGTCGGCCGCCGCATAGGCGCCGCGATAGTCCAGGCTCTGCAGGGCGGAGAACATCAGCGCTCGCCGCTCGGCCCAGATAGCCTTGGTGGCTTCCGGCTG
The DNA here is from genome assembly GCA_937863535.1 of uncultured Caulobacteraceae bacterium. GTDB lineage: Bacteria > Pseudomonadota > Alphaproteobacteria > Caulobacterales > Caulobacteraceae > CAHJWH01. The sequence continues at coordinate 8,922 of CALMGB010000396.1, forward strand.
CTCGGGGGTGGTGGTGGGGAAGTTCCGCACCAGGCCTGCGGCGATCGATTCCAGGTTGTGTTTGCGGTAGTAGCGCGCCCGGTCGAAGGCCAGACCCGGGTCGTTCTGCAGGCTGGGGGCGACCATGCCCAGCAGCATGGGCGCGTCAGACCGCTCCGAGTGGAAGGCGATCCGCGCCTGGGCCAACGCCCGCTGGTCCGGCGCCACCATCTCCATCAGCTCGCGCGCCGCGGAGCTGTCGCCGCTGTAGATCAGCATCTCCAGCCGGGCGGCGTGGTCGTCCTGGGTCAGGTAGGTGCTGAACCGCGTCAGCATCTGGCCCTGCAGGTCGGCGTCGAAGGCGTGGTTGCGCCAGAAGTGCTTCACCAACGCCGAGGCGTCGGCGGTCCGGCCCTGCGCCTGATAGGCGGAGGCGAGGGCGATCGTCCCCTGGGCGGTCTCCGGGTCGCGGCCCTGGAACATGGCGATGACTTGGGCCGGCGGGATGGCGGCCGTCTCCAGCGCCTTCTCCAGGGCCGCCCGTAGGCGCGCGGGGCGCGGCCAGCCGTCCAGGTCGCGCATGGCGTTGACCAGGGTGAAGTAGTCCAACTCGCTTCCGGCGGCGTCCACCATCGCCCAGGTCACCAGCCGCTTGGCCGTGCTGTTGGTCATCTGCGCCTGCAGGCCTTGCGCCGTCGTCGTGTCGCCACGCCGGGCGGCCAGCAGCGCTTCGCGGAGCAAGGCCGCGTCCGATGGCTGCAACGCGCTGGACAGGGCGGCGTAGGGAACCGGCGCCACGATGGGGACGGGCGGCTGCACGGGTTGGGTGGCCGGCGCGTCCATGGACTGGCCGAATGCACCGCCGCATACGGCGGTGAGCAAGGTCCCGAGCAGGGCCTTGCGCCCAAGCTTGGCGCCCAGGGGCGTTGTGGCCATATGGTCGAAATCGCGGGGGGACGCCGACATTGCGCTCTCCTGGTACTGGGCCGCCAGCCAGTTCCTGCGCGAGACCGCTGTTGCGGGCAAGCGCTTAGGACGGATATTCTGGGCGTGGTGTTGTCACACCGTTAAACATGTCGGCCACGCGCGGCGTTCGTGGCGAATCGCCGCCGCAAGGCGCAGGAATTCGGTCACTTATGCCTCAGCCTCTGTTCAAGGGCGTCATCACGGCCCTGGTCACCCCGTTCCGCAACGGCGCTGTGGACGAGGACGCCTTCGTGCGCTTGGTCGAGCGCCAGGTGGCCGCCGGCGTCCACGGCCTGGCGCCCGTGGGCACGACCGGTGAGACGGCCACCCTGTCTCATGACGAGCACCGCCGGGTGGTGGAGTTGTGCATCGACACCGCCGCCGGACGCGCGCCCGTGATCGCCGGCTGCGGCTCCAACTGCACCTTGGAGGCCGTCGAACTGGTCCGCCATGCCAAGATGGTGGGCGCGGACGCGGCCCTGGTGGTCACGCCCTACTACAACCGGCCGAGCCAGGAGGGGATCTACGCCCACTATGCGGCCCTGGACGCGGCGGTGCAGCTGCCGGTGATCGTCTACAATGTGCCGAGCCGCACCGCCTCCGACATTGCCAACGAGACCCTGGTGCGGCTGGCCAAGCTGCCCAACATCGTGGGCGTCAAGGACGCCACAGGCGATCTTGCGCGGGCAAGCCTGATGCGGCTGACCTGCGGAGAGGACTTTGTCATGCTGTCCGGAGACGACCCCACCTCGCTGGGCTACGTCGCCCATGGCGGCCACGGCTGCATCTCGGTGACCTCCAACGTGGCCCCGCAGGCCTGCGTCGCCTTCATGGAGGCGGCGATGGCTGGCGACTTCGCCGCGGCTCTGGCCTGGCAGGATCGGCTGATCCGATTGCACAAGGCTCTGTTCGCCGACGCTTCGCCCGCACCGACCAAGTTCGCCCTGTCCGAGCTCGAACTTTGCACTTCCGACGTGCGCCTGCCGATCACCCCGTGCGCTGAGGCCGTGCGCCCGCTTGTCCGCGACACGATGCGGGAGGCAGGCGTCCATTGACCAAGCCGCCGCCGTCCAGCCAGAAGTTGATCGCCGAGAACCGCCGCGCCCGCTACGACTACTTCATCGAGGAGACGCTGGAGGCGGGGCTGTCGCTCACCGGCTCCGAGGTCAAGTCGCTGCGCCTCGGCCGCGCCAACGTGGCGGAGTCCTACGCCGCGGTCGAGGGGCGAGAGCTGATCCTGGTCAACGCCTACATCCCCGAATACGCGGCCGCTTCCCGCTTCAACCACGAGCCCCGCCGGCCGCGGAAGCTGCTGATGCACAGGCGCCAGATCGACCGGCTTCTGGGTTCGGTGAACCGGGAAGGGCGCACGCTCATCCCCATGCGGCTGTACTGGAACGACAAGGGGCTGGCCAAGCTGGAGCTGGCCGTCGCCAAGGGCAAGAAAAACCACGACAAGCGGGAGGCGGAAGCCGACCGCGACTGGCAAAGGGACAAGGCGCGGCTGATGCGGGAGAAGGGGTGAGGTTCGGGTCTTGATCCTCCCCATCGTGGGGCGGGGGACCAGCGAAGCTGGTGGAGCGGGCAGCGCCGCCGCTTCGCGTCGGTCCCCTCAGCCGGCTTCGCCGACAGCTCCCCAGCGGGGGAGCATCTAGGCGCCCGCTTCGGCCTTCGCCATCTCGTAGGCTTCGGCAGCCTCCATCCACGTCGTCTCGGCCATGCCGAGCTGGTCCGCAGCCTCCGCCCGCGCCTTGCCCAGCGCCACTGCGCGCGCCGGATCGCGGGTGAAGAGCGCGGGGTCCGACAGCGCTCCGTCCAGCTCTGCGATCTTGCCCGTCAGCGCATCCATCCGCTGTTCCGCCGCCTCCATGCCGCGCCTAAGCGGTGCGACCTGGGCGCGGGCGCCGGCCGCGGCCTTGCGGGCGTCCCTGGCCGAGTTGGCGGGCGTGTTCCGGTCGGGCTGTTCCCGCGCGACCGTCTTGGCCCGTTCGAGCACAAGCTTGACATAGGCCTCCATGTCGCCCTCGAACGGCGCGATGGTGCCGTCCGCCGCCAGCCATAGCCGGTCGGCCACCAGCTCCATCAAGGAACGGTCGTGGGTGATCAGCAGGACCGCGCCCTCGTAGCCGTTTAGCGCCTCCATCAGGGCGCGACGGCTGTCGATATCGAGATGGTTGGTGGGCTCGTCCAGGAT
>CALMGB010000397.1:0-4794 GCA_937863535.1 uncultured Caulobacteraceae bacterium
GAGCGAGGTTCAGGGCCAGCTCCACTCCCGCCGCCGCGATGGCGGAGACCGCCGAGCCGGCGAGGATGAGCGCCAGCGTGCCGCCGCGCCGGGCAAGTACCATCGCCGTCCCTGTGGTCACAAGCGCGCCGATGAGGCCGAACACGGGGGCGGCCAGGCTCGTGGCGCCGGCGAAACCGTAATAGATGGCGATTACGGCGCCGAGCGACGCCCCGGGCGAGACCCCGAGCAGCGCCGGCTCCGCCAGCGGGTTACGCAGCAGGCCCTGCAGCACCGCGCCCGAGAGCCCCAGGATCGCACCGATCAAAACCGCCAGGACGGTTCGCGGCAAGCGGATGTCGAGCAGCACCGTCGTCGTCAGGCTCGGCTGGACGGCCAGCAGGGCATGGATCGCCTGTCCCGGAGAAAAGCCCACTTCGCCCACGAGAAGCGACGTCGCCGCCGTGAGGCAGACCGCCGCCACCAGCGCGATCAGCAACACCGGCCTCAAGGCGCCGGCGCCCGGGCGAACGGCAGGGACGTCTTCGCCTCGGCAAGCTTTGCGCGCATCTGGTCACGAAGCGACAGCGCCGCATCGGCCGAAAACGGCGTACCGCAGTTGTAGGCGGAGAGCGGGACGATCAGGGTGCGGTCGGACCAGTAGCGCCTCACCAGCGGGTGGTGCGCCACCTCGGTCTGCAGCGCCGGCCGCTGAAACGCCGGGGCGCCGGCGACCAGCAGCTGCGGCGCGGTGGCGATCAGCTTCTCGACCTCGGGCGTGGAGCCGCCCCGTCCTTGCGTGTCCGCGGTGACGTTGCGCGCGCCAGCAGCCCTGAGGAGGGTGTCGTAGAGCGACCCCGGCGCCGCGGAGAAACCCGCGCCGTCCCAGGCCGCCACCCGAAGCGGTGGACTCCTTTCGGAGCCAAGCCTGGCCAACGCCGTGTCCATATGGGCGATCAGCCCCCTCCCGCGTCCCTGTTCGCCAAGCGCGAGAGCCACCGTGCGGACCTGGCGGCGAATGTCTTCGAAACTGTTCGCCGGGTCGAGCACCAGCAGCGGGTAGTGCAGCTTTAGCAGCAGGGCGCGCGTGGCCGGGGTGCTGTAGCTGCCCGCGATCACCAGGTCCGGACGATCTCGCACGACCTCCTCCGCCAAGCCGTGGTTAATCCGCACGCGCTCCGCCGCGCGCCACATGTACGACCCCTCAGGATCGCGCGACAGCCACGTCACAGAGGTGATCGTCTTCGTGTCGGCGAGGGCCAGCACGAGCTGATCGCTGCACTCGCTGATCGACATGACCCGCACCGGGCGCGCATTCGCTGGCGTGGCCGACAGACCGAGCGCGCCGACAAGCAACGCCAGCACGGGCCCAGAGCGACGCACGCCCGACCTTGCAGGAAGTGGGCTTCGGTCGGCTCGACATGTCCGAGGTGGGCGGGTGTGCCCAGGCATCGTTGCTCCATGGCGCCGTCGCGATGAAGACGTAGCGCGCAGCACGCGGTTGGAAGGCGCGACATCTTGAACAGTTTGGCCGCCGGAGACTGTTTGCTCCCGCTCCATCGCTCCTGTAAGGCCGAGACGCGTCAGGTCCCTCGAGAGAGGGTGAATATGGGAATGGGGTGTGAATCCCCAGCTGTCCCGCAACTGTAAGCGGTGAGCCTAACCGTCACATGCCACTGGAGGCTTCGGCTTTCTGGGAAGGCGACGGACGAGGCGCAGACCCGCAAGCCAGGAGACCTGCCTGTCGCGGTCGTCCTTCGCGCGGTCGAGGTGTGCCGAGCGATACGGGTCTTCCCGAGAGACGGCGTTCTGAAACCCGCTTCGTGCGGGTCGATCGCGCGGCTATGCGCGACCGGCTCCTGCGCGGCGATCGCTGCTCCATGGGGACTACATGAGACCTATCCGCTACTTCACCGCCGCCTCGCTCGCGGCGTTCTGCGCACCCGCCTGGGCGCTCGCCCAGGTCGCGCCCACGCCCGATGTCGCGGGCTCCGGCGCCGCGACCGAGGTCGAGACCGTGGTCGTGACCGCCAACCGCTCGCCCACTCCCATCAGCCAAGTGGGCCAGTCGATCACCGTGCTGACCGGCTCGGCCATCCGCCTGGACCAGGAGACGGACGTCGCCGACATCCTGGTGCGCACGCCGGGTCTGGTGCTCGATCGCAACGGCGGCCCGGGGCAGCCAACCTCCGTCTTCATACGTGGCGCGGACTCAGATCATACCGTGCTGCTGATCGATGGGGTGAAGGTGAACGATCCGTCCAGTCCGGGTACCGGCGTAGACTTCTCCACGCTGCTGGCCGGCGACATCTCCCGCATCGAGGTGCTGCGCGGCGCGCAGTCCACCCTCTATGGCAGCGAGGCCATCGGCGGCGTGGTGAATATCATCACCGCCGACGCCACCAAGCCCTTCGAGGGTGACGCCCAGGCGGAAGGCGGCAGCTATGGCACCGCCTATGTGAAGGGCGCCATCGGCGGCAAGGAGGACCGCTACGACTGGCGGCTCGGCGCCTATTACGACTCCACCGACAGCGTCTCGGCCTTTGACAAGGTCTTCGGCGGCCAGGAGGACGACGGCTTCCACTCCTCCGGCCTCTCGGGCCGGTTCCGCTACGACATCACGCCTGACCTGCAGTTCGACCAGCGCGCCTATTACACCGCCAGCCGCAAGGAGTTCGACGGCGAAGGTACGCCGGCCTGCTACACCGGCCAGCCGACGTGCATGACCGCTGACGACGCCGAATTCGGACGCACTCAGCAGCTGGTGGACTACACGGGCCTAAACCTATCGACGTTGGACGGGCGGCTGAAGAACCGGATCGCGCTGGAATACTTCCAGTCCCTGACGCGTGACGAAGATCCCAATCAGCCTCTCACCAAGGAAACCGCCAATGAGCTCGGGCGCGTCACCACGTTCGAATACGAGGGCGCATACGCCTTGGCGGCGGGCTACGACCTCGTTTTCGGGGCCGAAGACGAACGCTCGACCATCAGCTCCGACACCCCTTACGACGACATCGCCTTCGGTTCGACGCCTGTGAAGGCCGACCAGTCCCTGGACAGCGGCTATGGCCAGATCACCGGCAAGGTGCTGCCAGGACTGACCCTGACCGGAGGCGTTCGCGAGACCGCCAACTCGACCTTTGGAAGCCACGTCACCGGCCAAGCCTCAGCGGCTTGGCAGGTGGCGCCCGCAACCACGCTGCGGGCGAGTTTCGGCCAGGGCTTCAAGGCGCCGTCGCTGTTCCAGCTTTATAGCGCCAATGGAAATACGAGTCTGCGACCCGAAGAAGCCAACAGCTGGGACGCAGGCATCGAACAGCACTTCTTGGATGATCACATCGTCTTGCAGGCGACCTACTTCGGACGTGATACAACCAACCTGATCGAGTTTGTGGGCGCCTCGTTTTTCCCGTTCGGCTTCTATCAGAACGTGAACAAGAACCGCGCCGAGGGGGTGGAGTTGGAAGGCGCCTTCAGGGTCGACCAAGCGCTCACCCTCACCGCCAACTACACCTTCAACGACGACGAGGACCGAACGGCGGCCGCGGCGGATTTAGGCAAACAACTTTCTCGACGTTCTAAGAACACGGCCAACTTCGCCGCCACCTACGTCTGGCCCATAAAGCTCTCCACCACCCTGGCCGTGCGCTACGCCGGCCGAAGTAACGACGAGAACTTCAACGTCTTCCCCTACCAGCAGGTCGTCTTGGGCTCGTACACCCTGGTGGACCTCCGGGCGAGCTATCCCATCCGCGACAATCTCGAGCTTTACGGGCGAGTGGAGAACCTGACGGACAAATCTTACGAGACCGCCTATTCGTATGGTACGCTCGGCCGCGCAGCCTACGGCGGCGTGCGGGTCAAGTTCTGATCGGAGGACCAGACGTGGAACTCCGGGTCGGCTGAGCCGGTGCCGGGCTACATCACCCGGAGTAGAAGACGTGGCGCCCAGAGCCGCGGCTCCGCAGGTGCATGAAGCGGCCGTCCCGGAGGAACGCCAGGAAGTCCTCGATCGGCTTGACGGGGCTCTCCTCCATGATCACTGGCTAGACCGGCGGGCGCGACCACCTCGCAACTCGGCATAGCAGGGTTGCGAAAGCCGTCTGGCGCACGGCCAAGCTGTCGGTGGACATACGCTGCCGGCGGGCGCGTCCGCGGTTCAGGGAAAGACCATGGCCACACCGCTGCAGGGGCTGAAGGTGCTGGAGTTGGCGCGCATTCTTGCGGGCCCATGGGCCGGCCAGACCTTGGCGGACCTTGGCGCCGACGTGGTCAAGGTGGAGAGCCCCCAGGGCGACGACACCCGCACCTGGGGACCGCCCTTCGTGCCGGCGGCCGATGGGGGCGACCTGTCGGCGGCCTATTTCCACGCCTGCAACCGTGGCAAACGCTCGGTGGTGGCTGACTTCGCCACCGAGGCCGGGCGCGCGCTGGTGGTGGAGTTGGCGCGCTCCGCCGACGTGCTGATCGAGAACTTCAAGGTAGGAGGGCTAGCCAGGTTCGGCCTGGACTACGCCAGCCTGTCGGCGGTGAACCCGCGGCTGGTCTATGCCTCGATCACCGGTTTCGGCCAGGACGGCCCCTATGCGGCGCGGCCCGGCTACGACTTCCTGATCCAGGGCATGGGCGGGGCCATGTCGATTACCGGCGACCCGCAAGGCCCGCCCACCAAGACCGGCTATGCGGTGGCCGACCTGTTTTCGGGCCTCTACGCCACCATCGGCGTGCTGGCGGCGCTGCGGCGTCGCGCGCAGAACGGGCCCGGGGCCTGGAGCGACTTGTGGGTCATGGGCAGGGAGGGTGGCGGGGGAG
>CALMGB010000397.1:4804-5568 GCA_937863535.1 uncultured Caulobacteraceae bacterium
ACTGCTCGCTCTTGGACAGTCAGGTGGGCGTGCTAGGGAACCAGGCGCTGAACTACCTGGTCTCCGGCGTCGCGCCGCACCGGCTGGGCAACGCGCACCCCAACGTAGCGCCCTATGAGATTTTTCCCGTGCGCGACGGGCACGTGATCATCGCGGTTGGCAACGACGGCCAGTTCCACCGCCTCTGCCGGGCGCTGGGTGTCGAGGCGCTGGGCGAGGAGGCGAGCTTCGCCAGCAATGCGCTGCGCGTGGTCAACCGGGCGCCGCTGATCGCCCGGCTGACGGCGCGGACGCTGCTCGCGTCCCGCGCCGAGCTGCTGGCGACGCTGGAGGCGGCCACCGTCCCGGCCGGGCCGATCAACACCATCGCCGACGTGTTCGAGGATCCGCAAGTGCTTCACCGCGCCCTACGCAGCGACATCGCCTCGCCCGCGGCCGAGGGCGGGAGCGTGCCGGCGGTGCGCACGCCCATCCTGATCGACGGCGAGCCGATGCTGCACCCCGCCCCGGCGCCAGGCGTCGGCGAGCACGGCGCGGCGGTGCGCGCGGACGAGGCCTGGATCAGCGCCGCGTCGCGCGACCGGTGTTGAGCGCCACGACGTCGCGTCCGACCACCCGAGGTGCGGAAGCTGACCTGCTCCGCGCCGATCCAGCGGTCTGTGGCCAGCGTCTCGCCAGGAAACGCTGGAGCATTGAAGCAGCCGCCGAACGCGCTGAGCCGCTCCGGGCAATAGCCGCACGCCGCCTGCAGAACCGCGTGCGCC
>CALMGB010000398.1 GCA_937863535.1 uncultured Caulobacteraceae bacterium
GCTCAGCGCCCACCTCAACCGGCTGCGCCGCGCCCTGATCCTGATGGGCTCCGGCGCGAGCCCGGCGGAGGCGGCCAAAAGCGCAGGCGTGTTCTGGAAGCAGGAGCGCGAGTTCACCCGCCAGCTCCGCAGCTGGTCGCTGGAGGCGCTGGACCGCCTCCAGTCCGAGGTCTCCGACGCCGACCGCGCCTGCAAGTCCTCTGGCGCCCCGGATCACCTGATCAGCGAGCGGCTGGCGCTCGCGATCGCGGGACGGGCGAAGCGGCTGGGGCTCTAAGCTCCCTCCTCCCCTTGCGGGAGAGAAATCTAGACGCGCTCCACCGCCATGGCGGTCGCTTCCCCGCCGCCGATGCAGAGCGCCGCCACACCCTTCCTGCCCCCGGTCTGCTCCAGCGCCGAGATCAGCGTAGCGATCACCCGAGCGCCCGACGCCCCGATGGGGTGGCCCAGGGCGCAGGCGCCCCCGTGGACGTTCAGCTTCTCCGCGGGGATGCCGAGGTCCTTGGCGGCGATCATGGCCACCACGGCGAAGGCCTCGTTGACCTCGAACAGGTCCACCTCGCCCACCGTCCAGCCGGCCTTGTCCAGCACCTTGCGGATCGCCGGCACGGGCGCGGTGGTGAACTTGGAGGGCTCATGGGCATGGGCGGCGTGGGCGACCACCCTGGCGACGATAGGCAGACCCAGCGCCTTGGCCACGCTCTCGCGCGTCATCACCAAGGCGGCGGCCCCGTCGCTGATGGAGGAGGAATTGGCGGCGGTGATCGCCCCGTCCTTGGCGAAGGCGGGCTTGAGCGTCGGGATCTTGGCGGGATCGGCCTTGCCTGGCTGCTCGTCACGGCTGACGGTGTCGAGGCCCTTGCGGGTCTTCACCTCCACAGGGGCGATCTCGGGGTCGAAGGCGCCGCTGTCGGAGGCGGCCTTGGCCTTGGCCAAGCTGGCCACGGCGTAGTCGTCCATGGCCTTGCGGGTGAACTGGTAGTCGCGGGCGCTGTCCTCGGCGAAGGCGCCCATCAGCTTGCCGGGATCGTAGGCGTCCTCCAGCCCGTCCAGATACATGCTGTCGGAGATGACGTCGTGGCCGATGCGCGACCCGCCCCGGTGCTTGGTCATCAGGTAGGGCGCGTTGGACATGCTCTCCATGCCGCCCGCCACGATCACGTCGGCGGACCCGGCCTTCAGGGCGTCATGCGCCATGATCGCCGCCTGCATGCCCGAGCCGCACATCTTGTTGACGGTTGTGGCCTCCACCGCGAGGGGAAGCCCCGCCCCAATCGCCGCCTGGCGCGCCGGCGCCTGGCCGAGGCCCGCGGGCAGCACGCAGCCCATGACGATCTGCTGCACCTGATCGCCCGAGACCCCTGCCCGTTCCAGCGCCGCCTTCACCGCCACCGAGCCGAGTTCGGTGGCCTTCACCGAAGACAGGGCGCCCTGGAACCCGCCCATGGGGGTGCGGGCGTAGGAGACGATCACGACGGGGTCACGGGTGGGGTCGGCGGCGTCCTGAGGCATGACCTGGTCTCCTGAAGCGGCTTTGGCGCACGCGCCGGGCCTGAACATAACCGCTCGGCGGCCGCGTTGAAGGCCCGCTTGCCGAAGCCCCGGTGGGGGACCATATTCCAAGTGTCCCGCGACGGTGGGACTATGGGGATAAATGCGCGAGCAATAAGCGGACTGGACCCGGGTGCGATTCCCGGCGGCTCCACCATCACCTTCACTGCGGGTATCGCCGCAGGAGCATGGGGCCGATCAGCATCGACGGACGTGTAAAAGCGTGGCTTTCTCTCGGTTTGGGCCTCCGCAATCGGCCCTTTTGTAACTGCGAACGATAACTTCGCTGAAGAGGTCCGCCTCGCCGCGTAATGCGGTTCGGTAGACTTCGCCTCTAAAGCCCTACGGGACTTAGCCCCCGTAGGCGGGGCCCGGAGGGAGCCTGGCAACAGAATCCCTCCACTACCTTTCAATCACGCATCCCGGCGAGTGGCGGGACCCAGGTAAGGGGTGCGCCCTTATCGGGCTGGCGCGGGCTTGCTGCGGTCGGGCCTTACGATCTGGGCCTGGCATGCGGCGGATGAGCGGTGGTCAGGCGGATGGTCGCTGGAACGCGGGCCGCGCCAGTTCGCTCTTGAAGTCGAGCCCGCAATCGCTCAGGCGTCTTCGGGCGTCGGGACCTTCCTCACCAGCACCGCCGCACCACTGTATCGAGCCCGCACCCCCATGACCCAGGACCGCAACGACCAGGACCAAATGGGCTACGAGGCGCTGGCCCAGGAGGCGCTGCGCGGAGTGGTCAAGGCCGCGCTGAAGCGCGCGGCGGGTCCAGGCGGGCTGCCGGGCGCGCACCATTTCTACGTTACCTTCAAGACCCGGGCGCCGGGCGTGTCCATCCCGCCGGAGCTGGTGGAGAAGTATCCCGACGAGATGACCATCGTGGTCCAGCACCAGTTCTGGGACCTGGCCCCGGGCGAGACGTTCTTCTCCGTCACCCTGCGCTTCGGCGGCCAGCCCAAGCGGCTGTCCATGCCCTATCAGGCGGTGACGCGCTTCTACGATCCCAGCGTCCAGTTCCTGCTGCAGTTCGAGCCGCCAGAGGCGGGGGCGCCCGCCGCGACGGCCGAACTCCTGCCCCTGCGCCGGCCGGAAGCGGTCGAGCCGCCGCAGCCGGCCGGCGAGGACACCGAGGACCCCAAGCCGGAAGGGGATGGGCCCAAGATCGTGTCTCTGGACAAGTTCAGGAAGAAGTAGGCGCAGCGATCCCGGCCGGGGCGGGCTGGACGCTCAGGCCGCCTGGACGTCTTGCCGGCGGGGCCGCCGCCTGGGCCTGATTGGCCTTCAGCTGCACCTTGAGCCGCCGCACCGGGGGAGCCCACAGGAAACCGTAGGAGACGCCGCCGCTCCTGGTCGTCACCGCGTGATGCAGGCGGTGCGCCTGGACCAGGCGCTTCATCAGCCGCAACGGCAGGGGTGAGCGGAAGCGACCGTGCACGAGCCCATCATGGAACAGGGCGTAGATCATCCCGTAGCCCGTCATGCACCAGCCAAGCCACCACGCGGGCGACCAGCCGACATGGCCCCAGAAGATCATCGCCATCGACGGCAGGGCGAAATAGAGCGCGAACAGGTCGTTCAGCTCGAACCGGCCGAGACGCGGCTCGTGGTGGGAGCGATGCAGCCGCCAGAGCGGTCCGTGCATCAGGAAGCGGTGGGTGGCCCAGGCCACGCCCTCCATCCCCATCAGGGCCAGCAGGAACAGGCCCGCATCCTGCAGGTCTCGGGTCATGGCCATCAGGATGCCGCCTCCGTCACACGACGCTCGCCCAGCAACAGGTCGACATAGGCGCCCAGCGGTTCCAGCCGGGCGCCGCCCGAGGCCAGGGCGCGCTTGGCGGCGGTGAGCCGGCCATCGGCCTCCCGCACGGCGCCGTCATGGCCGAGCAGCGAGATCAAGGTGGCGCGCCCGGCGCCGCTGGAATCGACCTCACCGGCGTCGGAAACGTCGTCGCGGGCCTGGAAGGCCAGGCCCAGCTCCGCGGCGAACCGCTCCAGCGCCAGGTGCTCGGTCGCGTTTGCGCCGCCGATCAGGCCGCCGAGGGTGACCGCAGCCATGAACAGCACGCCGGTCTTTCGGTGGTGGGCCTCTCGAAGGTCGGCCAGGCTGGCCACCGGTTCATGCAGGTCCAGCGCCTGGCCCGCCACCAGCCCCTCCAGGCCCACCGCGCCCGACAGGGCCTCCACCATGGCCAGCCGAGCCGTCGCCGGCAGATGATTGGCGCGGACGAGCAGGCTGTAGGCCAGGTTCAGCAAGGCGATGCTGGTCAGCACAGCCACATCCTCTCCGAAGCGGGCATGGGTGGAGGGCTGGCCGCGCCGCTCCGCCGCATCGTCCATGCAGGGCAGGTCATCAAGCACCAGGGAGGCGGCGTGGACCATCTCAACAGCGCAGGCGGCGTCCAACGCCGTCTCCGCAGACTCGCCAAGCTGGGCCGCCGTCAGCAGCAGGAGCAGCGGCCGCAGCCGCTTGCCAGGGGTCGACAGGGCGTGGTGCATGGCCGCGGTGAGCCGGCCGCCCAAGGGCGGACAGAGGGTGTCGAGACGAGCGTCCAACTGCGCCATCAGCGCGGCGACCCTGGCCTTTCGTGCGGCGACCGCGTCCATTCCGATCCTGCGCCTTACGCCCTGCAGGGCTAAGACCGCTCATATAGCACTAGAACGCCGGTCACCTCAGCTTGCGGAGACAGGGCTTTTCGCCGCGAGCCCTGGTTCCATTTGACGTCAACATAGGTTTACTCTGGCTTTCGCAGATCAGGCGGCCTGGCGGGTCCGGTCTTCCGCCTCGGCCTCGAAGATCAGGCGCAGGTTATCGGTGGGGAAGCGGCCGTTGAAGGGCGCGCGCTGCTTGGCCTGCTGCAGGCGCTGGAGGGCGCGCCGCTGCGGCTCGGTCAGCGAAGCGAGCGCCGCGCGGTGTTCCTGCTCGACCTGATCAGCAGTGATGGTCATCTGAATGACACCTTAATGACGGACCCGGGTTTTCTTCAGTCCGACAAATCGACCCGGTAGGATGTGCTGTGCGATCCTCTCGCACAGACGTCATCAGATGGTAAATACGGCCATGCATCGCAACAGATGCGGCATGATGAACCATAAAAGCCGCAGGATAGACGGGCCCGAGGCTAGGTTGCGGCTGCATCTATACCGCAGTGCGGCAACCCTCGCCAAGCTTCAACATACTCCACCAAAGCACCAGGCGAGCACCGCCTTCTGCACGTGGACGCGATTCTCGGCCTCATCGAACACGCGCGAGCGCGGCCCGTCGATCACCGCGTCCGTCACCTCCTCGCCGCGGTGCGCGGGCAGGCAGTGCAGGAAGACGGCGTCAGGGTGCGCGTACGACATCAGCGCTTCGTCCACCTGGAAGGGCTCGAAAGCGGCGACCCGTTCGTCATGGTCGGTGTCGCCCATGGAGACCCAGGTGTCGGTGAGCACGCAGTCCGCGCCGGCAACGGCGTCGCGCGCGTCATGCACGATCTGCACGCTGCCGGTGTTTCCGGCCCGGGCGAGGTCGTGCAGGTCGGGGTGGTAGTCCGCGGGACAGGCGATCCGCAGCACGCCGCCCAGCTTGCCCACCGCGTGGATCAGGCTGGCGCAGACATTGTTGCCGTCGCCCACCCAGGCCAGCGTCTTGTCGGCGATCGAGCCTCCCTGCTCCTCGATCGTCAGGATGTCGGCCAGGACCTGGCAGGGATGGCTGCGGTCGGTGAGGCCATTGATCACGGGCACGTCGGCGGCCTGGGCGAAGCGTTCCAGGTCGTCGTGGCGGTGGGCGCGGATCATCACGGCGTCCACCATGCGGGACAGGACGCGTGCGGTGTCCTCGATCGGCTCCCCACGGCCGAGCTGCATGTCCATGGCGCTGGCGATGATCACCGAGCCGCCGAGCTGGCGCATGGCGGCGTCGAAGGAGAAGCGGGTGCGGGTGGAATTCTTCTCGAACACCATGGCCAGCGTCCGTCCGGCGGCCGGCGCGTCGGCGTCCGGCCAGCCTCGGCTCCAGCCTGCCCGCGCGGCCTTGCGGCGCTTGGCCTCCTCAAGGATGGCGCGGAGAGTGGGGGCGTCTAGGCGCCAGAGGTCGAGGAAGTGGCGGATCGGCTGGGGGGTCATGACGGACGCTCGCTTCTCTCGCCGCTCATCCCGGCGGATGCCGGAACCCGGATCGTAGGATTGGACGGCGGCGCTCTATGATCTGGGTCCGGCGTTCGCCGGGATGAGCAGCTCAGGATGAGCCCTCAGGCGGGGACCGGCTCGGGCTTGATCGTGGCGCGAGCGGCCTCGCAGGCGGCCTCGAACTTGCCCAGCGCCTCGCGCGCGTCCTCCTGGGTCATCACCAGGGGCGGCAGCAGGCGCACGCAGTTGTCGCCACCGCCGGCCACCAGCAGGTGCTGGTCCCGGGCCAGCTGCATGAAGGCGCGGTTGTTGGTGGCGAGCTTCACCCCGATCAGCAGGCCGCGCCCACGCACGTCCAGCACCACGTCGGGGAAGCGCGACTTCAGCCCCTCCAGCTGCTGGGTGAAGTAGCCGGCCACCGCGTTGACGTTGTCCAGCAGCGCCTCGCTCCTCAGCTCCTGCAGTGCGGCCAGGCCCACCGCCATGGCCAGCGGGTTGCCCCCGTAGGTCGAGCCGTGGGCGCCCCCCGTCATGCCCTTGGCCGCCTCCGCCGTCGCCAGGCATGCGCCGACCGGAAAGCCGCCGCCGAGCGCCTTGGCCAGCGCCATGATGTCGGGCTCGGCGCCGGACCATTCGTAGGCGAACAGCTTGCCCGTGCGCCCCAGGCCGCACTGCACCTCGTCGTAGATCAGCAGCACGCCGTGTTCGTCGCAGAGCTGGCGCAAGCCACGCAGGCAGACGTCGGGCACGGCCCGCGCGCCGCCCTCCCCCTGCACCGGCTCGATGATCACGGCCGCGGTGGTGGGCTGGGCGATCGCCTCCTTCAGCGCCTCGTGGTCGCCGAAGGTCAGGTGGACATAGCCCGGCAGCTTGGGCCCGAAGCCCTGGACATAGGACGGATTACCCGCCGCGTTGATCGCTGCGTAGGTACGGCCGTGAAAGGAGCCGTCGAAGCCGACCACGTCGATCCGCTCCGGCTGACCGTTGGCGGAGTGGTACTTGCGTGCGGTCTTCAGCGCGCACTCCACAGCTTCGGACCCGGAGTTGGTGAAGAAGACCACGTCGGCGAAGCTGCACTCCGTTAGCGCCTCGGCCAGCGCCTCCTGGCCGGGGATGCGGAAGATGTTGGACGTATGCCAGAGCTTGTCGGCCTGATCGCGCACGGCCTGGACCAGCTTGGGGTGGCCGTGTCCGAGCGCGGTGACCGCGATACCCGCCAGGCAGTCCAGGTAGGCCTCCCCATCCTCCGTGTAGAGGCGCACGCCCTCGCCGCGCGCGAAGGCGAGGGGCGCGCGGTTGTACACCGTCATCAGATGGTCGGCGGGAACGGGCATATGCGTCTCGGAGGCCATACGGCTACCCCCAAAAGCGAAAGGTCCCCGGACAGGGCCCGGGGACGGAAGCAGGCGGTTTCGGATGCGGGCGGGTAAATGTCAATGATCGCACTTTCCGACGCCTGCGGCAGGACCCATGAGCTTCATCCTTGATCCCCGCATCGCCGCCGGCTCCCATCCGCTGGCCCAGCTCGACCTCTGCGAGGCGCGGCTGCAGGACGACGCGCGTTTTCCTTGGATCGTGCTGGTTCCGCGCCGGCAGGGCGCGGTGGAGATCACCGACCTTGGGCAAGAGGCGCAGATGCAGCTCTGGACGGAGACCCTGGCGGCCGGTGCGGCGGTGCGGGCGGTCGGCGAGGCGCTTAGCCGTCCCGTGCTCAAGCTGAACCACGGCCAGCTCGGCAATGTCGTGGCCCAGTTGCACGTTCATGTGGTGGGGCGAAGGCGCGACGACCCCGCCTGGCCCGGGGCGGTGTGGGGCTTCGGGACGGCGGAGCCCTACCTTCCACCGGGTTTGTCGGTCGCGCGTAAGACGGCGCTGAACGCCCTCTCCCCTTTCGGGAGAGGAAGCTAGCGCGGCGCGCGCTTCGCCAGGATGCGCTGGAGGGTGCGCCTGTGCATGTTCAGCCTCCGCGCGGTCTCGCTGATGTTGTGGCCGCAGAGTTCGTAGACGCGCTGGATGTGCTCCCAGCGCACCCGATCGGCCGACATAGGGTTTTCCGGCGGGGCGGGCGAGCCGCCTTCCCGGGCGGCGAGCAGGGCGCGGGCGACATCGTCCGCATCGGCCGGCTTGGGCAGGTAGTCCACCGCGCCCGCCTTCACCGCGGCGACGGCGGTGGCGATGTTGCCATAGCCCGTGAGCATGACCACCCGGGCGTCGGGGCGCACGGTCTGGATCACCTCCACCACCTGCAGCCCGTTGCCGTCCTCCAGCCGCATGTCGAGCACGGCGAAGGCGGGGCACTTGTCCTTCACCACCGCGATCGCCTCGGCCACCCCGCCCACGGCCGTGACCTCGAAGCCGCGGCTCTCCAGCGCCCGTCCCAGGCGGGTGCGCAGGGGCGCGTCATCGTCCAGCAGCAGCACCGTCTTCTCGGCAAGCGCGGCGATCGAGGCGGAGATGTCGGTCATCCAGGGCTCCCAAGGGTGGCGGCGGACGGGCCGCCGCCTTCGTCATAATGTCGCAGCCCGGGTGCCCGCAACAAAAGAGGTGAGAATCAGGCCGGATCGGGCGCTTCGATCCGCTCGCGCGGCCAGCGGGCCGAGATGATGGCGCCGCCGCGCTTGGCGTTGCGGAACTCCACGTGGGCGCCGGTCCGCTCCAGCAGCGTCTTGGCGATGAAAAATCCCAGGCCCATGCCCTGATGGGAGGAGCGGGAGTTCTCGCCGTGGCTGCGGGTGGTGACATAGGGCTGGCCGAGCTTGCTCATCACCTCAGGGGGAAAGCCCGGCCCGTCGTCGCGCACCTCGATCTGCAGCCGGTCGGCGTCGTAATAGGCGGTGATCTCCACCACCGACTCGGCGAAGTCGGTGGCGTTCTCCACGAAGGCCGACAGGCCATGCATCACCTCGGGCAGGCGGCGCACCTCCAGGATGGAGGCGCCGGGGGCGCAGCTGACCTGGCCGTCGATCAGGATCATGTCGCCGCGGTAGGGATCGGCGATCTCATCCAGCAGTTGGGAAAGGCCCATGCGGGCGTGGTGGGCGTCCGACGTGTCCGGCTCCTGGCCGAGCTTCTTCAGAATTTCGCGGCATCGGGTGGCCTGGCTGATGAGCAGCTGCACGTCCTCGAGCAGCGGCCCGGGCTCCAGCCCGCGCACCATCTCCTTGGTCACCACCTGGATGGTGGCCAGGGGAGTACCGAGCTCGTGGGCGGCGGCGGCGGCCAGACCGCCGAGGGCGGAGAGGCGCTGCTCCCGGGCCAGCACGGCCTGGGTGGCGGCGAGCGCGAGCTCCATCCGCTGCGCCTCGGCGGACGCCTGCCAGGCGTAGGCGGCGGTGAACACCACCCCGCTCGCCACCGCGATCCCGACCCCGACCTGGAAGACGTGCGGCAGCTCGAAGGTCTCTCCCGCCACCCACGGCAGGGGTGCGGCCCATAGGCCCAGAGCCGTGATAGCGACCAGGGCCAGGATGCCGAGCGCCACCGCGTAGCGCCCCGGCAGCGTCGCCGCCGCGACCGTCACGGGCGCGATCAGCAGCACGATGAAGGGGTTGGCTAGCCCGCCGGTCAGCGCCAGCAGCAGGCTCACCTCCACCACGTCGAAGGCCAGTTGCAGCACCGCCTCCCGCTCTCCGGCCAGGCGCACGCCCGGCCAGGACAGGGTCACCGACAGGTTCAGCCACGCCGCGCCGGCGATCACCAGCAGGCACCAGGCCACCGGCACGCGGTAGTGCAGCCCGTAGGCGACGCCGAGCACCGTCACCGTCTGGCCGATGATGGCGGCCCAGCGCAGGATCACCAGGGTGCGCAGGCGCAGCCCCCGCCGGGCCTGCGCCCAGTCCCACAGCCGCCCGTCGCCTGCACCCCCGATCTCCGGCCGCGGAGCCGCGCCTTGCCACAGGGTGAGGCGCGGCCTATCGGAGCGGCGACGGCGGGGGCTTGAGGCGTCGGACGAGGCCATCGCGCGGATCATGCTCGAACAGGCAGGGGAACAATCCCCCGGAGAAGCCCGCCAGGTTGGCGCGGACCTGCGAACAACGGAAGCGCCCTCGCCTTCGAGGCGTTCCGGCCGGCGGTTCTGGCGCGCGACAGGCTTGGCCTGCCTCGGTCTGGCGGCCGCCGCCCTTGCTGTAGCGGTGATCCGCATTCCCCATGGCGCCTCCACTTCTGTGGCCAGCAGCGGCGAGGCGGCGATCGGCGGTCCCTTCCGCCTAGTGGATGACGCCGGCCGCCCAGTGGACCAGCACGTGCTGGACGGCAGGTGGAGCGCGGTCTTCTTCGGCTACACCAACTGCCCCGACACCTGCCCCGCCACCCTGCAGGCCCTGAACGCCGCGGCCCAGCAGCTCGGGGGCGGGCGCAAGGCGTTCCAGGTGGTGTTCATCTCGGTGGACCCGGCGCGCGACACCCCCGCGGAGATGAAGCTCTACGACACCAGCCAGGGCTATCCGCCCGGCGGCCTGCGAGGCCTGACCGGGACGCCGGCCCAGGTCGCCTCGGTGGCGGACGAGTACCACGCGTTTTATAAAGCCGGTACGGGGCCGGGCTACGCCGTCCAGCACAGCGCCGCCATCTATCTGATGGACCCGCAGGGCCGGTTCGTGAAGCCGCTGGACGAGACCCAGCCGCCCACATCCCTCGCTCGCCAGATCAAGGACGCCATGGGCGCCTGAGGCCTCGGCCATTGGCCTTGAACCTTCGGTATGTTCATCCGTTAACGTGTTACGCTTCACATTGCAGGATGTGGGAGGATTGGTCAGGGATGCTCTACGGCCTCAGCGACATGGCGTATAACGCCGTCACGCCCATGCGGCTCGCCGCCCGGGCGACGCGGGACTTCTGGCACTCGCCCTTCAACCCCGCCGCCGACACCACCTGGGGTCGCTCGCTATACGCGGCTGCGGACCTCTTCGCCAACCTGACCCGACGCTACGGCAAGCCGGAGTGGCGCATCGACAGCGTGGAGATCGAAGGAGCGTCCGTCGCGGTTCGCGAGGAGACAGCCTGGTCTTCGCCCTGGTGCAAGATGGTCCACTTCGTGCGCGATGCGGACGACCTGAAGCGCGCCGGGCGTACGGCGCCTGAACCTGCGATCCTGATCGTGGCGCCCATGTCGGGCCACTACGCCACCCTGCTTCGGGGCACGGTGGAGACCTTCCTGCAGGACCACGAGGTGTATGTCACCGACTGGGTGAACGCGCGCGAGGTGCCGATCCTCGACGGCCGCTTCGACTTCTACGACTACATCGATCACGTCCGGTCCATGCTGCAGGCGCTGGGTCCCCGCGCCCACGTGCTGGCGGTCTGCCAGCCCGGGCCGCCGACGCTGGCCGCCTGCGCGGTGATGGCGGAAGAGAACGACCCCTGCCGCCCGGCGACCATGACCTTCATGGGCTCGCCGATAGACGCGCGGCTCTCCCCCACCGCGCCGACCAAGATGGCGGAGGAAAAGCCCTTCGCCTGGTTCAAGTCCAACCTGATCTACACCGTGCCGCCACCCTGGCCCGGCGCGTTGCGACGGGTCTATCCGGGCATGGTCCAGCTCACCGCCTTCATCAGCATGAACGCCGAGCGCCACCAGGAGGCGCACCAGCAGTACTACGCCGACCTGGTGGCCGGCGCGGAGCTAGACGCCGCCAAGCATCGGGAATTCTACGACGAGTACCTGGCGGTGATGGACCTTACCGAGGAGTTCTACCTGCAGACCATCGACGTCGTGTTCCAGAACCACCTGCTGGCCCGCGGCCTGCTGGAGCATCACGGCCGGCGGGTAAAGCTGGAGGCGGTCACCGACATCGCCCTGATGACGGTGGAGGGCGAAAAGGACGACATCTCAGGCGTTGGCCAGACGCAGGTGGCGCATACCTTGTGCGAAAACCTGTCGGATACGATGAAGGAACTCTACGTCCAGCCGGGCGTCGGTCACTACGGCGTGTTCAACGGCAGGCGGTTCCGCGAGGAGATATACCCTCGGGTGCGCAGCTTCATCCGGGCGCACGAGACGGCCTGATCCGCCCGGCGGCGGTGGCGAGCAGGGCGAAAGCGCGGCCTCGTACACCGGCGACCTGCGGCCCAAACCGCTCGCCGAAGACCCAGACGGCAGCCACCAGCACGGTCAGCCCCACCAGCCCGCCCGCAGCATGCGAGGCGAGGATAAGTAGCAGCGCCCTGAAGCTCGCCGGATTGGCGGGATGCTGCAGATGGCGCACGATGGCGACCACGGTCGCATCCGGAAGCCCCGCGACCAGGGCCAGCGCCAGGGCCTGCAAGTGCGCCCGGCCGATCCACCCCCAGCCCGCGCCGCTCAGCTCCTCCGCCTGGCTCAGCGAGAAGCCGTAGAACACCCACAGCCCCACGGACACGCCGAGGGTGAGCGGCAGGACGCCATAGGCGCCTCCGATCAATGCGCCGGTGAGCACCGCCAGCAGGTAGATCGCCTGCCGCACCGCCGCCGCCCCATACAGTCCCGAACCCATGGCCAGCGCCTCGCTCACCCGGTAGGCGGAGCGAGGGACGAAGCCCAGGAACAGCACCTGGACGATGGGGATCGCCGCAAACCACTTGCGCCCGAGCAGCAGGCGCACGATCGCCTCGGCGTGCACCACCGCGACCATGGTCACCAGGGCGTTCAGCGGCAGCACCGCGCCCAGGAAGCGCTTGAAGGTGTCGCGGAGCTTGTCCGGCGATCCCTGCAGCGAGGCGAAGGTCGGCACCAGCACCCGCCCGATCGGGCCGCCGGAGAGCTGCAGCGCGGAGTTCTGCAGGTTGGCGGCCCGCGCGTAGAAGCCCAGCATGTAGGTGCCGAGCAGGTGGGAGGTGATCAGGCTGGGACTGTTCAGCCCGGCCCAGTTGAGGATCTGGGTCAAGGTGGTGGCCGCGCCCGCATGGAACAGGGTCTCGGCGCCTCGCCGGCTCGGGGGCGTGGAGAGCGGCAGCCGCGCCCGGAAGGTGTTCAGCCCCCCCTCCAAAACCACCTGGACCAGGGTGGGGACCACCAGCGACCAGAGGCCGTAGCCCCGCACCGCCATGACGATGGCGAGCACCGTATAGACCAGGTTGCCGATCATGCTGGCGAGGCTGATGGCGCGATAATCGCGCCGTCGCTCCAGCAGCGCCACGCCCACCGAACTCATCGCCCGCACCGGCAGGATGAGGGCGGTGAGCAGCAGCGGGGCGTGCAGGCGCGGCGCGTGCGCCGCCGCCCCGATCCAGGGCGCGCCCAGGATCAGCACGACCATGCAGCCCGCGCCCGCCGCGACCGAGAGCCACAAGGCGCTGGACACCAGGGCGGGATCGATCTCGGCCCGCTGGAGCAGGGGCACCGCGAAGGTGCCCTCCAGCAGGGCCGCCGCCAGCAGCACCACGATCCCGATGATCGCCTGCACCCCGAAGTCCGCCGGGCTGAGCAGCCGCGCCAGCACCGAGGCGGTCAGGATGCTGGTGGCGATGGCCACCATCCGCGCGGCCAGCAGCCAGGACACGCTGCGCCGCACACCCCCGCCGACAAGGGCGCCGTACCCCGGCTTGGGAACCGCGGCGGCGGGGGAGCCGCTGAGAGGCGGAGCGGGGGGCGGCGCAGCGT
>CALMGB010000399.1 GCA_937863535.1 uncultured Caulobacteraceae bacterium
CGGAGATCACGGTGGCGGCTCGCTCAAGCTACACCACGCGTTGGGACACGACCTGATAGTCAAAGCCTACTGCTCCTTTTCGATGGGTGGTTTGGGGGTGGAGAAGACGGCTGCGGATCGTCACCCAGACACGTTGCTATTCTCCGTCCGGTAGCCGGCTGTATGCGGTCGGATCGCCCTAACGCGGCGTAGGCAGGGTTCGATCGAGCGGTTGAGATCGCCTCCGACTTCTTCGGTCGTGCGTGATCTACGGGCGAGTGGCGCTCTAAGTTTCCAGCTCAGCCAGGGGTGGCGGCTGACCCCGCGAGAAGGCCGCGATCGATGTTCAGCTCACTTCCGGTGATGTAGGTCGCCTCGTCCGAGGCAAGCATTACGGCAAGTGCGGCCACCTCCTCGGCTGCGCCGAAGCGGCGGAGCGGGGTGTCGGCGACTAAGGCCTGCATCCGCGTTGCGCGTTCGGGTCCCGAGCCCAGCATCGGCTCCCACATAGGCGTCAGGATCGCCGCAGGATGGATAGAGTTGCAGCGGATGCTCCAGCCCTGCTGCGCGCAGTAGAGGGCGACCGTCTTGGTGTGATTGCGCACCGCCGCCTTGCTGGAGGCGTAGGCCGCCGCCAAGGGGATGCCGACCAGACCGGAGCGGGACGAGATATTGATGATGGAGCCGGAGCCGCGCGCCTTCATCGCTCGAATCGCATAGCGGCAGCCGAGGAAAACGCCGTCCAGATTGACCCGATGGACGGCTCGCCAAGCTTCCAGCTCGGCGTGCTCCGGATCGTGGGGAACGGGACCGTCCTCCAAGCCGGTCACCCCGGCGTTGTTGACCAGGACGGTGCGGCGCAGGCGCATGGGCGGCCAGCGTCGCCCAGTCCGCCTCGCAGGCGACATCCAGGCGCATGAAGCTACAGCCCGTCTCAGCGGCCATCGCTTGGCCGCTGACCGCGTTCTTATCGGTAGCGAAGACCTCGGCGCCTTGCGCCAGGAAGGCTTCGGCTATGGCGCGGCCGATGCCGCGTGCTGCGCCGGTGACGACGCAGGTCTTGTCTTGCAGGGATGGCATGTCGCCTCTGGAGGCCTCATGATACACTTGGGCGGCTAACGCCACCCGCTCGTCGCGTTCCGCTCAGCGGTGACGCTGATCCATGCCGCGCTCTCCCAGACGGTGGCAGCTTAGCTGATCGCCAGCGGCTGACAATCACCCACCTGCCGCCTTAGCGAACGCGCCTACTTACCCATCGCAGGGCAGAGGGCTGCCCAGTCCCGGCGTCCTGTGCGGCTTGCGCAGAGTCCCTCCTTCACACTGCCCGGATGCAGCACGACCCAGGGATCAGCTTCTTCCAGCGATCCGGCGCGTCCTGAGAAAGCCTTCCAGCGCGTCGCAGTCTCCCGCGATGGGGCGATCGACCAGTCCGGTCAGGTACGTGCCGCGTTCGAGCAAAGGTCGATAGACGAGGCCAAGAGGGGTGAGTTCTCGGACGATGGTGACTGGCAGAGCACGAACCTAAGCGGCCTTTAAGGGGAAGGCCTTACGGCTTGAAGGGGAGAGCCCCAAGGGCTGCGTTATAGATCGTGAGGATACGGTGGTTCGCCTCGTCATGTTCATCGCGGCGCTGCTGACGTTTATCGCGCTCATAGCGCATGAGATCATGACACCACCTCACGACCCGTATTCACGGCCTGAACGCAGGTTCGCAGCTCCGGCTCTCGCTGTGCCCGAAGGCTGTCGCATGTTCCGGACCCATTTTGGGGATGAGCTGACGAAAGCTTGCGACAAACCTCAAACTCGTCTCGATCTCGCTGATGACTTCGACATTCACGTCAGAAGCTACAAGACCTCATATCATCAGGTTGGGAAACAACTTGTACGCGGTCGATTGCGGGAGAGTATGGCCCGGATGTCAGATCGCAGACAGTCAGGTCGGTTTCTTCTTTCAGCCAACCCCAGCTCAGCTCATGACGTTGAAGGCGCATAGGACGCGCTTCCGAGGCGCACCGGTAGAGCTTGCTTCTGGTTTGTACGGCTACCCCGACATGTTCCCGGACCAACGCTGAACGGTAGTTCGCCACCCAAAGCGCGGGTTCAGGAGGTCCGCTTCCAGGCCGAAGGCTTTCGCGCGTCCGAATGTGGCATTCCTGGAGGTGAGCCGGTACGTGCTCACGACCCTCAACGGACTCTCAGCACTCTGATGCGAGACTCTGTGGCGTCGGGAGGAAGGCGTCATGCAGGGATTGCCGAGACGCACATACTCACCGTTCTGGACCATCTTCTCCATCGTCTACTGGGCGGCGGGACTGGCTGGAGCGATGGTGATGTTGGCTGTCGCCAGCGGTGACTGCTTAGAGCCGTACTGCCACCCCCGTGACCACCATCCGGCGCTTGTTATTGCCGCTTCGGCTCTCAGCATTGCGGTGATCTACGCATTGCTGTGGTGCTTGCGTCTTTGGCTCGCCAGACCCCGAGGTCGGTAAGGCAGATTTCGTGCCAAACCACTGTGGTTCATTTGACGCCTGCTTCGGGAGCGTCAATCGATGGGGCTGGGAGGGCGAATTTTTGGAGGCGGGCTCCCGGCGGCTGGCGACCCTGTGTGGACGGCTCCCCGTTGGCAAGGGTGTTCTTGAGCGATCTGCAGAGATGGTCGGTGCGGCCATGTGTTCGGCCTTTGAGTGCGGCGCTGAAGACCGCTGGCCATGATGCCTTGTTCGCGCGTACCGGGTCCCGACCATAAGCACGCACTCGAGGTGCAGGGTCGTAAAGCGGGGTCTCCCGATCCGGCGGTTTCAACCGGCTTTCTGCATCAGCTCTTGTTCGCCCTTTCCAACTCCTTCAGCGCAGGTAGGCTGCGCTTAGCTTTAGGCGGCAAGCGGCTCTCGATAGCGCTCACCGCTGGTCATCATCGCCCACACCATACGGGCGGTCTTGTTGGCCAGCGCCACGGCGGCCACCTTCGCCTTTCGACGAGCGAGAAGCTGCACCAGCCAGGGCCGACGCGCACCAGACCGCTCGGCGTGTCTGATGACCGCCATGGCCCCGACGACCAGCATCTGGCGTAGATAACGGTGGCCCGCCTTGCTGATCGAGCCGAGCCGCTCCTTGCCGCCGCTGGAGTTCTGTCGAGGAACCAAGCCGATCCAAGCGGCGAGGTCGCGTCCGGACCTGAAGATGCCCGGATCGGCGACAGTCGCCACCAGAGCGCTCGCTAGGACCGGCCCGACGCCAGGGACTTCCATAAGCCTGCGCCCGAGGTCTGTCCTGCGAGCGTCGGCGATAACCCGCCGATCATTCTCCAAGATT
>CALMGB010000400.1 GCA_937863535.1 uncultured Caulobacteraceae bacterium
CAGTGGCTCGGCGGCGCCAACAAAGACCCTGTTGCGACGACCGCTTGAATCCGCCTTGAGACCCGCGATCCGAATGGTGGATGAGGCCGCCGCGGTGCTGCGGGCGCCGCTCGTGCAAGGCCTGATCGAGAGCGCCCAAGACAAAGCTTGCATGCGCCGTGCGGCTGGCCCCGCCAGCCGACGATGCGCCGGGCGTAGGCGTCGATGACGATCCGAAGGGCGGCGAAGCCTACGCGACGTAGACGAAGCCCGCCCAGGTGGCGACGTAGGTGACCCGAAGGGCGGCGAAGCCAACTCCGACAGCCACAGCCTGTTGGGCGCTGGCGCATGAAACTGGCGGTTCACATGGTCCAGCGTACACGGGGCGACCTTGTCGCTGACGCTCGTACGCACGGGCTTGCCATGGATCACCCCCCTGGAGGCCCATCTCGCGCATCAGCCGCTCCACGGTGCAGCGTGCGACCGCAAATCCTTCCCGCCGCAGCTGCCGCCAGACCTTGCGCACGCCGTAGCGAAGTTCTCCGCGAAGATGCGGGCGATCTCCGGCGTCAGCTTCAGGTCGTGCTGGGCTCGGGCCGATAGCTTGGCGGGATCGCGCCGCTGCGCCATGTGCTCGCGATAGGATGACGGGGCGATCGGCAGCACCTTGCAGATCGGCTCGACCCCGTAGGCTTGGCGGTGATCGTCGATGAACGCGATCATCGCCTGAACGGGCGGTCGAGCTCCGCCTGGGCAAAATAGGCGACGCCTTGCGCAGGATCTCATTGGCCTGTCGCAGCTCGCGGACCTCACGTTCCAAAGCCTTTGAGCCTGCCCGCGGTCTCCGTCGGAACCCCGCCCCGCTTGCCGGCGTCCACCTCGGCCTTCTTGACCCACTCGTGCAGGGTCTGCGCCGTACAGCCGATCTTCTCCGCGATCGACACCACCGCCGCCCAGCGCGAGGGGTGATCCCCCTCGTGGTCCAGCACCCGGGGCGGTTCAACGTCGTCGAAACTTCATCACCTTCAGGGTGCATCCGGCGGCCAAGTTGATGACCGCAAGGCTGCCGCCAGGTCGTCCAAACGAGTTGCAGGTGTTTTTGCGCACAATTGGACTACCGTCGACGCGATCCACGGTTAATTCGGCGGGCGCGGATGCTGAAGCTCCCCAGGATAGGACCTTTTAACCACAGAGAAGAGTCGTTTGTTAGGCGTCATATGGGATGGTCACATGAAAGGGGAGTTTCCGGCAGACGGCTTGGTGGAAACCTTCTTCTAAGACCAAACGATGGAGCAGGCCTATCTTCCTGTTCGCCTGTTCAGTCCTGATAGTAATGGGAGACTTGAATGGAAAACCGCGCGAGGTTTGAACGGCGGCACACTCAACCCGACGGCATTTCATCAGACTGGAGTGGCAATTTCACTCATGTACGAAAAGTCGTCATCGCTCGGCAAGTGCGTGAGGTTACCTTTCGTGCGGTTCAGCAGAGCGCGATGCTTATGGCGGCCTGTGAATTACTTAACGATCGGTATGGCTGGAGAGGTTACGGCTCTTCCCACAGCATCCCCTCGGGGGTTCACCACACGACCTTCACGGCAGAAGTCGATGAAACAGTTGTTGGAACCATCACGCTCGCAATCGACTCGGAGCTAGGTCTCGCAGTGGATCGTACCTTTGCTGATGATGTAGGCCGGATCCGCGATACGAAGGGAACCCAAATCTGTGAGTTGACGCGGCTCGCCTTTC
Source organism: uncultured Caulobacteraceae bacterium (assembly GCA_937863535.1). Lineage (GTDB taxonomy): Bacteria > Pseudomonadota > Alphaproteobacteria > Caulobacterales > Caulobacteraceae > CAHJWH01. The sequence goes on from CALMGB010000400.1 coordinate 1,726, forward strand.
GCGAAGACATCCGATCGAAAGAGGTTTTGGCCAGCCTTTTTCACTTCACCTTCATCGTCGGAACGGCGGTAAGTAGCTGTACTGACTTGCTTATTGAGGTTTCGCCGCGTCACACCGACTTTTACCATAAGATGCTGGGCTTCGAGCGAGTTGGTTCAATGAAGACTAATCATAGCGTCGGCTCTCCGTCGCAGCTCATGCGGTTGCGGGTAGACGCCATTGGAAGCAATATCCGAACCTTAGCGGGAGCGTTGGATTCACGTAAATGTTATTCCCTCTACCCCTACTTTCTCAATATGCAAGAGGAGCGGCAGATCCGCCGGGCCTTTGCGGCTGGCCAGAAACGCGGGAATGAAGGAGGCGTTCGAGAGGCGGCCAAATATCTGCGTCAAGGTGCGCTACAGCCGAAGACGCTGCAAACCTCTAGCTCCAGACAAAACTTCGAGCAGCGAGATACAGAGAGTCTCACTACTCAGGCTGCATGAGACGGGGTCCGTTGATGTGGGTGGGATTGACGAGCAATCGCTGGTTAGGATGATGTCGCACCATCACTTACTGACTTAGCATTACAATTGCGCAGGCGCTTGACGTCTGAATCCATGGGTCACCATGATTTGGAGGATCATGGATGGGTGTGGTCTGACCCCCGCGAAGTGATCCACCCACATTGAGGGCGGCGGCCCGAGGAGGATCAGATGGGAAAGCA
>CALMGB010000401.1 GCA_937863535.1 uncultured Caulobacteraceae bacterium
GATCACCCCTTCCCCTCGAAGGGGGGAAGGGCTGGGCATGCCATCGTCTCACCCGGCCCTCGCCGCAGCCTTGGCCCGGACGCGTTCCACCTCGGGTTCAATCTCCAGCAGCACGGCGGTGAGGGCGGCCTTCAGGGCCGAGATGGCGTAAGGCTCCAACAGCTTCAGCCCGTCGGCGGTGATCAGGTAGAAGGCGTCCACCGCCCGCTCGCCGAAGCTTTCGATATGGGCCGACTGCACCGACAGGCCTGCGGACGCGAAGGTGCGGGCGAGGGCCTGCAGCAGGCCGGGCCGATCGCGGCCAGAGACCTCCACCACCGTGGCCATGTCCGACGCGTCGTTGTCCACCACCACCCGAGGGGCCACGGTGAAAGCGACCGCGCGGCCGAGGGACGCGGGTTCTGGAACCGCCTCAGCTCCTTTTCCGCGCCCGGCCTCCTCCAGCGCCGAGAGCAGGCGGTCGAGGCCACGGGCGTCGCCCTCCCCGTACGGGCCGCCGAGACTGTCCTGCACGTTGAAGACGTCCAAGGCGCCGCCGGAAGCGGAGGTGTAGACCCGCGCCCCCACGATGTTCGCGCCGAGGCTCGCCATGGCGCCCGCCAGGTCCGCGAACAGGCCGTGTCGGTCCGGAGCGGCCACCGTGATCTCGACGGCGTTCCACTCTGCCATCAGGCGGCCGGAGGCGGCGGCGCCTTCCTGTTCAGCCCGTTCGACAAGCGCGAAGTGCTGGCCCTGCGCCTTGGCCGGGAAGGTGACGAAATAGGCGTCCTCCATGCTGTCGGCCCACCGCCTGACCGCCTCAGCCACCTGCGGATGGGCCGTAGCCAAGCGCCTGCGGGCGCTCGCGGCCAGAACCTGCTGGACGTAATCCACCGATTCGAAGCCGAGATCAGAGGGGCGGCCGCCCCGGAACACCGCCTCGGCGGCCATGTAGAGTTGGCGCAGCAGCTGGCCCTTCCATCCGTTCCACACGCCGGGACCGACAGCGCGGATGTCGGCGGCCGTCAGGATCGCCAGCGATCGAAGCCGCTCCGGCTCGGCGACCGTGCGGGCGAAGGCGGAGATGGTGCGCGGGTCGCCAAGGTCGCGCTTCTGCGCGGTCTCCGACATCAGCAGGTGGTGCTCCACCAGCCAGGCCACCGTGTCCACCCGCTCAGGGCTGAGGCCCAGCCGCTCGCAGGCGATGCGGGCGTTGCGGGCGCCGGCCAGGGTCTGGCCGCCGGGCGCGCCGCCCTTGCCGGTGTCGTGCAGCAGCATGGCCAGGAACAACGCCTCGCGGTCGGCGACCAGGGGCAGCACGCTGACGGCGAGGGGATGGTCCGCGGCCAACCGGCCGGCGGCGAGTTCGGCGATGGCGTGAACGCCGCGCAGGGTGTGCTCGTCGGTGGTGTAGGCGTGGTACATGTTGAACTGCATCTGGCCGACGATGCGCCCGAACTCGGGCACGTAGCGGCCGAGCACGCCGGCCTCGTTCATCAGGGTCAGGGTGCGGAAGGTCTCCTGCCCGAAGGCCAGCACGTCCAGGAAGGCCCTCGCGGCCGCGGGGTCGCGCCGCAGCTTGGCGCCGATCAGGTTCAACGACCGGGTGACCGCAGCGAAGGCATCGGGGTGGAAGTCGAGGTTGCTGGCGTCGGCGACCCGAAAGATGCGGATCAGGCGAACGGGATCGGCGGTGAAGGCCTCTTCACCCCGCACATTGAGTCTGCCACCCTCCTCATAGAAGGCGTCTTCCAGTTCCCGTCGCTTGGGCGCGCGGCGGGGGAGCAGGCGGGCTAATCCTTGCGGCTGCTTGGCGTGCTCGGACTCCAGCTTGGCGCAGAAGATGCGGGTGAGAACGCCCACCTCCCTGGCGATCAGGAAGTAGCGGCGCATGAACCGCTCCGCCGAGAGGGTATGGTCCGCGTCGCCGTAGCCCATCCGCCGGGCGACCTCGGGCTGCAGGTCGAAGGTCAGCCGCTCCTCCGGCCTGCGGGTGATGAAGTGCATGTAGCAGCGGGTGGCCCACAGGAAGTCGAAGGCGCGCACGAAGGCCTTCACCTCCCGCACGGTGAACTCCTTCAGCCGCACCAGCTCCATGGGCTGGTCAACCGGGTGCAGGTACTGGGCGATCCAGAACAGGGTGTTGAGGTCGCGCAGGCCGCCCTTCCCTTCCTTGACGTTGGGCTCGACCATATAGCGCGAAGCGCCGGCCTTGGCGTAGCGGGCGTCGCGCTCGGCGAGCTTGGCCGCGACGAACTCGGCCCCGCTCCCCTCCACCACCTCGCGGCGGAAGCGGCGCTTCAGGGTGTCGGCGAGCGCGGTGTCGCCGGCCACCCAGCGCGCTTCCAGCAGGGCGGTGCGGATGGTGTAGTCCTCGCGGGCGAAGCGCAGGCACTCGTCCACCGTGCGCGAGGCGTGGCCGACTTTGAAGCCCAGGTCCCATAGGGTGTAGAGGATGACCTGGATGGCGGCTTCCACTCCGGCGTCGACCTTGGCGGCGCGCAGGAACAGCAGATCGATGTCGGATTCCGGCGCCATCAGGCCGCGGCCGTAGCCGCC
>CALMGB010000402.1 GCA_937863535.1 uncultured Caulobacteraceae bacterium
AAAGTCCCCAGAACCGCCGTTTGAAAACTCCTCAGTTGGACGTCTGCCGCCGGGCTTCCGGGGCGCGCCCCGGGAGCCCGGCGGCATGTTCTAGCGTGACAGCCAGAGGCATCACCGCTGATGGTCCTCAAGGTGGGGGCACATTGATGCATAGACGAGCCGTTCTGACCTGTTTTTCTGGCGCGCTTGGGGCTGTGTACGTCCTGCCTCGATCTGTACATGCAGATGCACCCCACGGGCTGATACACGTGCCCATGTCTGATGGAGCGGTGATCGGGCTGGGGGCGGCGGGTGTTGGCCCAAGCGTGCTTCTCGTTCACGGAACGGGAGCCTCGCGCAAGAGCTGGGCGAAGGTGGCGCCCCTGCTGCAATCTCGGTTCCGCACCTACGCCATGGACCGGCGCGGACGAGGAGAGAGCACTGACAAGGCGACCTACTCGTTCCAGCGAGAGGTCCAGGACATCGTCGAGGTGGCCAACGCGCTTCCCGCTCCCGTCTTCGTGGCCGGACACTCCATCGGCGCGATGATGTCGCTTGAGGCGCTTCGCCTGACCGACCGCTTCCAGAAGGCGGTGCTGTATGAGCCGCCCCTGCCCGTCCAGGACGGGATGGAGGGCGGCGGCCCCCCGGTGTCGATCTGCTCGGCGGTTGCGGCCGGCGACTACGATCGGGCGATGACGGTCTTCTTCCGTGACTATGTGATGATGTCTCCGGCGACGGTCGCCGCCTTCCGCAATGATCCTTCATGGTCCCAGCGGATCAAGCTGGCGCCCACCGTCTGCCGCGAGGCGACGGCGCACCAGACCTACACGTTCCATCCGGAGCAGTTCGCGAAGGTGTCGACCCCAACGCTCTTCCTTCTTGGGGGAAACAGTCCAAGCCCATGGCCGTGAGCACGCGCGCCGGAGCAGCCGCGCTCCCCCATGCTCAAGTCGAAATCCTGCCCGGCCAGGAACACGTCGCCACCCAGATGGCCCCCAACCTGCTGGCGCATGATATTACAGACTTTTTCCGCTCATAATCGGATCGATCCCGGCGGGCGAGGCGGGAGCTACGCCGCAACGCCGCCACCCGGAGCGGCGGGCTGGACTACCGGGCGACGACGGCCCAGTGGCCCGCTGAACGATCGGCTCGCCGTCCCAAGGCGGCGAAGCTTGCGCTCAATGCAGCCTTGCGCGCCTATGTGGAGGAACGGCTGTCCGGCACGGTGCGGCTCCGAGCGGCGCTAGTGTTGCAGCCCCGGTCGTCTCCTGGAAAGGTCGCCGCCACGGGCGCCGCCAGGAGCGGCGATGGGCCAAGGCCTGGAGCCCCGAACAGATCTCCCGCCGCTTGCGGCTGGACTTCCCGCACGACGAGACGATGCGCATCAGCCGCGAGGCTATTTACCAGGCGCTGTTCGTTCAAGCCGCGGAGCCCTGCGCCGCGAGCTTACGGCCTGCCAGCTGAAGAGCTTTAAGCGTCACCAAGGCCAAGATCGGTCGCCGCTTAGCATTGCTGATTGCACAAGAGGGAGGTCGTCGGGCTGATTGGGCGAAAGCGATCCAAGACGCTTCGGACTTGTCTTCTTCCTTGCAGTTCCGAGAGACAAGCCGTGCCTCGGGCCCCACGGCGGACATCCGCCGGAGGCAAACGCTTACGGATTGCTCACGATTAGGGGCCATCATCAGAGCAGGGCCCAGGCTTTGACAAAGTCGTGGGGCAGCCCTGCCTAAACCTTCGACTATGAGGCGTTCGCGTGAGCAAAAACAAAGGCCTCTGCGTCCTATTGTTGGAAGACGACGACGCCGACGCTTACCTGACCAGCCGTGCGCTTCTGAGCCTCCCTCGCGTGGCGAACGTTGTCAGGGCGCGAGACGGTCAGGAGGCGGTGGCGATGCTGGAGGCTGGCCGGGTCGTCCCAGACATTAGCTTTGTCGATCTGCAGATGCCGACAATGGATGGCATGCGGTTTCTCAGTACATGCATGAACGAGAACTTGGCGAAGGTTCCGCTGGTGGTGCTGACCTCCTCCGCCGATTGGAAGGACGCGCTCAGAAGCCGCGTCAACGGAGCGTTACTCGTGATCACCAAGCCGGAGCGTCCGTCGGACCTCGTCCAAGCTCTCTCCGACGCGATCCAGACGTTCGTCCCTGAGCCAGAGGCCGCCACCAGCCTGTCGCCCCGCAAGGCGTTCGACCTGCCCGCCCCTCCGTTGACCGACGAAGCCAGGCCCGCAATGTCCCCCCAGACAGCCGCGCCTGCGGTCCCGACATTTGGCCGCCGAGAGCCTCGCTTTGGATAGCGATCGCCGCAGTGCGAACTCCCAGTTTCAATCAGGATTAGATCGGCGTACGACAATGTCAGTCCCGAACCTGCTTCTGGTCGACGACGATCCCTTCGCCTTGGAGCTGCAGGTCCACTTGGCTCAGCAAGCCATTCCGGACTGTTCGATCCAGACCACGGATGATCCGGCTGAGGTCGAAGGCATGTGCGCCACGTCCGCATTTGACTGCGTCCTGCTTGATTACGATATGCCAGCACTGGATGGTCTGACGCTGGCTGGCCGGCTGCGCACTGACCATCCCTATCTCCCGGTCATCCTGTGCACCGGAGCGGGCGACGAGTTGCTGGCGACGAAAGCCCTGCAGGGCGGCCTGACCGACTACATCCCGAAGTCCGCCATCAGCGCACCAGCCCTGCGCCGTACCGTACTCCACGCCATCGAGAGCGCCAGCAACGCACGGGTGATCGATGCGCAGCGTCGCGAGCTGGAAGGCTTTGCGTTCGCCTTGGCGCATGATTTCAAACAACCCCTGCGTCAGATCACGACCTTCGCTAATCTGGCGATCCAGAATTTCGAGAACGACCAGAAAGAGGACGCCCGCCGCCATCTGGCCTTCCTCAGCAGCTCGGCCCGCCGCCTGAGCGCGCTGGTCGATATGATGTCGCAGTACACCCTGCTGAACAAACCCATCGAGCCCGAGCTGATCCGGGTTGGGTCTGTCGCTGATGGCGTACAAGAGTCGCTATCTACCTACATCAGCGACCTGAACGGCGTCGTAGACGTCTCGGGAGATGCCTTTATTCAAGGCAGCGGCGTCTTCCTGCACCAGATTCTCCAGAACTTGGTCGTGAACGGTTTCAAGTACAATGGTTCATCGCAGCCGAGGATCAAGATCGACATATCTTCGAAAGGGGACGTCTGCAGTATCAAGGTTCGGGATAACGGGATCGGCATTGGCCAGGAATACCTGGAGCAGGTCTTCAAGCCCCTCGCCCGTTTGCATACCAGCGCAGAATACAGCGGCACGGGCCTGGGCTTGACGATGGCCAGAAAGGCGGCCGCGGCGCAGGGAGGAACGATCACCTGCCGCTCGGAACTGGGGATCGGCTCCGAGTTCGTCGTCAGGCTTCCGCTCGCCATCAACGTCGAAGCCCGCGCCGCCTAGCCGGCGCCCGGCAGCGCGGCCGCGCCTAGCCGCTGGCGAAAGTCCGATAGGGGCGCAGCGATGGCGGCCTCCTGGGCGCCATCGGCGCAGATAGCCTGTTCCAGCGCCCGCGCCGAAACGCCCAGGTTGGCGAAACCGTAGCCCTCCGCCGTCCCGGCAAGTCTGTGGGCGACGTCCCGCATCCGCTCGAGGATGGCCGGCCTGTGGGCCGTCTGGCAGACGAGTTGCGCCTCCATAGCCAGGACGTCCGCGTGCACCTCGGCGAGATGCCGGACGAACCGGTCGATCAATGGACCAGGTAGGGTGCTGGCTTGGTCTGGGGGCATCGCTCTGTCCACTCTGTTATCAGGGCCAGCGCCGCCTCGGCCGTGTACGGCTTAGCCAGATGGCCATCCATACCGGCCGCCAAACATCCTTCGATCTGGGATGCGACGACGTTGGCGGTCAGGGCCAGGATCGGGAGTTGCACGCCTTGCCTGCGGATGGCGCGGGTTGCGTCCAGGCCATCCATCACGGGCATCTGGACGTCCATGAAGGCCAGATCGTAGTCGTTGGCGGCGACCGCCTCCACCGCTTCGCGTCCGTTGGACACGAAGGTGATCTGGAGACCCCGCCCCGCCATCAGCGCTTCGAACAGCTCCTGGTTGAAGGGGTTGTCGTCGGCGAGGAGGATTCGCAGCCCCGTCACGGGCGACGCCGGAAGACCGGGCTCGGTCCGCCGATCGGCTGCGATAGTGAGACGTGGCGGATGGATGGTGAACCAGAAGGTAGAGCCAGCTCCGACGGTGCTGGTGACTCCGATCTCTCCGCCCATCGCATCCACGATCGACCGGCATATCGCCAACCCAAGCCCGGTCCCGCCGAACCGACGAGACGTCGATGCGTCGGCCTGGGCGAAGCGGTCGAAGACGTGGGCGAGGCGGTCAGCGGCGATCCCGAGGCCGGTGTCGCTGACGGAGACCTTCAAGCCGCCGTCACCCACCTCTTCCAGGCTGAGCGCCACTTCTCCGAACTGAGTGAACTTGATCGCATTGCCGAGTAGATTGATCACCACCTGACGGATCCGCGCCGCATCGACGAGCACCGGGTCCACCTTGGGAATCGACTTGAGCTCCAAGCGAACCTTCTTGCCGTCCGCCTGGGGCTTCATGAGTTCGGCCGTCGATCGCAGCAGGTCTGCCAAGTCCGTCCGTTCAGGATCGAGCATGACGCCTTCGGCTTCGAACTTGGAGAAGTCGAGGATGTCGTTGACGATCCCGACGAGGGCGCGGCTGGACTCCCTGACGATAGCGGCCCGATGGCGCGTTTCGTCCGCCAACTCGGGCGCTTCCGCGATCAGGCCTGAGAACCCTACGACGCTGTTCAAGGGTGTACGAAGTTCGTGGCTCATGTTGGCGAGGAAGTCGGCTTTCGATTGCGCCGCGGCTTCGGCCGCACTGCGGGCTTCGCGCAGTTCGGTTTCCATGGCCTTCCGCGCGGTGACATCGCGCATCACGTCGTGGTACTCGACGGGCACGCCTCTATCGTCGCGGATGAGCTTGGGCCGTCCTTCCAGCCAAACGACGGACCCATCCCGGCGCATGACGCGGTGTTCGGTGTGGATACCCTCGGGTTTGGGATCCAGCCTGTAGGCGCTGAACTGAGTGGAGATGCGCTCCTTGTCGTCCGGATAGACCAGGCTTAAGGTAGACTGGCCAAGCAGCTCCTCCACGCCGTAGCCGATGACATGACTGCAAGCGGGACTGACGTATTTAATCGTTCCAGCAAGGTCATACCGAGCTATGATGTCAGTGGCGTTCTCCGCAAGCAGGCGGTAGCGACGCTCATTGTCGATCGCCAGGGTTCGCGAGGCCTCCAGCGCTTCTTCGGCTGCCTTTCGTGAGCTGATGTCTCTTATCACGTCCTGAAAGCGAGTGGGCAGGCCCAAGTCGTCGAACTCCACTCGCGGCTGGCCCTCAAGCCAGACCCAGGCGCCATCACGATGGCGCCCTCTGAAGCGGTAGGCGAAGGTCGCGTCGCCGGGGCCGGCGCAGGCCAAACCCTCGTACACGGCGATCACATCAGTCAAGTCTGCTGGATGGACAAGAGACAGACTCGTCTGACCGAAGAGGTCTGCAGGTTCGTAACCCAGGATCCGGTGGGAGGCGGGAGACGCGAACAGGACCGAGAAGTCCGTCGAGAGCGTTAGCATCATGTCGGTGCTGTTTTCCGCTAGATGCCGATATCGCGTCTCACTCTGCAGCAGCGCGCGCTGGGTCAGCTTCTCTGTGGTTACGTCATGGATAACGCCGATGAGGGCGCCGCCGTCAAAGTCGTCGACGAACTCCGCCTCCAGGCACAGCAATTTCAGACAGCCCATCGCGTCAGTGATCTCGGCCTGGAACTTGAACCCAGTCCGGTTCTGGAGGCCCAGCCCTAATTGCTCCTTCAAACGTTGGCGGTCTAGCTCCGCGTAATAGCTGAGAACCTCCTCAACTTCGGGAGGCGCTGGGCTCACGGGCAGGCCGAAGATGGGGAACATGCCCTCGGACCAGCGATGGGCGCCGCTAGCCGCCAAGCTCCAGTGGCCGCTGTTCGAAACGCGCTCTGCGATCGCGAAGGTGCGGAGGAGGGCTGATATTTTCTCATTTGCGGAGCGCAGTGTGGCGAAGGCGCCCCTACGCTGCAATATCGCGTGCCCAATCATCCCGGCTGCGCTCACCACTAAAAGAGCGACACTGAAGCCCGCGACAACTCCCGCCGTCTGGGTTTTCAACGCCGACGCGTCCGCCTGGGCGCTCAGTTGCAAGGTCAGCTTCGCCGTCCCTCGAAAATCCGACGCGACGATGTTACGAACGGCGTCCATGTATTGCTGTCCGCGGTCGCTTCGGACGATAGTCAGGGACTTCTCAGCCTCACCCTTGCGGAATAGTTCGATCGTCTCGGCCAACTCTTCCAGCTTCGACTGACTGAGTTCCGCGAGCCGGCGGATGACGATGGGATCAAAGCCCGGGCCTGGAACGGCCAACTTGGCGAGGTCCCGCTCGACACGACTCTTGCCTTCATAGTACGGCGCTAGGTAGCCCGCCTTGCGCGTCAACAGGAAGCCGCGCTGTCCCGTTTCAGCATCTTGCAGGTCAATCAGGACGGATCGCATCTGCGATCGATGCTCGAAGATTTTCTGCAAGGTCGTTCGCAGAAGGTGTTCCTGATCAAACTGCCGCTTCATAGCCGCGCTGGAGACAAGAAGCAGCACGATCAGCGCTACGGCCGAGATGATCAGCAGGACGCCCCTGCTGGATGCAGAAGTTGCTCCAAAGCTTCGAGCATTCCTGCCCATCCCAGCCCCCTTGCCGCGTAGGCCAGCCATCTCGGACTTGGTCTGAACGCACGACGCAGATTGGACCAAGAGAGTAGACAGAACCTTAATCGTTAGACGCGTGTCTGCGTGGCGCTGAATCGCCGCGGGACCGGGCCAGTAATTCGATTGAGGGCGGCGGCTGGTGCGGCGCCGCGCCGCGCCGCCATGCGCCTACAACCGACATGACGCTTACTCCAGCTTTGCGAATTCGCAGCATCAGATGGGAAGGTGGCAGCGTCGATTCGACACCGCGGGCTGCGCTAGCGACGGGCGGCTCGTCGGACAGGCCGGATCTTTGGTCTGGAACTTGGCATACGGTCTCGCTGTCACCGACGCTGACAATCCAGAGATCGTCGACGTCTCCGAGCCGCTGCGGTCGATGATGGTCGCGGAGTTCAAGAAGCCCGGCCGGACCGTCTACGCCAAGGCTTAGTACAACGTCGAACAGCAGATTACCAAGTACCTAGCGCAGCTGAAGGGCGGAGAGACTGAGACCTTCGACCGGGCCAAGGTGCGGGTGGTGGAGGACTGCATCTTCCACTGCTATATCGTGGCCAATATCCGTGGCGATCTAGAGCAGCAGCTTCCTAACTGGGCTACGACGACTAATGGCCAGGGTCGCGTGCGGCTGCTTAAGAACGCCTACGTGGGCAGATCGAGGTCATCCAATGGCAGGACCTGATCTATGACGCCTGAATGCATAACCGCGCAACGCTGACGGCGCCGGCCTAAGCCGAATCGGCTCACGACCACGAAGCCGAAGGTCGATGACGAGGAAGGCGAGGACTGAGTCGGAGCCATGAACGAGGCGTTACGAAAAACCCCGGACCGGATTTTAGACCTAGCAACCGCAGCCCTGACCCAGGCCAACATGCACGCGGTCTTCATGGATCCCAGCAGCGAGCACTGGCCGCAGATGTCGATCCTGAACACCGCCCACGCCGGCGAACTGTTCTCGCGGGCCATGATCGCCAGCGGGCACCCGCTCTTGATCTGAGGCCGATCCGCGCTCGCAGAGGCCGGAAAGTCCGGGCTGCTGTCGCGCTAGCTCCCGCAACCCGCGCTGTAAAGCTTGGTCGCATCAGCCAGCTAGCCAGCCTTGTCTGAAAGCGGACCGTCTGAAGATCTGCTAAGATTGAGCATTCTTGGACGCTCGCCGAGCGCAAGCGTCGTCCCGCCGCCACCTTTCGCCTACTGACCTGATCACCGAGTCTGGGCTCCTCGGAGCTGGGCGGGCTCAGTGTGCTGATGATGCCTGATGATGATGTGCTGTATGAGCCGGGAAAAAACGCCGTTGGGACAGCGCTTACGGCCTGAGCGTGTTCGGAGCCGCTGGCATCTCGGTCGCTTGGGCGGCGCCAGGCCCACCTTGGAGGCGGGGTGCAGGCGGATCTCCTCGCACCCCTTTTTGTCCTGATGTCATCACCGACTGACTTTCCAGGATAGCCGCAGATGGCGAAGGCTGCTGGCCGACACGCTTCCCATCCTCGGCCAGTCGTCGAGCTTTCCCTTGGGCGGGGCTCGTACTACAAATGAGTGGCTGAATTTCAGCGGGTCGCTTCCACGCACCATAGTCGTGTTCAGGCGATCTTGTCGCGCACGCCCCGCTGGATGATGTAGGCGACGACCCGTCTGGACTGGTGACGCACGCATTCGGCGGCTTGGATCACCTTCTCGTCCGAACTTTCGCTGAGGCAGAGCCATGCGCGCGAGGCGTCCTTGAAGCCGAGCAGACCGGTTAGCCCGGTCAGCCTGTGCGCCTGCTCACGCATCTCGGTATAGGTGCCGAGTTCGATGAGCTGCTCCGCCAGGCGGCTGAGCAGGTAGCGGACCGACTTGCAGCCTCCCACCCTTTGAATGTCGTCCAGGCGGGCCTCTATTCCGGCGCGCGCCTCGATGTCGAATTCCATATGGGGGCGGAAGGCTCTGGCCGTAATCATTTAACCTTGACCCTGAAGCGGAGCGTGAAGACGCCGGCCACGTTGTCGGCGCCGTGAGGATGCAGACGGACCGCGTTCACCGCCGCGTCGCACCCATCGCCATCAGGGACGGGCGTATACGTATAGGTGACGCCGCCATCCTGGGAGAAGTCCACGTCGTCCGTCGGGCTTGCGAGGCTGGTGAAGGTGAAGGCCATGCCGCTGGAGGTCACCCCGTTGGTGAAGGCAATCGGTCCCTTACCCGTGCCCGCTAGGTCGCTGACGTAGAGCTTGGTCTGGGCCGGCACCACGTCGGCCACGATCACGGTGCCGGAGTCCAGCGCGGTCACGGCGTTGTTGGTCACCGAAATGGTGTAGTCCATAAAGGCTCCGGGGATGGCCTGCGGGGTCACCGTTCCGTTGATGGGATCGGATACGATCGCGGCGCTCTTCGTGACCAAAGCGCCAGCGAGGATCTGGGTGATCAGGCTGGCGGCCAGTAGGGATATCATCATCTCAGTGGCCTCCGTGGACGAAGCGGGCCAGGGCCGAGCCTAGCGGCGCCAGGCTCTGCTGGTCGAACTTGAGCCTGGCGGTGATGTAGGGACCCTGGTGGACGTAGTCGGACTGGTCGAAGTCGCGGTCGCGGAAGCCCACCACGTTGTAGCCGACGCTGATCCAGGTGTTGGTGGCCGGCGACGCGCCGATCGACGGGCCCGCGGCGTAGTTGAGCGTGTGGACGCTCCAGGCATGCTCCACGGCCACATGCAGGCCGAGGTCGAAGTTGCGGCTGAGGTCGTAGTGACCATCCAGGCCCACCACGTCCACGAAGCCGGTGTAGTCGTCCACGCCGAACTGTCCCTTCACGTACTTGGCGCCGTAGTGGACCGAGGCCTGCATGCCGCCGCGGCCGTGCTCGGCGTCAGTGTCGTAGTTGACCGCGAAGTTGTTGACGATGCGATTGGACTGGCCGTCGCTGACCGCCAGCTCGCCGAAGCCGGCCAGGATCTGGCTGGTGGCGGTGTCGCGCGCCGTATCGTTGCGCAGCTCCAGCTTGTCCAGCACCGACCAGCGGCTGGCGAGCGGGCGCCAGGCCAGCGAGCCGTCGATTTCGGTGGAGCCTGAGATGGCGCCGTCATAGGTGTGGGTCTGCGAGGCCCGCAGCGCGGCGGCGGCGGTGATCCCCTGGGTCAGCTGGCGCAGGTAGTTGCCGGTGACATTGTAGGTGTCCGCGGTCTGGCCTAGGCGCACCTCGGCGCGTCCGTTCACGCTCCAGTGCGGGTCGCGGTAGGTGGCGCCTAGGCTGAAGGCGCGGAAGTCCTCCGCGATCGTGCCGATCCCTGAGCCGGCGGAGCCCGTCACGCCCGTCCCCACCTGGCCGAGGTTGCTGGCGTAGGTCGTGGCGCCGGACGCGCTCGGCGAGTTCAGATTCACCAGCTCCTTCACCGGGATCGCGCTGGCCAGCGAGGTGCTGGTGTCTACCGAGGCGTCGAAGCCCAGCCGTTTTCCAAGCAGGATCGACTGGGTCAGGCCGAACTGGGCGAAGGTACGCGGGCCGTACTCGGTGATCTCCTGCTGGTTCAAGGTGCTGTCCAGCTTGGCGCCATGCCAGGGGGAGGAGTCGAAGCCAGCGGAGGTGGTCTGGGTCTTCAGCTGCGAACCGTCGTTGATTTCGTGGCTGACGATCAGGTGCAGGTCGTCGCGCAAGGCGTAGTTGGCCGACAGGCGATGGCGCACCGGGAAGTCCAGGCTCTCCGCTGGTCCGCCCAGCGGGACGTCGGCGGAGCCCAGGATCTGCAGCTTGTGGTTCCAGAACCAGCGGCTGGCGCCGAAGGTCAGCAGCTTGGAGTCCTGGTCGCTCGCGGTGGTGGTGTTGTCCTGCACGTATTTCAGCCCGGCGTTCAGGTTCAGCGGTCCCACGGTGTAGTCAAGCCGCGCGCTGGCCTCGTCGCGGGTGGCGCCGCTCAGCATGTAGTCCTCGTGGTAGCCGTTGGCGGAGACGGAGAAGTTGCGGTCCAGCACCAGCTTGGCGTCGACGCCCATCTTGGTGGCGCCGGCTTCGGCGGCGTTCTGTTGGCCCAGGCCGAAGGCTGCGTCCTGGCGGCGGTAGTAGCCGAGCAGGTCGATCCTGTCGGAGTGGTGCTCCACCTCGGCCACATAGGCGGTCTCCGCGTGTTCGGCGCCGGTGACGTCACGGTCGCTGGCGGCGGCCTCCAGGCGCACTTCGGTGTCGGGGCGGGGGCGGAGCTTCAGGTCCACCGCGGCCAGGTTGGTGGGCGCCTGGTACAGGCCCTGGCCGTCGTGAAGCAAGGTGGCGCCGGCGATCACCCGCCCGTCCGCCAGCCGCACCGTGGCCCGGCCGCCGGCCACCAGCGTCTTCTTGCCCGCGCCCGTCACCTCGTACTGGACCACGATGACGTTGGGGTTCTGGTTGGCGTCGCGGCTCAGCACCGGCTGGGCGAAGCTGATGGCGCCGGTGTCGTAGTTGATGTCGTAGTCCACATGGCGGGTCATGGAGACGGTGTTCAGGATGCGCTCCGAGCGTTCCCGGTCGCGAGTCTCAATGCTCAGCTGCTCGCTGTTGACCACCACGTCGTGGCTGGAGAGCTGGTAGGGACCGGACAGCCCGGAACCCTGGATCTCGTCGCGGACGTAGGTCTGGTCGGTGTCGGCGGCGAAGCCAGCGAAGCTCAGAGTGCGGCCCACGCGCTCGAACTTCAGCCCGTTCAGGGTGCGGGCGTAGCGGCCGAGCTCGGTGGAGTCGAAGCCGGTCTCGAAGTCGCCGAACAGGGCGTAGAAGGCGCGGCGCTCCAGGCGAAGGTACAGCTTGCGCTGGGTGGCCGCGTCGTAGCCCTGGCCCGTGCCGTCGCCGTAGACGCTGTAGTAGCGGTTGGGATCAATGACGCCCAGCAGGCCGCTGTCCTTGTCTACGGTCTTCTTGTTGTCATAGGCCATGGTCAGCAGCCAGGAGCCCAGCACCCGGCCCTTGGCGTAGAAGGCCAGCTGGCCGTCGGTAAAGGCCGCGTTCCCGTCCTGACGCGACAGGGGATCGGCGTGGCGCGACAGGGTGTTGAAGCCCAGGCTGCCGGCGCCGAAGCCCACCACGACCCAGTTCTGCCGGTCGGGCTGCAGCCAGGCACGCACCTCGGTCGGGCGCTTGGGTGCGTCGCCGGGAAGCGGCAGGGTGATGAGCGCAGTTCCCGCATGAGTGGTGGGCTGCAGCGCGATCAAGGCCACGCCGTCGTCACCCGCCACCCGCCAGCTCGTGCCGTAGCGGTCCATGCCGGCAAGCTGGCGCGCCTGCTGGCGCTCCACTTCCAGGGCGGCCGTATAGGGCGAGGCGACATGGAACTCGCCCTGGGCGCCGGCGCGCACCGGATGGCCGAAGCGGTCGGTGAAACGGATGGCGATGACCGGACGGGTCATGCCGTCGGCGGCCAGGTGCGACCGCGCCTCCACCAGCTCGGCATGGGCCGGGCGGTTTGCGTAGTGGACGTGGCGATCCAGCTCGGCCACCGCCGCGCCGTGGGCGTCGGTGACGGTGGCGTGCAGGACGTTGTCGCCCTCGGCCAGCGGCACGCCGCGCCACAGGGTGACCTCGCGGGCGGCGTCCGCGCTCGTCTCCACCCCGTCCAGGGCGTACTTGTCCACCGGCTTGCCGTTGATCTTGAGCTCGACCATCTGGCCGGGCAGGTGGCGCACCGCGACCCGCACCGCCGGCGCGCGGGGGTTATGGTCGAGGGTGGGGAAGACGAAGGCGAGGGCCGCGCCCTTGTCGGCGAACCAGTCGGTGTGGTCGCCGGCGGCGGTCACGGCGAAGACGCCCGTGCATTTCGCCGGCAGCGG
>CALMGB010000403.1 GCA_937863535.1 uncultured Caulobacteraceae bacterium
GACCTATCTCGATCCGGTGGGGCAAACCGGCGGCCTCGCCTTATCACGACAGAATGAAGTGGGAGCAGAGCATGGACGGTGACAGCAAGTGCCCGATGGGCGGCGGCAGGGAAAACCAGCGCACGGTCATGTTGTCGATGTCCAACCAGCAATGGTGGCCGAACCAGCTGACCCTGAAGATCCTGCACCAGAACTCGCCGCTCTCCGACCCGATGGGCGGGGACTTCGACTACGCCGCCGAGTTCAAGACCCTCGACCTGGACGCGGTGCGGCAGGACCTGTTCGCGCTGATGACGGACAGCCAGGACTGGTGGCCGGCCGATTACGGCCATTACGGGCCGTTCTTCATCCGCATGGCCTGGCACAGCGCCGGCACCTACCGCACCGGCGACGGCCGCGGCGGCTCCGGTGCGGGCACGCAGCGCTTCGCGCCCCTGAACAGCTGGCCCGACAACGCCAACCTCGACAAGGCGCGCCGCCTGCTCTGGCCGATCAAGCAGAAATATGGTCGCAAGCTTTCCTGGGCCGATCTGATCGTGCTGACCGGAAACTGCGCGCTGGAGTCGATGGGCTTCAAGACCTTCGGCTTCGCCGGCGGCCGCGCCGACGTCTGGGAGCCGGACGACGACATCTACTGGGGGCCTGAGGAGACCTGGCTCGACGACACCCGCTACAGCGGCGACCGGCAGCTCGAGAACCCGCTGGCGGCCGTGCAGATGGGCCTGATCTACGTCAATCCGGAAGGCCCGAACGCCAACCCCGACCCGCTCGCCTCCGCCCGCGACATCCGCGAGACGTTCGGCCGCATGGCCATGAACGACGTGGAGACGGTGGCGCTGATCGCCGGCGGCCACACCTTCGGCAAGGCGCACGGCGCCGGCCGTCCGGTCGAGTTCGTCGGCCCGGAGCCCGAGGCCGCCAGCATGGTCGAGCAGGGGTTCGGCTGGAAGAACAGCTACGGCACCGGCAACGCCGGCTTCACCATCACCAGCGGGCTCGAGGGCGCCTGGACGTCGTTCCCGGCGCGCTGGGACAACGGCTACTTCGACAACCTGTTCAACCATGACTGGGTGCTGACCAAGAGCCCGGCCGGCGCCCACCAGTGGATGCCCAAGGACGGCGCCGCGGCGGGCACCGTGCCGGACGCGCACGATCCGTCGAGGACGCACGCGCCGATGATGTTCACGACCGACATGGCGCTGAAGCTCGACCCGGCCTACGGCCCGATCTCCAGGCGGTTCCACGAGAACCCCGACGAGTTCGCCGCCGAGTTCGCCAAGGCCTGGTTCAAGCTGACCCACCGCGACATGGGGCCGATCAGCCGCTATCTCGGCCCGCTGGTCCCGGCCGAGCCGCAGCTCTGGCAGGACCCGGTGCCGGCGGTCGATCACCCGCTCGTCGGCGACGCCGAGATCGCGGCGCTGAAGGCGCGGCTGCTCGAGTCCGGCCTGTCGATCCCGCAGCTCGTCACCACCGCCTGGGCCGCGGCCTCGACCTACCGCAACACCGACAAGCGCGGCGGGGCCAACGGCGCCCGCCTGCGCCTGGCGCCGCAGGCCTACTGGGAGGCGAACGAGCCGGAGGCGCTGGGGAAGGTCCTCCCCGTGCTCGAGGGCATCCAGGCCGAGTTCAACGGCGCGCAGGACGACGGCAAGAGGGTCTCGCTCGCCGACCTGATCGTGCTCGGCGGCTGCGCCGCCGTCGAGGCGGCGGCAGGCAAGGCCGGGCACGAGGTGGTGGTCCCGTTCACGCCGGGTCGCACCGACGCCTCGCAGGAACAGACCGACATCGAGTCCTTCGCCGTGCTGGAGCCCACCGCGGACGGGTTCCGCAACTACCTGCGCTCCAACCACCGCAAGGGCGCGGCCGAGATGCTGCTGGACCGGTCGCACATGCTCAAGCTCAGTGCCCCGGAGATGACGGTCCTGCTCGGCGGCCTGCGCGTCCTGGGCGCCACCTACAACGGCACCACGCACGGCGTGTTCACCGACCGGCCGGGCACCCTCACCAACGACTTCTTCCTGAACCTGCTGGACATGAGCACGGTCTGGCGCGTCTCCGCCGACGACGAGGACGTGCTCGAAGGACGCGACCGCACCACCGGCGCGGTGAAGTGGACCGGCACCGTGGTCGACCTGGTCTTCGGCTCGAACTCGCAGCTGCGCGCCATCGCCGAGGTGTTCGGCTGCGCGGACTCCGAGGGCGCGTTCGTGGACGACTTCGTCGCGGTCTGGACCAAGGTGATGAACCTCGATCGGTTCGAGATCGCCTGAGAACGGGACGGCCGGGGGGCAATCCCCCGGCCATCTCCCTCGTGGCACCGGAGACGACATGCGCAGCTCGTGGCCGATCGTCGTCGGAACCGTCGCGGTCGGCCTGAACGGGCTGGTGTTCGTCCAGGAATGGCATGCCTATCGCGTCGCCGTGCCGGGCACCCATGTCGGGTTCCCGATCTGGACGCTGCTCACGCTGATCGCCGCCGCCGCCTACCTGCTGAGCGCCGGCATCCTCTACGACCGCGGCCGCCGGAGCCGGTAGGACTGCGTCAGCAGCGCCCCGGCGGCCATCCCAATCGTCGGTCCGGCATAGGCGACCGCCATGCCCCGCTTCGACAGCGCCAGCTCCCAGCCCGGGGTGAAACGCTTCGGCGTGGCGCCATAGTCGACCGAAGCCGCGAGCGCCGATATCGCCAGCGCATCCCGCAGCATCGGCAGCGGACGGACGGGTCCCCGCCACGCCCGCCATGCCTCGAAGACGCCGCCCAGAAGATGCTCGCGGCCGCGTTGGCGAGGAACCCGACGCCGGTGTGGGCGCCATCCACGGCCTCGCACGCGGCGGCCCACCGCCGTTGCGCCAGTGGCTGGTGGCGTTGTTGACCGGCCGCACCACGGCTTGCCTTCCATCCATGCCGCCACCGCCAGCGCGACCGTGGAGCCGATCGCGGCGCGGCCTCCCGAGACGACGGCATCGCGCGGGATGGTGGTTCGGTCGGTCATGATCATCTCCTCAACTCACGAGCGGCCGATCGAACCGCGGCGGCGCGCCCGTTTCCACCACTTGGCCGGCTCCCGGGTCGGGCGATGCGCATGGGCGATCGCTGCCGCGACGCCGACGCGACGACCACCTTCGAGCGGCATCATCAAGTTCAACGCTCGTGACGCTGGCGCAGGCGCGTTTTCCGAACGAAGCTCCCGCCTCAGGTCGCAACCGCCAACCGTCCCCTTGAAGCTTCAGCATGGCCACCTTCATCTGGTCCAACGTGGACGGCGGCAACTGGAGCGACGACGGCAACTGGATTCCGGCCGGCGTCCCCGGCCCCGCCGATACGGCGCTGATCGTGCTCGCGGGTCAGTATGCCATCAGCCTGGACGTGGCCGAGATCGGCTCGGTCACCCTTGATGCCGCTGGCGTCACCCTCACGCCCACCGGCAGGCTGAAGCTGGACGGCAGTCTCGACGTGAAGGCGGGCGCGCTTGCGGTCAGCCAGACCATCCGGGGTGGCACGCTGATCGCCGACGGCGGCACCATCAACTACATCGGCGGCACCCTCGACGGCGTCACCCTGAACGGGGCGCTGATCCTGGGCGCCACCAACGGCGTGACGATCCAGGACGGCATCACCTTCTCCGGCGCCGGCCCGGAGCAGATCCTGGTGGATGGCACCCTGCATCTGGCCGACAACGAGACGCTGAGCAACGCCGCGATCACGCTCGACGGGCTCATCGATACCGAGCATTCCAACACCCTGACGCTGTCTGCCTCCACCACGCTCACGAGACAGGGAACTTTGGAGGGAACGACCGACAACAAGGGAACGATCACGATCGACGGCGGCTATTTCGGGAGCGGCTATGAGCCGATGGGGTCCCTCGCCACCGCCCTGATCAACGAGGGCACCATCACCTTGAGCGGCGGGGCCCAGGCCAGGATCGACAACCTGTCGAACTCCGGCACCATCCTGCTGTCCGGGGCCGGCACGACGCTGACCCTTCCCGACGAAACCCCGACCTTCAACTTCGGGAGCAACCAGCTGAGCCTGGCCGACGGCGCCACCTTCGTCCTGAGCCCATCGTCCGTCGGCGCCGCATATGACCTCGGATCAATCACGTTCTCCGGCGAGAACAACGTCGTGCAACTTGGCGGGACATCGTTAGGCAGCCATTCCAATACCTTCCGTGGAGACCTCGTCGGCTTCGTCAGCGGCGACCAGATCGACTTCCAAGGCACCGGCTTCAGCGTGAGCTATGCCGACGGCGAGCTGGACATCTCCAACCTGAGTTTCGTGAACCGGTTCGAGCTGAGCGGCGCCGACTACGCCGACGCGCAGTTCACCCTCACGGTCACGAACGGCGGCGGCACAACACTGACCACCACCGCCGACGCTCCCTGCTTCGTATCCATCCAGTGACTGCCGTCTTGCGCGATGATCTGGGAGAGCTTTGCTCATCCGCATGGTAAACGAATTTAATAAGAGCTGCTATCGCGGCCGCTACTCAAGCACACGAGATGTAGCGGATCGAGGTTTTCAATGACCGACGTCGTGTCCAAGGCTTAGTATTCTAACGCGAGTGATGAACCTCGTTATTCTGGTTCAGGATCGATCAGTGACCTGATGAAATTGGATCTTTAGATGAAAATTGAACAGATTAAGGAACTGCTCTATAAACGCGGGATGCGTAAAAACGCAGTGAGCTTCTGGCCTGAATCTTTGACAGCATCCGAACAATATCGGATAGCTAAACAAGACGGATTATGGGAAGTATATTACTTTGAACGTGATAACAAAAACGGTATACGACGGTTTCTGGATGAAGAAACCGCTTGCGTGTACTTGTTGTCTGTTCTCGATGGCGATAAAACGGTTTGGCAGGTCTCGAGGTCGCATTAGTTCAGGCGGCCGCAGCTTCCTGAGCCACAGGCTTTGACCAGTTCCAAGGTAGCAGCTCGTTGAGCCGTGAGGTCGGATGGTCGGCGATCCTGCGCAGGACGTCAGCGAGCCAGGCACGCGGGTCGACGTTGTTGAGCTTGGCGGTGATGATCAGCGTGTAGACGTCGGCGGCGCGGATGCCGCCGCGATCGGATCCGGCGAACAACCAAGATTTCCGCCCGAGAGCGATACCGCGCAGGGCGCGCTCCGCCGCGTTGTTGGTCAGGCAGATCCTGCCATCGTCGAGGAACCGAGTGAATGCCGGCCAGCGCTTGAGCATGTAGTCCATCGCCCGGCTGACATCGTTGTGGCGGGAGAGCCGAGCCCGCTCGGCACATATCCAGGCTTCCATCTCTGCGACCAGAGGCACGACCCGCTCCTGTCGTGCAGCGCGGCGCCGCACCGGCGCGAGGCCGTTGATGTCGCGCTCGACGTCGAAGATCAGATCGATCCGTCGCACGGCCTCGATGGCGATCGGCGCGTTGGCCACGTCGGCCAGCACAAAGAACTTCCGCCGCCCATGCGCCCGGCACGCCGCGTCGATGATCGCGCCTGGCACGTGCCCAGGCAGGTAGAGCTCGTTGAACCCGGCGTAAGCGTCCGCCTGCAGGATGCCCGCGTAGCTCGCCAGGTGCTGGCGTGGATGCTCGCCGCCGCGGTCCGGCGAGTAGAGAAACACCGCCGCCGGTGGCTCCGGACCGCCGAATGGTCGGTCATCGCGGACATAGGTCCACAGTCGCCCGATGCTCGTCCTGTTCTTGGCCAGCACCGGCACCGTGGTGTCGTCGCCATGCAGTCGCTCGGCAGCCATCACGTGCTGACGGATGAGCGCCAGCAACGGCGCCAGTGCCGCGGTGCAGGCCACGACCCATCCGCCCAGGGTCGAGACGTCAAGATGGATGCCCTCCAGGGCATAGCTCTTGCTCTGCCGGTTCAGCGGCAGGTGCTGGCCGAACTTGGCCTCCAGGATCATCGCCAGCAGCTCGGGCCCGGCACGGCCCAGAGCGATCGGATGAAACGGCGCTGGCGGCTGGGTGATGGTCTCGCAGGTGCGGCAGGAGAACTTCTCCCGCACCGTCTGGACGACCTTCCACTGGCGCGGGATCACCTCCAACGTCTCGGTGATCGTCTCGCCCAGCTTGACCAGCCTGCCGTTGCAGCAGGGACAGGCGGTCGGGCCCGGGATCACCACGCGCTCGCGCGGCAGATGCGGCGGCAGCGGCCCACGTACCGGCCTTGCCCGGATGATAGGGCGCGGCGCGAGACCGGGAGGCTCGACCAGCTCAGCGTCAGCCTCGGCTGCGTCTGCCTCCAGCTCCTCGAGCTGCAGCTCCAGCTGGTCCAGCAGCCTGCGGCCGCGCTCCGAGGTCGGGCCGAATCGGTCGCGCTGCAGCTTGGCGATCAGCAGCTTGAGGTGGGCGATTATCGCCTCCGCACCCGTCGCCCGCGCCTCGGCCGAATGCCTGGCCGCCCGCTCAGCCACCAGCGCCGCGCGCAGGGCATCGATGTCATTGGGCAGGATGTCGGCATCAGGGTTCACGCCGGCGATTCAACCACATCGGAACCCGCTTGTGTACCGGCTCGATGCCGTTAGCCTGCCCCCTCAGGCCGCCAGGTGCGCTGCGGATGCCGCCAGTCGATCCCCTCCAACAGCATCGAGAGCATCGCCGGTGTCAGCGGCACCGCGCCATCCTGCCCCTGCGGCCACACGAAACGGCCGCGCTCCAGCCGCTTGGCGTACAGCGACATCCCGAGCCCATCGTGCCAGAGGATTTTCACCAGATCGCCGCGGCGGCCCCTGAACACGTAGAGGTCGCCGACATGCGGATCGCGCTCCAGCGCCTGCTGGACCTGCAGCGCCAGGCCGTTCATGCCGCGGC
>CALMGB010000404.1:0-3816 GCA_937863535.1 uncultured Caulobacteraceae bacterium
CCACGCGGCGGGGGCCTACTTCTACTGCGACGGGGCCAACTTCAACGCCATCGTCGGGCGGGTGTGGCCGGGCGACCTCGGCGTGGACGCCATGCACATCAACCTGCACAAGACCTTCTCCACGCCCCACGGCGGCGGCGGGCCGGGCGCGGGGCCGGTGGTGCTTTCGGCGGCGCTGGCGCCCTTCGCGCCGTTGCCCTGGGTCGTGCATAACGAGGGCGCCTATGGCCTGCGCGAGCACGAGGAGCGCGGCGCCGACCGGCCGCAGAGCTTTGGCCGCATGTGCGCCTTCCATGGCCAGATGGGCATGTTCGTGCGCGCCTACGCCTACATGCTGAGCCACGGGTCGGACGGGTTGCGCCAAGTCTCCAGCGACGCGGTGCTGAACGCCAACTACCTGAAGGCGCGCCTGCAGGACGTCATGACCCCGGCGTTCGAGGGCTATTGCATGCACGAGGCCCTGTTCGACGACCGCTGGCTGGCCGACACCGGCGTCAGCACGCTCGACGTGGCCAAGGCCATGATCGACGAGGGTTTCCACCCCATGACCATGTACTTCCCCCTCGTCGTGCATGGCGCGATGCTGGTGGAGCCCACCGAAACGGAGTCCAAGGCCGAGCTCGACCGCTTCGTGGGCGCCATGCATGCCCTGGCGTCGGCGGCCAGGGCGGGCGATACGGAGCGCTTCAAGGGCGCGCCGTTCCATGCGCCGCTCCGACGCCTCGACGAGACGGCGGCGGCCCGCAAGCCCAAGCTGAAGTGGACGGCGGCCTGAATCCCGTCTGCAGGAGGACTTCCATGACCCTGTCGATGCACCAGGCGTCCACGCCGATGTTCGTGCAGACCCTGAAGTCGCTCTCCGCCATCCTAGAGAAGGTACAAGGCGAGGTTGACGCCGGCCGCTTCGGCGAAGCGGACCTGCTGGAGGCGCGGCTGGCGCCCGACATGTTCCCCCTGGCGCGCCAGATCCAGATCGTCAGCGACATGGCCAAAAGCGGCGTCGCCCGCCTGGCCGGTCAGGAGCCGCCCGCCTGGGTGGACGAGGAGAAGACCCTATCGGAGCTGCGCGAGCGGCTAGCCCGGACGATCGATTTCCTCACCGCCATCCCGGCTTCGGACATCGACGGCAGCGAGGATCGCGAAATCCGCTTGGCCTTCCGCAACGGCCAGACGGTGGATTTCAAGGGTCAGGCCTACCTGCTGCACTTCGTAACGCCGAACTTCTTCTTCCACGCCACCACGGTCTACGACATCCTGCGCCACAAGGGCGTGGCCCTCACCAAGCGGGACTTCATCGGCGAGTTCTGACATGCCCCACCTTCCTCTGCCCAAGCCGGTCGGCTCGGCGCTCGACCTTATAGGCCACACGCCGATGCTGGAGCTGCACGGCTTCGACACCGGGCCGTGCAAGCTGTTCCTGAAGCTGGAGAACACCAATCCGGGCGGCTCCATCAAGGACCGCATCGCGCTCACCATGATCGAGGCGGCGGAGGCGGACGGGCGGCTGATGCCCGGCGGGACCATCATCGAGGCCACCGCCGGCAACACGGGCCTCGGCCTAGCCCAGGTCGGCATCCTGAAGGGCTATCGCCTGATCCTGGTGGTGCCCGACAAGATGAGCCGCGAGAAGATCCAGCACTTGCGTGGGCTGGGCGTCGATGTGCGGCTGACCCGTTCGGACGTCGGCAAGGGCCACCCGGAATATTACCAGGACATCGCCGAGCGCATCGCCGCCGACACTGAAAACTCGGTCTTCATCAACCAGTTCGCCAACCCTGCGAACCCGCTGGCGCACGAGACCACCACCGGCCCCGAAATCCTGGAGCAGATGGATGGTGATGTGGACGCAGTGGTCTGCGGGGTCGGCTCCGGCGGCACCCTGACCGGACTCGGCCGCTTCTTCGCCAAGGCCTCCCCCAAGACGAAGATGATCGTGGCCGATCCCGTTGGCTCCATCCTGGCGCCGCTGATCAACGACGGCGAGACGGTGGAGCCCGGCTCCTGGGTCGTGGAAGGCATCGGGGAAGACTTCATCCCGCCCAACTGCGACCTGTCGTTCACCCAGACGGCCTATGCGGTCAGCGACAGCGACAGCATGGCGGCGGCGCGCGAGCTGCTGCGGGTCGCGGGCGTGCTCGGCGGCTCCTCCTCCGGCACCCTGCTCGCGGCGGCGCTACGCTACTGCCGAGACCAGAGCGAGCCGAAGCGAGTGGTCACCTTCGTCTGCGACACCGGCTCCAAGTACCTCTCCAAGATGTTCAACGACTACTGGCTGGCCGACCAGGGCCTAGCCGAGCGTCCCATGCACGACAACCTCAGCGACCTGATCTCGCGCCGGGCGGGGGAGGGTGGCGTGGTGACGGTCAGCCCCGAGGACACCCTGCTTACCGCCTACAACCGCATGCGCGCCGCCGACGTGTCGCAGCTGCCGGTGCTCAAGGATGGCCGACTGGTCGGCCTGTTGGACGAGAGCGACATCCTGTTCGCCGCCGAGCGTGAGAACGAACGCAAGCAGCGCTTCGCCCGTCCGGTCTACAGCGCCATGGCGACCCGGCTGAACACCATCCAGGTGCGCGAGCCGCTGGAAGCCCTGCTGCCGGTGTTCGAGCGCGACGAGGTGGCCCTGGTGATGGAGGGGCGCGAGTTCCTGGGCGTCATCACCCGCATCGACCTGATCAACCACCTGCGGCGAGCCTGAGTCTTTCTCCCGCAAGGGGGGAGAAGGAATCAGGCCGCGTCCAGCGCCTCCGCCACCTGCGCCATCACCGGCTCCCATCCGCCGAACCGATCCGCGGCAAAACTGCGTGCGCGAGCGTACCAGGGATAGCCCTGCGTCCCCAGGCGCGTCCAAGCGGCCGGGCCGCCCAGAAACCAAACCTGCGCGCCGCATGCGGCGGCCAGGGCCGCAGTAGCGTTCGGAACGCTGATCATCAGGTCCAGGGCGGTGCAGAGGGCGGCCAGATCGTCCAGGTCGTTGCGCAGGTCGAGGTCGGGCGGGATGAGCACGGGCCCGCCCTTCAGCGCCTCCAACTTCGCCAGTTCCCCGTCGGTGGCTCCATACTGCAGGTTGACGAAAGCGAGGGCGTCCGCTTGGAACACGGGCGCCCAGGCCTCCAACTCCGGATAATGCCGCCGCCGGCGGCCGGTGAGCAGCCCGCTCCTCCAGCTCAGACCCACCGAGCGCCGCCCGTCCAGCCAGTCGCGCCAATGCGCTACCCGCGCGGGGTCAGGCTGAAGATAGGCCGTCGCGCCCGTGAAATCGTCCAGCCGGCGCCGAAGACGGCCGGGCAGGGAACCCATCGGAGCCCAGAGGTCCACGGATTGCGCCTCGCGCAGGGCAGGTGCGCTGCGATGCGCCCGGCCGCCTCGCCGCTCCGTCGCGTGCGCGGTGACGCTCGCGCGAGGAAAGCTCCGTTGCACCAGGCTCACCAGCCGCGGCTCCACCGCCAAGCTCAACCGCCCGCTCGGTCCCAGGGCGTCGAACACGTCGCCGAGCACGCTCGCGAACATGATCTCGTCGCCGAGTCCCTGTTCCCCCACCACCAGCAGGTGCGCGCTCTCCAGCGGCGTTTCGGAGATCCAGGGTCCGCCCGGCGCCTGGAAAATGGGTGCGGTGGGATGATCCGGGCTCAGCCGGGCCTCGTAGGCGTCCCACCCGGCGCCAAGCTCGCCGCGGTGCAGGGCGAGCAGGGCGCTAGCGAAGGCGATGACGGCGGTCTGAGATGGGCTCGCCGCGTGGCGGGCCGCGGCGTCGAAATCGGCCTCGGCATAGGCCAGCTCACCCAGGTCGAAGCGCACGTCGCCGCGGTTGTACAG
>CALMGB010000404.1:3826-11496 GCA_937863535.1 uncultured Caulobacteraceae bacterium
GCCCCCCCCCCCCTGGCCACCCCCCCGGGCGCGGGGTTTTACCGGGCCGGGGCCGAAGCCGGGCTCCAGCCGCACAGCCTCGTCGAAGAAGGTCAGGGCCGCGGAGCTATCGCCCTGCTGGTTCAACACGACGCCGAGCGTATTCCAGAGCCTCGCCTCGTGCGGATGGTCCAGGATCGCGGGGCGAAGGGCCTCCACCGCCTCCTGGTAGCGATGCAGGTCGGCAAGCGCGCGCCCACGCCCGTCCAGCGCCTCCAGCCACGCGGGATCGATGGCCAGCACCTGCTCCCAAAGCGACAGGGCCTGCTCCGTCATCTCCATGCGGCCGGCGAGCCGGGCGAGGCCGCAGAGCAGCGCTGCATCTCCAGGCGGCAGCGAAAGGGCGGCCTCGTAGGCTTCCAGCGCCTTCACCAGATCGCCCGACGCCTCGAACCGCTCGGCTGCGATGGCGAGGGTCTCGGGCGTTTGCGGCTGAGGCGTTTGCTGTTCGGGCGTCGAGGGGGTGGGCGGGCGCACCATCCAAGGCTCCGGCGCCGACAGGCGTCGGGCGATCATGCGAGGTCTGAAACAGCTTTTGAAGCCCTGGCTGTTCCAGGCGAGTTCGCTGACGGCTTATAAGCTCGCCTCCTGGGGGCCGCGGGGCCTCGTCTTGAGGCCTGTCGTGAACGCATCCGTGACGCCCATCGCCTTCATCGACCTGATGGCCCAGCGCCGTCGGCTCGGCGACCGCATCGATCGCGCGGTGATGGGCGCGGTGAACGCCGGTCAGTGGATCATGGGGCCGCAGGTCGCCGAGTTCGAGCGGCAGCTGGCCGCCTTCGGCCATGCCCGGCACGCCTTGTCCTGCGCCAACGGCACCGACGCCTTGGCCCTTCCGCTCATGGCCTGGGAGATCGGTGTAGGGCAGGCGGTGTTCTGCCCGAGCTTCACCTTCACGGCCACGGCGGAGGCGGTGGCTTGGACCGGCGCCACGCCCGTCTTCGTGGACATTCTACCCGACACCTACAACCTGGACCCCACAGCCCTGGAGCGGGCGGTGCAGGCGATTTTGAAGGAGGGCCGTTTGAAGCCCGCCGCCGTGATCGCGGTGGACCTGTTTGGCCAGCCGGCCGATTACCCAGCCCTGGCGGAGGTATGCGCGCGTCACGGGCTGAAACTCGTCTCCGACTCGGCCCAAGGCTTCGGCTGCACCTTGGGCGGCGAGCATCCGCTGCATTGGGCCGACGTGACCACCACCAGCTTCTTCCCCGCCAAGCCGCTCGGCTGCTACGGCGACGGCGGCGCGGTCCTGACGGATGACGCCGGCCTGGCCGAGCTGATCGACTCGATCCGCGTGCATGGCAAGGCCACGGCCAGCGATGCGCTCGCGGCCGACTTCGCCCACGAAGCCAAGTACCTGAACACCCGCGTTGGCATGAACAGCCGGCTGGACACGCTCCAGGCCGCCATCCTGCTCGAGAAGCTGACCATTTTCCCCGACGACCTCGCGCGCCGCAACGCTGCGGCGAACCGCTACGCCGCGGGGCTCGCCGGCCTGGTGACGACGCCGGCCGTGATCGCCGACGGCGTCTCCACCTGGGCCCAGTACACCATTGAGGTCGAGAACCGCGACGAGGTGGTCAGGCGGCTGAAGGGCTTCGGCGTGCCCACGGCGGTCTACTACCCGGTGCCCCTGCACCAGCAGGTCGCCTATGCCGCCTGCCCGACGCCGGGCGGCCTGCCCGTCACCGAGGCGAAGTCGGGGCGTGTCCTCAGCCTGCCGATCTCAGCCGACCTGGACCCCGCGACCCAGGACTACGTCATCGACAGCGTGCGCCAAGCGGTGGACGCTAACTGACGGCCGTCTGGCAAACGCCGGTCAGGGCGTCCGCGTCAGCACCCTCGACCGCAGGCGCCGGGTGACGGCTTGCACGATCGGGATGGTCATTGATCGAGAGCCTTGCCGCAGGTTCGCCCAGGCCTGCCGATCCGCCGCCTCGGCTGGAGAAAGCGGCCTTTCGGACGGGCTTTGGGGCCCGAGATAGGCGTCAGCCGCGCCGCCCCAGTAGGTGGGTCGTGCAAGGGTCCGGCCGCCGGCCCGTATCGCGACGGAGCTGCGCCACGTCCGCGCCCAGCGCGTGAGCAGCGCCTCGACAGCCTGCTCGGAGAGTTGTGCGGCGACGCGGCGCACCGCATCTTCCGCGCCGCCGACCTGGCTCCGATCAGGCCGGAGGCGTTCGGCACGCAATGTTTCAAGCGCGCCGTGGAGCTCGGCGAACGCGCCGCCGAACGCGGCGGGGCGGCTGTCCAGATGGTTGGGTGGCAGCTCGGCTCGTAGGCCGATACGCTCGCCCCACCAGGCCTGCAGGGCCTGTGTGACATGGGGAAAACCACGCACGGCCTCAAGTTCGGCGATCCAGCCGACAGCGCCGGCCTCCGCCTTGCAGAAGGCGTCGAAGTCGTCCGTCCAGAATGCGTGCGCCGCCCCGATCCGACCGTCGCGCAACTCCGCGATGATGGCGTAGAGCTGGAACCAACCGTTCTTCGGCTTGGCCCTGAAGGCCGCCAGCAGCAGCGAGCGGGCGAAGGCGGGCGCCTGGTCCAGCGCCAGCAGCAGCCGTCCTGCGGTATAGTCCCACTCCGCACCACCGGCCCAGGCGCGCGCTCGCAAGGCCCGCGCCAGCTGCTCGCGAGAGGCCGAGGCCTCCAGCCCGTCGGCGATCTCCTCCAGGGCGGGAATGTCGCGCCCGAACAGGCCCTCGTGGCGTGGGCTCGGTTCGCAGACCGAGGGCGCCAGCGCGCCGTGCCCATTCTCGGCGTGCAGGCCCGCCAGCTCGGGCCCAAAGCGGCGGAAAAGGTCTGGGTGGGCCTGCCACACCCGCCGGTACAGGTAAGCGACGCCATGCGCGTCGAAGGCCTTGGACATGGAGCCCGGCCGCTTGCGGTAGCTGAACAGGGTCTCCGGCAGCGCCACCCCGCGCACGCCGGCGGCGAACATGGAGACGTGGCTGGCGTAGTCCTCCATGCCGAGGGTCATGCCGGGGTCGTTGACGCCGTGGGCCAGCCAGGCCTCAGACCGCACCAGGAAGGCGCAGATCTGCAGGTTGTGGAAGCCGATGTAGGGGCCGTCGATGTCGAAGACGGTCCACTCCCCCTCGCTCTCGCCGAACTCCTTCAGGCCCGCGCCCACGTAACCGACGTTGCGGAAGCGCTTCAGCACCGCCAGCGAGCGGCTGAGGGTGCTCGGATGGATGATGTCGTCGGCGTCCAGGAAGTAGAGGTAGTCGCCGCGGGCGAGCTTTGCGCCGGCGTTGCGGGCGTCGGCCAGGCCGCCGTTGGTCTTGCGCAGCACCTGTGTCGGGAAGCGGCGCGGACGGGCCAGGATGACGTCGAGCTTGGCGCGCGCCTCGGCGGAGGGGGAGCCGTCGTCCACGATCACCACCTCGATGGCCGTGTGGTCCTGCGCCTCGATGGAGGCCAGCGTCTCGTCCACATGGGCCTGCATGTCGAAGTAGGGGACGATGACCGAAACCAGATCCGGCCCGGGACGGGCTTGCGGGCCTGCGGTCCTGACCTGGCGGGTGGCTCCGCGCTGCGGGACGGCCTCGGCCAGGGCGCGGCGTCGGGCGGGCTCCGGCGCGCCGAACCGTTGCGCCTCCGGATGTACGAACGGGTAGTCCGCGGGGGTCCAGTCAGCCCGTACGCGTCGCAGCGCCTCGGACTTCTCGGCGAACACGGCGTCCGGGTCCGTCTCGGCGCCTACGCTGGCCTTCAGGCGTAGGGACAACCGCGCCCGTTCGGCGGCGCCCATGTCCAGCAGGCGGCGCAGCTTGGCGATCCAGGCGTCCGGCTGCGTCACCTCGGCGGTGAGCTGCTCACGAAGCTCGGCCGGGATCAGCTCGGCCTGGCCGCCGTTCGCGCTCGTGAGTGGCAGGGCTCCGCAAAGCACCGCTTCGATGAAGGCGTAGGGCAGGCAGTCTTCCCGGTAGGGCAGGGCCACGATCGGGTGATCGGCGCAGAGCCGTCGCAGGTCGCCTGCCTGGTGGCCGCCGAAGTACCGGACATGGCCTGTCGCGAAGAGGCGGCGGTGGCGTCGCTCCAGGGCGTCGTAGGCTGTGGTGGCCGTCCCGCTCAGGAAAGCGTCACGGCCGAACAGCCAGCAGGGCGGCGCCTCGCCTTCGGTGTGGAGGGCGTCGAGCGCTGCGAGCAGGTCGGGCGCGCCCTTCTGGGCCTGCAGCTTGCCGAGGAAAAGCACGGGCTCCGAAGGCGTATGCAGGGCGCGTGACAGCTCCAGCGCCTCCGGAACCAGATCGTGGCCGGGCGGGGCGAGCAGGTCGGGATCGAACGGGTTGCGCACCACCTGCGCCCGCCCGACCGGAAAGCCCAAGGCGTCCAGTGCGCCGACGATGAACCGGCAGGGCGCGAACACCGCGTCGGCGGCGGCGTAGCACCAGCGCTCCACCCCGCCCAGGAAGGCGGTGCGGTGCTCATGCGGGCTGTCGCCGTCGGTGATCACGCAGTGCAGGTGCGGCCGGTGGGCGGTCAGGACCACCGGCGGCCAGTCCATCTCCGGATGGAAGAGGCGGTGCTTCAGGAAGTCCCAGGCCAGGGCGCCATAGTCCTGGAACTCCACCACGTCCGGGGCGCCCTCGGACGCGACCAGGGCCCGGACCACCTCCCCGGCCTCCCGGGCGGTCCGAAGGGGGCCTTGCAGGTTGGTGTGCGCGATGGGGCGGCGGTCCAGGCCGCGGCTGGCGAAGCGGATGAGCCGATAGCCGTCACGGAAGCCGCAGATGGGGTCGTGCACCTGCGGATCGTGGTGGAGCACGGTGACCAAGACGCCCCGGGCGGCGAGCATGGCGGCGGTTTGATGGGTGTAGACGCCGATGCCGCCGCTGCCCGGCGCTTCGGTGGTGACCAGCCAGTAGCGCGAGAGCGGGCGAGGCTCGCGCGGCGGCTCCCCATCGAACATACTGCCCCCCGATACTGCGGGTTCAGCCTGTCGGATCAGGCGAAAGCTTCAACACTCCAGGTTGCGCCTAGATGCCGCGCAATTGCCACCCAAGGACTGTTCAGCTCTCCAAGGCGCACGCGTGGATTGCACCCTGCTCGCCGTGCTGCTTTCGCCAGGCGGGGAAGCTGGCGCGGAGCGGCGGCTCGCCGCCGGGTGTCACCAGCTCCAGCAGGAGCGGGATTAGCGCCTCGGGCGGGGTGAGGTCGGCGGGGTCCTCGCCCGGGAAGGCCTGCATGCGCATGCGGGTGCGAAGCGGGCCGGGGCTCAGCAGGGTGCAGCGGATGGCGGTGGTATCCACCTCGTCGGCATAGACCTGCACCAGGCTCTCCAGGGCCGCCTTGCTGGCGGCGTAGGCGCCCCAGAAGGCCCGGGGCGCGGTGGCGGCGCCGGTGGTCAGGAAGACGGCGCGGCCGGCCTCGCCCTGGCGGAGCAGGGGGTCCACGGCGCGGATCAGCCGAAAGGTCGCGGTGGCGTTCACCGCCAGGGCGCGCTCCCAGACCTTGGGATCGAGGTGCGCCAACGGGGTGAGCAGGCCGAGGTCCCCGGCGCTGGAGACCAGGATGTCGAGCTTGCCGAACCGTTCGTAGAGGGCCGCTCCAAGCCGGTCGAGGCCGTCTCCGTCGGTGATGTCCAGCGGGACCAGGGTGGCGTGAGCGCCGGTGGCGGCCAGGATGGCGTCGTCCAGCTCTTCCAGCCCGGCCTGGGTGCGGGCGGTGGCGATCACATGGGCGCCAGCCTCTGCGAGCCCGAGCGCCAGGGCGTAGCCGATGCCGCGCGAGGCGCCGGTGACCAGGGCGATCTTGTCATTGAGGAACTTGGGATCGGGCATTCACAGGCCTTAAAGGGGAGCGTGCACCGCGCCTTCACTACCGCTCATCCTGGCGAATGCCGGGACCCGGATTGAAAAGCGTTGCGGCTAGAGCGCCGTGCGGGAATCCCAATCGTGAACACCATACGACCTGGGTCCCGGCATTCGCCGGGATGAGCGGGGCAACTAACTGGCGGGGGTCCAGCCGTCACGCGCCGCGATAGCTGGCGTTCCCCCGGATCGTTCCGGCCCTCCGCGATCTCGCGGTCTAGCAGACGAGTGGGGTACTCGCCGGTGAAGTAGTGGTCGGTGAACTGGGGGTGCACCGGGTCTCGCGGGCCGGCGTCCATGGCGTGGTAGAGCCCGTCCACCGACAGGAAGCCCAGGCTGTCGACTTCCAGCATCTCCTGCATCTCGGCCAAGGTCTTGCGGGCGGCGAGCAGCTTGTCGCGGTCGGGCATGTCGATGCCGTAGAAGTCCGGCCACTTGATCGGCGGGCTGGCGGAGCGGAAGTGGATTTCCCGGGCGCCCGCCTCGCGCACCATGCGGACGATCTTGCGCGAGGTGGTGCCGCGCACGATGGAGTCGTCGATCAGCACCACGCGCTTGCCTTCCAGCACCTGGCGGTTGGGGCTGTGCTTCATCCGCACGCCGAGTTCGCGCACACCTTGCGTCGGCTGGATGAAGGTGCGGCCCATGTAGTGGCTGCGGATGATGCCGAGCTCGTAGGGGATGCCGCTGGCCTGGGCGAAACCCAGCGCCGCGGGCACGCCTGAGTCAGGCACCGGGACCACCACGTCGGCGTCCACCCCGGTCTCCTCCGCCAGGCGCGCGCCCATGCGCTTGCGCACGTCGTAGACGGAGCGGCCGTTCACCACCGAGTCTGGGCGGGAGAAATAGACGTATTCGAACAGGCAGGGCCGCGCCCGCGCCGCCGGGAAGGGCCGGGAGGAGCGGATGGTGCGCTTGCCGGAGATCACCACCACCTCGCCGTGCTCGATATCGCGCACGAACTTGGCGCCGATCATCTCCAGCGCACAGGTTTCCGAGGCCAGCACATAGGCGTCGTCCAGCTCGCCCAGCACCAGCGGCCGGATTCCGAGGGGATCGCGCGCGCCGATGAGGCACTCATTTGTAAGCGCCAGCAGCGCGTAACCGCCCTCTATTCGCGACAGGGCGTCGATGAAGCGCGCCTCCATCGAGCCTTTGCGGGAACGGGCCACCAGGTGCAGGATCACTTCGCTGTCGGAGGTCGACTGGAAGATCGAACCCTCCGCTACGAGCTGGGTGTGCAGGGCGCGGAAATTGGTCAGATTGCCGTTGTGGGCGATGGCGATGCCGCTCGCTTCCAGGTCGGCGAACATCGGCTGGACGTTGCGGAGCACGCTGGCGCCGGAGGTGGCGTAGCGGGTATGGCCGATGGCGTAGCGGCCGGGCAGGCGGTGGACGAGCTCCAGGCCCGAGAAGGCTTCGCCCACATGGCCCATGTGCCGCTCGGTATGGAACAGCTGGCCGTCGAAGCTGGCGATGCCGCAGGCCTCCTGCCCCCGGTGCTGCAGGGCGTGCAGGCCGAGCGCAGTGATGGCGCTGGACTCAGCGACGTTCCAGACGCCGAACACCCCGCATTCCAGCCGCATCTGGTCGTCGTCGGCGTCGCGGACGTGGCCGCCCGGATTCTGCAGCAGGGTGGGTCGATCAATGAGGGTCACGGGCTCACTCCACCGGGGCGGGGGCTGGACGGCGATGATGTCGGCGCGGGGCGGAGCCGTTGTCGACCCGCAGCGTACGCGCGGTGTCGACAGGTCCCGACGCTCCCGCCGCCTCGGGGGATGCTGGGGCGGAAGCTGTCGGGGCGGCGTATTCCTGGCC